>CAZFCG010000050.1:0-26988 GCA_964517595.1 uncultured Geobacter sp. | reverse complement strand
ATCTGAGCGTAAAACCTGGTATATCAGCTTCTTCCGAGTCCCTTAGATGAGAGATACGGTCTTCCTGATGATTACCAGTTTTCACCCAGCAGCTCGAAATGGGCCTGGGGATGGGCGCATGCCGGACACAGCTCCGGAGCGCCGGCGCCTTCGTGCAGGTATCCGCAGTTGCGGCAGCGCCATACCTCCTTGGTGTCACGCTTGAAGACCCGGCCGTTTTCTATATTCGCCAGCAGGTCACGGTAGCGTTTTTCATGCTGCTTTTCCGCCACGGAGATGGCGTTCCACACCGCCGCGATGTCCGCGAACCCTTCCCTGGCCGCGACTTCAGCGAACTCCGGATACAACGCTGAATGCTCTTCCAGCTCTCCGTTGGCGGCCGCGAGAAGGTTCTCGGCCGTGGTTCCTATTTTTCCGGCGGGGAAACAGGCGGTAACCTCCAGGTCTCCCCCTTCCAGGAACTTGAAGAAACGCTTCGCGTGCTCCTTTTCCTGGTTCGCGGTTTCATCAAAGATATCAGCAATCTGCACGAATCCTTCTTTGCGCGCTACGGAAGAAAAATAAGTGTAGCGGTTGCGGGCCTGACTTTCGCCGGAAAACGACTTCAGCAGGTTCTGTTCGGTCTTCGTCCCTTTAACACTTGGCATTGTTATACCTCCTTGTTGAAAATCAGAGTGCGTGCGGCGTCTCATAACCATAGCGCCTTCCGCTATTCTGTGCCACAGGAAGAGAGGTTTGTCAATCTCCTGTACGAGACTCCCCCTCGCCGGGGGAAACCTGAATATTCCTCCGCAAGATGTTCCGTACCGCGGCGCCATCCCCCTTTTTGCCAGGTCCGGCAACTGCCTCCAGCAGATGACTATAGGTGTCGCGGGGTGTCATCCTTCCTTTGTCAAAGGCGAGGCACATGAAATGCAGATGGGTGGGGGAACGCCTGGGCCATGCGTTCTTTCCGGTTCTGCCCAGGAGGGCGATGGTATCGCCGGCCTTCACGCGGTCACCGGGCGCCACCAACACCCGGGACAGATGGGCGTAATAGTAATAGAGACCGTCCGCCGGGTCATAGACCCAGACATAGATCCCGCCTCTTATGGCGCTGGGATATTCCCACGAAGGGTTCACCCCGATTACTACGCCGTCGCTCATGGAAACCACCTCCACGGGCCCGCCCGTAACGTCATCCAGTCCGTCGCCGGATTTGTCCCGGATGAACAGGTCATGGGCGGGATGGCCTCCGTGCCGATTGCCGTCGTAGAAGCTGTAACCGGCGGGCCTGAAGCCGCTGCCCCGTTCCCCGCCGATACAGTCCGGCCCGTAACCCTTCACTGGAAAATGAAACGGAGAATGGACGGTTTTGCCGGTATAGGCTTCCCGCAGCCTTGCCTCCAGGCGGATTATCTCCCCGCGGGCTTCTTCCCGCCCCATGGTTCCGTCCCTGACCGCCTGTTGCAGGGAGTTCCACTCCTCGCATGGGGATGGCGCGGATGACCCCGCGCGCGCGGTCCCGGCAAGAAACAAAAGGGAAAGACAGATGAGGGCAATCGGAAAGCGGATCAGCATGGCTTATACACCTCTTCAATCAAATCAATAAACCTGAAAAAGGCTATCTCACGCAAAGCCGCGAAGGACGCGAAGAAAAATCAATAACATGCAAATGAGGCCGCTTGCCTGACCGATGATACCAGTCTGTTTCTCTTCTTATTTGAATCTCCTTTGCGTCTTTGCGTGAATAAATACCTTTTCCTGGATAAAAACGCTCCGGGATTCACCGGCGAAAACCTTGCCCCACTCTACCAGATTCAGCGACTTTCGACCAGACATGAATGCCGGTGAGATAGCCGGGCGCACATCCTTCGTCAAGGTATTGAATAATATTTCTACTCCAAAATAACTATCTAATATACTCAATATAGCGGATACCGTAGCTTTTCCTTTCCCAGCGCTCCCATCCAGTAAAGAGTACACTTCTTTTATCCCTTTGGTATTACGAGAGAAAATTCTTTTTTTTCCATTTTTTTCACATATCGTTCACATGGGCCCGCTCCTTGCTATATAGCCGTTTCACCGGATGATGAATCCATCAGACCGGGCCGAAAACAAAGGGTTGTCCGCAACAGCGACAAAAGACGAATCAAACAACCGCTGCCCGTTGCCGGCGCAGGCGACTTTGCAGCCCCTTTTGGAGGAAACCGTTCATGTGTCGAATAGGCGCCATTAAAAGTCTCAACTATGTGCACCCCAGCAAGGCACTGCATCTAATGAACTCCCAGCAGAAAGGGCATGACAATTCCGGCTTTGCCATGGTCATGCAGGATCTGGGGGGGATATTCGCCGGCTACAAGGACAAGCCGACCCTTTCGCTGGCCTGTACCGATGAGGGACTGGCCATCGCCGAGGAGATCCTCGATGTCAGCGGATTCCGCTGTGTCTTCGAGTGGATCCCGGACACGAGCCGCCTTCCCGGGCTGGACATTAAGGCCATGCCCAACTATGTATTCCGCACCTTTGATTACCCAAAGGAGATGGAAAACGCTACGAAGAGGGAAAAGGAAGAACTGCTGACCGAAACCCGCCTGCGGATCCGTTTCGCCATGGAAAGGGGGGAGACCGGCTTCGTCTACTCCTTCTGGCCGGATGTCATAACACTGAAGGAGATCGGCGACCCCCGGGACATCGGCACCTTCTTCGGGCTCTGGGAGCCCGACGAGTCCTTCACGGCCAGGACCATCACCGCCCAGTGCCGCCAGAACACCAACTACGCCATCGTACGGTATGCGGCCCATCCCTTCTTCCTCCAGGGCTACGTGACCCTGACCAACGGCGAGAACACCTTCTACCAGAAGAACAAGGAGTTCCAGTCCACCCTGCATCCCGGCTACATCGGTTTCGAATCCGATTCCCAGTGCTTCCTCTACACCATGCACTACATGCACCGCCAGTTGGGGTGGCCGCTCCAGTACTACAAGCACATCATCACGCCGCTCCCCTTCGAGGAGGTCGTAAAGCGCGAAGACAAAGAAGAGCTGCTCGCCATCCGCCAGTCCCTGGCGCACCTGGAGATCAACGGCCCCAACACCATCATCGGCGCCCTGCCCGACTTCACCATGTGGGTCGTGTGCGACGCAAAGAAGCTCAGACCCATCGTGGTGGGGAGCACCGAGGATACAGTGGTCTTCTCTTCGGAGGTGTGCGGCATCAATGAAATCCTGCCTGAACGGGACTGGGAAACCGACATCTATCCCAATGAACGGGAAATTGTCGTAGTCGACAACAATCTGGAGGTCCAGCGATGGAAGCAGTAAAAATAAACGATCTGGCCTGCAACGACCTTCCCTGGAAGGTCATCTACGATACCAAGCGCTGCACCCTGTGCGGTTCGTGCGTGGCGGCTTGCAGCTTCGGCGCCATCAAGCCGAAAGTGGAGCGCCGCCGCAAATCCTTCTCGGACACCGAGACCCCGGAGCCGAAGATCTCCTTCAACGCGACACCGGTCATCACCCAGGTGAACATTCTGAAACATTTCTGCCGCGGCTGCGGCGTATGCGAGCGGGTCTGCCCCAACAGCGCCATCCGTTCGGAACGCAACCCGGATTCGCGCTTCAACGTGGTGTACCAGGCGACCACGGCCAGCGGTCCCAAGCGCGGCGGGCGCAACAACCTGGAGGTCCAGGCCCGCACCCTCGACACCCTGCGCGTGGGCCGCATCTCCCAGATGACCGACCCGAGCCTGGATGCCGAGCGCCACACCTTTGACTGCCTGGCGCCCTTGGGCCGCGTGCTCCCGGCGCAGGACCTGCCGTTCACCCTCGGCCCGGACGGCAAGCTGACCAAAACCGGCCAGACCCCGCCTTTGAACTGGATCTACCCGATCATCATCGGCGACATGTCCATCGGCGCCCTGTCCTGGCGGATGTGGGAGGCGGTCTCCATGGCCGTGGCCTACCTGAACGAGGAGTGCGGCCTGCCGGTGCGCCAGTGCTCGGGCGAGGGCGGCATGCCGGTGCGCCTGCTGAAGAGCAAGTACCTGAAGTACGTCATCCTGCAGATCGCCTCCGGCCACTTCGGGTGGAACCGCATCATCAAGGCCATGCCCCACATGGTGGAAGACCCGGCCGGCGTTCTCATCAAGATCGGCCAGGGGGCCAAGCCCGGCGACGGCGGCCTGCTCATGGCGGCCAAGGTTGCATCCCACATACAGCAAATCCGCGGGGTACCCAAGTCGGACCTGCTGTCACCGCCCAACCACCAGGGTCTCTATTCCATCGAAGAGAGCGTGCAGAAGATGTTCCTCTCCTTTAACGCGGCCTTCAAGTTCCGCGTGCCGGTGGCCATCAAGGTGGCGGCCAGCGCCACCTCGGTGTCGGTGTTCAACAACCTGGTGCGCGACCCGTACAACATCGTCGGCGGATTTTTCCTGGACGGCATCGACGGCGGCACCGGCGCGGCCCATGACATCTCCCTGGACCATACCGGCCATCCGGTGGTCAGCAAGCTGCGCGACTGCTATCAGGCAGCCTGCGCACAGGGTCGCCAGGGACAGATTCCCCTGTGGGCGGCCGGCGGTCTGGGCAAGACCGGCAACCTGGCGGCGGACGCCTTCAAGATGTTCTGCCTCGGGGCCAACGGCGTCTTTACCGGCAAGCTGATGCTGCAGCTGGCCGGCTGCCTCGGCAACGAGCACAGCCGCTGCAACGCCTGTAACACCGGCCTCTGCCCGGCGGGGATAACCACCCAGGAGCCGCTCCTGGTGAAAAGGCTCAACCCGGACAAGGTCGCGGAAAACATTGTCAATTACTTTCTGGGCGTGGACAAGGAACTGCGCAAGCTCATGGCTCCCATCGGCAATTCTTCGCTGCCGGTAGGGCGTTCCGATTGCCTGATTTCCACGGACAAGGCGGTGGCGGACCGCCTCCAGGTCCAATACGTCTGCTAGGGAGGATAGAGACACATGCCAGCTTTAATTTCGGGTTTTGATGAACAGAACAAACGTATCTCCACGCAGCAACTGCTGCAGAAGATATACGCATCGCTTGACCAGGGAGAAACGGAATTCGAGATCCTCGCCTCCGGCCACCACGACATCGGCGGCCCGCTCTGGACCAAAGACGGCAAACCTCTGAAGTTTACCGTCAAGAACCCCGGACAGAGGGTCGGCTCCTTCGGCCTGGAAGGCACGGAGATCCTGGTGGAAGGCCCCGCCCCGGCCGACGTGGGCTGGCTCAACGCCGGCGCCGTCCTCACCCTGAAAGGAGACGGCGGTGACACCACCGGCCACTGCTCCGCCAGCGGCAAGATCTACGTGGGCGGCCGAGCCGGGACCCGTACCGGTTCCCTCATGAAACACGACCCGTCCTATGAACCGCCGGAACTCTGGATCCTGAAAAATACCGGCTCCTTCTCCTTCGAGTTCATGGGCGGCGGCATCGCCGTTGTCTGCGGTTACGACTCGGACCAGTTCGAATCGGTTCTGGGCGACCGGGCCTGCATCGGTATGGTGGGCGGCGCCATCTATGTGCGAGGCCCGGTAAAGGGGCTGTCGAAACAGGTATGGCTCCTGGATCTCGATGGAGCGGATCAGGAATTCCTTCTCTCCAACATGCCGGTGTTCCTGGAAAAGATCGGTCGCTCGCACCTGATTTCCCAGCTGACCGATCTCTCCCAGTGGAAGAAGATCGTGGCCATGACCTGGGAAGAGCGCCAGCGTCTGGACCGGATTTCCATGAAGGAATTCCGCACCCAAAAATGGGTCGAAGGCGGCATCTTCGGCGATGTTGTCGCCGACGATTACGATCAGGTGGTCAACTTCGTAAATACCGGAGAAGACCGACTCAAGGTCCCCCACTGGCAGAACAAGCTGTTCGGCGCGCCCTGCCAGACCGCCTGCCCGACGGGCATACCGACCCAGGATCGCATCAACCTGCTCCGCCAGGGCAAGGTCAAGGAAGCGCTGGAGCTGGTGCTCAACTTCTCCCCTTTCCCTGCCAGCGTCTGCGGCCAGGTCTGCCCCAACCTGTGCAAGGATGCCTGCAGCCGCCAGTTCATCGACCTGCCGGTGGCCATGCAGGAACTGGGACGCCTTTCTCGGGATGCGGCCCCGCCGGCAAAGAAAGCGGCCACCGGCAAAAAGGTCGCCATCATCGGCGGTGGTCCCGGCGGCCTGTCCGCGGCATGGCGCCTGAGCCTCCTCGGCCACAGCGTCACGCTGTTCGAAGGCGACAGGGAGGTGGGCGGCAAGCTGCGACAGGCCATCCCCATGGAGCGACTGCCCCGCGAGATCCTGGACAGCGAGGTCAACCGCATCAAGGAAATGGGCGCGGATATCCGCGTTTCCCAGAAGATTGACAAGGCCTCCTTCGACGCCATGCAGGCGGATTACGACGCGCTGGTCATCTCCAGCGGCGCCCACAACCCGGTGGTGATTCCTTTCCCCGGCCACGAGCGTCTGGTCAAGGGATTGGATTTCCTCAAGGCCATCAACAACGGTGAAAACCCCAAGGTGGGGAAAAAGGTGGTCGTTATCGGCGCGGGCAACGCGGGCATGGATGTGGCGCTGGGGGCCTATGCCATGGGAGCGGAAAAGGTGACCGCCATCGACGTGCAGCGTCCCGCAGCCTACCAGAAGGAGATCGATCACTTCAAGGCCCTTGGTGGAGATATCCAGTGGCCGGTGTTCACCGGGAGAATAGACGCAGAAGGGCTGCGCGCCAAGGACGGCCGCCTGATCGAGGCCGACACGGTCATCATCTCCATCGGAGAAAGGCCCGATCTCTCCTACGTGCCCCGCGAATGGCTTACGGATCGCGGCATGATGGACGTGACGGAATGCTGGCAGTCGGTCCGGAATGAAAAGGTGTTTGCCATCGGCGACACCATAAAGCCGGGGCTCCTCACCAATGCTATCGCCGGCGGCCGCGAGGTGGCCGAATACATCAACGCCTACCTCAGCGGCTGGGAACTGGTCCCCCAGAAGAAGCCGGAGATGATACCCCAGGAGAAGCTGAGCCGGGAACTGTTCATCCCCCAGAACCGCGGCCGCTTCCGGGTCACGGACGCGAAAAACGAGGTGCACCGCTGCATCTCCTGCGGCACCTGCCGTGACTGCTCCATGTGCCTGGAAACCTGTCCGGAGGGCGCCATCGTCCGCACGGAGAAGGAAGACGGCTCCGTAGAATACACCTCGGACGACAAGTACTGTATCGGCTGCGGCATCTGCGCCGGCATCTGTCCGTGCGGCGTCTGGGCCATGGAGAACATGATCGTCTGACAGCCCCGCACAGCCGGGCGAGTTGCCCGAAAAGGGGCGTCTCGACCGGTTCGTCGGTTTCTTGCTGCGCAGTAACAACAAAGCGGCTCTCCCGTCTCGGGAAAGCCGCTTTGTCTTTCCGGCCAAAACCTTCCTGCTACTTAGATCTTCCGATAAACCTCTCTCTGGTGTCCAACCTTGACGATCCAGACCGTAAGAGCATTGTCCTCGATGGACCGAAAAAGGCGAGTTGCTTACAACAGCCGTTCCCTGCCTGTCGCTGTATCGGCGGAAGGGACAGACCGGACCCCATAAGCGGCATGTATGAAAATGTTCGATTCGCCAGGTATCTTGGCCGGCAATGATAAGGCTGCCCTGCATGGTCACAGGAAAAAGGAATCATCCAGTCCCATTTCCACCTGTGCCTTTCGCAACGACACATAACGCGCAACCAGTCTCTTTTTGTGATAACCACCGTAAAAATCGAAGTTAAAAACCGTTGTGGCTCCTTCGACGCCGTTTCTGGTGTTATGGACCCGGCAAGGGATCTCGATAAAGCGGTCAATTCCTTCGATTGGCAGCGCGAAAGCGAGCAATACCCGGTCTCCGGTCGCAAAGGGTATACCATCATGGGACACGGCAACGCCGCTTATCGAGATATCCTTCAGAGTGCCCCTGTCTTTATCTTTTCCCATGGCAAGAACCGGTATGCTCCCAATGGGTTGAACGCGGATGTATCTCCTGGAGTCGGCATAATCGTCACATTTCACCACCACCCCATTGCGCAGGGAAACGGTTTTTACCGGCTTGGAATCATAAAGGAAAACCTCATTATCCCGATAGCTGTAAGAGACCGATGGCTCTCCCATTATTCGACCCAGTTCGCCGGCGGTTTTCCCGAGAACTCTTTTGGCCTGTTCCCGCCTGAGTCCATTTCTCTTTCGAGCAAAATTCATAGCTGCAATTCTCCATACAAAGGCAAATATCAGGGTTTCAACAAGGGTCCTTCCTCAAGCCCTCCTCGAATATTTCGCAAATCCTCTCTCTTAATTAAAAATTGCCATATCCGTGCCAAGACAAATTCGCGTAACATATAGTTATCACTAAACAAATTAATCTCAAGAAAAACAGTTTGTGTTCAGGATGTAAACAATTGCGGCCATGACTGGCTATGTATCCGGAATCACTACTCAAAATATTTGATCAAATGTCTGGCGCGTGATAGATTCACCGCGGACATGGCGTTTATTGCCATTATCCCACGCTCATGGAATGTCGCTTTTTTTTACACAAATTCTGAATCCGCAAGGTTTTCCGACACTCCGGGCGCCTTGCGGGACAAAAAAGCATGGGAAATAGCGAAAAGGCGAGCCGGATCTGAAAGGAGATTGGAATGGTGATGAGAATTGTTACGGCGCTTTTGATTGGGCTGTTTATTTCAGGAGTTTCGACCGCTTTCTGTTCCGGCGAGACACCGCTTTCCCTGAACCTGGCGGCAGGCAAGGTTGAAGAGGAGTTCGGGCGCCTTGACGCGGCGCTGAAACGCGCAGCCGCGACCCTCGGGGCATCTGGGCTGGAGGGTGAGAAGGCGCGCTCTGCGCTTCGGGAACTATGCGGCGCGTTACCCTACGCGGTTGACTGTTCTACCATCGACGGCAAGGGAAGAATGGTAACCGTCGAACCTGCCCCATTCCGCCGTTTCGAGGGGACGGATATCAGCGACCAGGAACAGGTCCGGCGGGTAAGGGAATCCGGGAAACCGGTCCTCAGCTCCGTGTTCAGGGCGGTTGAAGGTTTCGAGGCCGCTGATGCCCAGTATCCGGTTGTCAACCCCGGCGGCCGCTTCATCGGTGCGGTGAGCGTGCTCTTTTCACCGGCCAGACTGCTGGGCGACATCATTCATCCTCTTACGCAGGGCGCGCCCCTGGATATATGGGCCATGGAAAAGGAAGGGAGAATTCTCTATGACGCCGATTCGCACCATACCGGCCTTAATCTCTTTTCATCCAGGCCTTTTTCCCGGGACAGCCGCTTTCAGCGACTCACCCGGAACATCTCGTCTCTACCCCAGGGGAGCGGTTCCTACTGGAGCAAATACCCCTCCGCGAAAAAGGCCGTCAAAAAGACCGTTTTCTGGCAGACGGTCTCACTCTACGGCGCCCAGTGGCGTCTCATGGTCATGCGGGCGGAACACGACGCTTCAGGGAAACGCATCCCGCGCGCCGGAACTGCGGAGCCACCGGAGCAGGCCCTGGAGACCCTTGCGGCGAACACCTCTCTCATTGCCGCGTTGTCTCTTGGTGAAAAAAAGATGGCCCTGGACATCCTGCGCGGTTTCTACGACAGGACTCCCGACGTCTACGCCGTTCAATGGGTCGATGAAAACGGCATGAACCGCTTCGGCTATCCCCCTGAAAACAGCCTTACCGGCTACGACTACCACAAGGCCCTGGCGGACAGCGACCCCGAGACTCTCAGAATTGTAGAGGAAAGGAAGCCGGCGGCCATGGAGGCGCGCCTCTTCGAAGGAAGGACGGGTGTTTTCACGTTCAGACCCGTATTCAGCGGAGAACGGTATCTGGGCATGCTGTATTACATCAGGATCAAACCGTAAAGGAGGGTGCGATGGATCTTCAGTCCAACTATCTGGGTGTTGCCCTTGACAGCCCGTTCATCCTTGCATCGGCGCCCCCCACGGCAAACGGTGAAATGATTCGAAGGGCTTTTCGCGCCGGATGGAGCGGCGCCGTGATAAAGACACTCATTCGCGAACCGGTAAGGAACCTCCAGAACCGTTTCGCGGTTTCCCGCGCGGGAGGGACAATCATCGGCTTTGAAAACCTTGAGCTGCTGAGCGAATTGCCGCCCGATGAGTGGTTCGCCACCATAGCCCGTCTCAAGGCCGAATTCCCGGACAAGGCCGTTATCGGCAGCATCATGGGCGACGCCCGCGACCCTGACGACTGGCTGTTCCTCGCCAGAGGTTGCCAGGACGCCGGGGCGGATCTCCTGGAGCTGAATTTCTCCTGTCCCCACGGCTGCCCGGAAAAGGGAAAGGGCGCCGCCATCGGGCAGAACGCAGGGTATTCCGCCCTCATCACCTCATGGCTGAAAGAGGCGGCCGACATCCGGCTGCCCATAGTCCCCAAGCTGACAGCGGCGGTCACAGATATCCAGTCCATCGGGGAAGCGGTCGCGGGCGCCGGGGCCGACGGCATCTGCGCAATCAACACCATTCCGTCGCTGATGTCAATCGACCTGAAGAGGCTTCGGCCCCTGCCCGATATCGGCGGGCTCACCTCCTGCGGCGGCTATTCCGGACCGGGGATAAAACCCATCGCCCTCCGGGCGGTAAGTGAACTGCTCAGGGCGCCTGGTTTGCCGATCATGGCCTGCGGCGGGATATCCGGCGGCTTTGACGCCGCTGAATTCATGCTCCTGGGGGCGCCTGTGGCGCAGGTCTGTACCGAAGTCATGCTGCGCGGCTTCGACGTAATCGGCCGGATGAAGGAAGAGCTGCGGGAGTTCATGACATGGCATGGTTTCTCGCGGCCTGATGACTTCATCGGTCTCTGCCGCGACAGGGTAACGGCCTTCTCCGCCCTTGACCAGGAATTCCGCGTCATGCCCCGGGTGGATCCCGCGAGATGCACCCACTGCCGGGCATGCCTGGTGTCGTGCCGCGACGGAGGGTTTCAGGCCATTGAACATGTCAAGGAGATCCGTTTCGACAGGTCCAGGTGCTCGGGATGTTCCCTTTGCGCCCGTGTGTGCCCTTCAGGGGCAATCAGGATGGAAAGGGACGAGGCATTGACCGGCCGCCCATAATCCATCATTGCGTTCTACCTGGGACTGACGCGACCCGCCGGCAGCCCGGGCCGCTGAGGACGCTGCGCCCGGCGGCGCCGGCCTCGACCTGGATCCGGACGCCGATGCGCTCCTTGAGAGCCGGCACATGCGAAATGACGCCGATCAGCTTTCCCTCCCGCTGAAGACCTGAGAGCGTTTCCAGGGCGGTCTCAAGGGCATCTTCGTCAAGGGTGCCGAATCCTTCGTCGAGAAAAAGTGAATCCACTCGCACTTTGCGGCTTGCCATGTGAGAGAGGCCGAGCGCCAGGGCCAGGCTGACAATGAAACTTTCTCCGCCGGAGAGATTCTTCGTGGAGCGGGTATCGCCGGCCTGGTAGTTGTCAATAACGTTGAGCTCAAGAGGTTCATCATAATCGCGGACCAGAATATACCGGTCGCTCATTTTCTGAAGCTGGCGGTTGGCGTGGGCAACCATCAGCTCAAAGGTGAGCCCCTGGGCGAAGTTGCGGAATTTCTTGCCGTCGGCGGAACCGATCAGATCGTGCAGGTTCTCCCACCGCGAGCATTCCTTTTTTTGCAGCTCGACGGCGCGCAGCCGATCCTGCTGGAGCCGCCGCTGGGAGATCTGCTGCTGAAGCCTCTGGTTAATCGCTCCCAGCTCCTTCTGCATCTCACTCAACCGCGATGAAATGGACGCGCTCTCCTCTGCAAGCTGTTCAAGGGTCTTATCGGTCAATCCTTTCTCCCGCTCGTTCCTTAAAGCATCGGTCCTATCCTGACGTCGGGTCCGGATTTCCGTTTCTTCCCGTTGCAGCTGGTCAACCATGCCGGACAGCTCGTCGAGGCGTTCCTTTGGCAGGCGGGCCCGCAGGAAATCCTCTTCGTCCGCGAAACCTGCTTCCGTTATCCTCTGCCGCAAAACCGGTTCCAGCTCAGCAAGCCTCTCCGTGCGCGTGGCTATGGACGCGGATTTTTTCCCTATATCCTCTTCCAGCCCGGCAAGCTCCGCCTGGAGGCGATGGTGTTCCCGCCATGCCGTGTCATGTCGTTCTCCGGCCTCCTTCAACCTATGATTCAGGCGCTTTTCCTCGCTGTCCGGATCGAGATCACTGAAAAGCTCCCGCCGCCGGGCGGCCATTTCGGTCCTATGCGCGTACCTGCCCCGCAGAAGTTCCTCCCTTTCGGTGAGGTTCCCGTCCAGCTCAGCCACCAGAGCCCGCTGCTTCTTCAGTTCGCTCTCAAGACTGGAAATCTTTCTTTCAAGGCGCTCCTTTTCCAGCAACCTCTCTCCAAAGGCATTGCGCCTCCCGGTCAGTAAGGACAGGATCTCTTCCGCGTTTTGCAGGGAAATCTCTCCGCATCCATACGGTTCCACGGCGCGTTCCATCTCAGCCAGGGCCCGGTCGATATCCTCCCGCAGCGCCGCATCTTCCCGCTCGAGACGGCTGCTTTCCTTTACGGCGCTTTCAAACCTGAGGGCAGCGGCCTGGCGGGCCTTGTCCAGTCCGGCCACCTCTTCCCTGCTCTTGTCCCATGCCTCTTTCGCCTGCCGCGCTTCCTCTTCTTTCCGCTCCACCGCGCCGATGACGCTTCGGCGCTCAGCCAGCGATTCCCCGCACGATGCAAGGTACGCCCGGATCTCGGATGACCGCCACAGGCTATCCTCGCGCAATTCCAACTCGCCGATAGCAGCGGCGCAGAAGGACTTGTCGCGCTCCAGTTGTCCATGAGACTCCTTCAGGTCCCGTTGCGCCTGCTCCAGTTCTTTCACGACGCCGGCCAGTTCCGCCTTGGCGCCGGAGGTCCGCTCTCCCGTTTCCTTTGACGCCCGGCGGGCCAGCTCCAGCTCCCTTTGCGCCTCATCAGGACGGGGAATGTTGCCCGCGGCATAGGGATGTTCCATGGCGCCGCACAGCGGACAAGGCGCGCCGTCCACAAGTTGCGACCGCTCGGCTTCCAGGTCGCGCACACGGTTCAGCAGCACGACTTTCTCCTGTAACTGACGGACCATATCGTCACGGAGAACGGATTCCCCGGTCAAGGTCTCCACCTGGCGGAAAAGGTCATCCCGTCTGTTTTCAGCCGCTATCCGGCCCTGGTTGAGCAAATCAATCCTTCCGGCGGTTTCTTCCATCTTCACAGCCGTTTCGTAAAGAGTCTGCAACCGGTTCTCCCTGCTCGCCAGGGCTTCGGCCTGGACGCGCAGCTCCCGGAGATCCTGTCCCTGCAACAGGGCTTCGCATTGGGCGCGCACCGACGCGAGACGCTCCTCATTGCTTGAGGCCGCCAGCACCGCTTCCCGCCAGGCGGTCTCCGCCTGCCGATGCGCCTCCCCGGCGCCCTTGCAGACATCAATTTGCCGCTCCACCTGCTTGCGCCGCTCAGCACCCTGTTCCCCGAGGACCCTGAGCGCTTTCACCTGGTGTTCTATGCCGGCCAAGGTCTCCGCCAGTCCGGCGTCCGCCCGTTGTTGCTCCAGAAAGGCCTCGACATTCATGAGCGAAGTGTTGGCGGCATTTATCTCCTTATCACATTGCCCTATCTCTGCCCGGCGCTCATCGCCCTGCTTCCTGATCTTCCCGATCTCCAGCTCGAGTCCCTTGATCTGGGACAAGACCTCTCCGAGCTTGACATCCAGCTCCCTGGCCCCGCGGATCAGCTCCGCCCCCCGCTCCTGCTCCGTCCGGCGGTTTTGCAGTTCCGCCTCTGATTTTTCCAGCTCTCCGGCGGCCATCCGGAGCGATTCCAGAGCCTTGGGAAGGCGTTGGCGCGCAGTCGTCAACTCGGACTGTTCCGCCTCCCGCTGTTTCCGGACCCCATAAACATTCACATAGTCGCCGTCCAGGGAGAGCGCCCTGTTTCCCTTTGCCAGCAGCTGGAACTCCGGGGCCGCCGCCTCCTTTTTTTCCGCGAAAGACCGCCAGGCCTTCTCGATCAGGGAAAGTTCATCTTCAAGGGCCGCAATCCGCTCCGCCCAGGCCTTCCGTTCCGAGACAGCGCGCGCCATAACGGTCAGCTCTTTCTCCTGTCCCTCCTTTTCCGCCAGCTGGTCGCGCAGTCCCGCCTCTTCCTCCGGGGAGAGCATCTGCATCTTGCCAAGTTCGTCACGCATGGTTTCCAGCCTTTTCCGCTCTTCGGTGGTGCGCTCGTGGACCTTCATGGAAATACGGCTGTAGATTCCCGTGCCGGTGATCTGTTCCAGGATAGGAGCGCGCTTGTCGGGGGTCGCCTGGAGGAATACGGCAAACCCTCCCTGTGCCAGCAGCATCGAGCGGGTAAAGCGCTCGAAGTCCATCCCGGTGACTTCCTCGACCCTGGTCACAACGGCCGTCAGTTTCGACTCGATGATATTTCCGCTTTCAGCTTCGGCTATCTCATGGCGGGGCGCCTGCAATTTGCCGTCAGCCCGCTTGCGGGCGCGGTGCTGGCTCCAATGGCAGAGATACCGGCCTTGCGCCGTTTCGAATTCCACCTCGGAAAAACAGTCGCCCGTCTGCCGGGACATGATCTCGTTGCCGTTCTGGTTGATCCTGGCAAGCCGCGGGGTCTGGCCGTAGAGGGCAAGGCAGATACCGTCGAGGATCGTGGTCTTCCCCGCACCGGTTGGTCCGGTAATGGCGAAGATGCCGCTGGAGACGAATTCCGGATGGGTGAAGTCGATGTCCCAATCGCCCGCCAGGGAATTCAGGTTCCTGAAACGAAGCCGCAGAATTCTCATGGTTCCCCCCGCGCGTCATCCTCATGGAGGGCCGCCACCGCTTCAAGAAAGGCCGAGATCAATTCGCCCTGCTGTTCCAGCGGCGTCCCATGGGCCTCAAGGCAGCGCGCGAATACTTCATGTTCGTCCAGGTCATCCAGGGTCTCCCCCGTATCCATGCTGCTCACAGCCCGCTCGACAAGGCGCATGTTCCTGGTCCGTAGAATCTCCAGGGAGGCGCCTTCGATCAGCTCCCCCAGTCTCTCCCGCAGGTCGCCAATGACCTCTTCACCTTCGTAAACAACCTCCAGCCATACAGAAGCGGCCTCATTTTTCATCGCCGTGATCCCCTCGACTATCCGGTTCCAGTCGCCTCTCACCGTGTCCAGCTTCTGAAAGCAGGGAACAGCTATCTCCTCCACTGAGACGCATGTTTCATCCAGGTTCACGGCAAGCACGACCTTGCGCCCGCCGGCCTCACCAAAGCTCATGGGAATGGGTGACCCGGAATAGCGGCGACGGTCCGAACCGGCAACCTTCTGGGCCGTGTGCAGATGGCCGAGGGCGAGGTAGTCGAAGCAATCGGGAAACACATCACCCCCCACCTGGCCGAGGTTGCCCACATACAGCTCCCTGACCCCGTCACCATCCACGACCTGACCACCGGCCGCGAAAAGGTGACCCATGGCAACAATGGGGATATTCCTTCCCAGGACGTCCCGTCTGGCCGCGGCGGCGTCTCCCAGCATCCGGTAATGGTCACGGATGCCTTCCACCAGCTTGCGCCCCTTGTCATCGAAGGTCTCACCGGCCTCGGCCCGTCGGATATCCCGGTCCCGCAGATAGGGAACCGCGCAGACTATCAGCCCCGGCTCGCCATGGGCGTCATGCAGTGTCACCAGTTCATCCTCCGCGGACTCGGCCATGCAGCCGACCACGTGAACGTTCAGATATCGAAGCGCCTCGCGGGGGGCGTTGAGAAGCGATGGGGAATCATGGTTGCCCGCCGTCACTACAACGTGTCCGCATCCCGCGCCGGCGCAGCGACAGAGGAAGCGGTAGTAGAGCTCCAGCGCGCGATTGCCGGGTGTGCCGTTGTCGAAGACATCACCGGCAATGAGCAGCGCCTCTATTCCCTGATCCCTGATGCAGCCCAGGAGCCAGTCCAGGAAGAGCTCGAATTCCTCATAGCGTTTGCGTCCATAGAGCGCGCGGCCGATGTGCCAGTCAGATGTGTGGAGGATTTTCATGCAGAAGCCTCTGTTGGTTTGTTCATTTATCCGGAAACGGCGCCTGGCGGAATCCGGGATTACAGGGCCGTGCCCTTGGCGGGTACGAACAGACGGGACATATCCACACCTTCATGTTCAAGCAGTCTGATTTTCTTGCTGATGCCGCCGGCATAACCTGTCAGGTTCCCATTGGCCCCTACGACACGGTGACAGGGGATGATAATGGATATGGGATTATGGGAGACCGCCCCGCCGACAGCCTGGGCCGACATTTTTGCTTTGTTCATTCGCGCGGCCATCTCCTTGGCAATCTCGCCATAGGTTATGACCTCGCCGTAAGGAATCCCGCGCAGGATATCCCATACAGCCGTGCGGAACGTTCCGCCTCTGGGCGCCAGAGGCAAACCTGAAATTGCCGGTTTCCTGCCCGCGAAATACAAGTCCAGCCATTGCACAATGGCGACAAACAGCGGCAGATCAGGTTTTTCCGTTATCTCTTCGGCCACCGTTCCGGCAAAATATTTCTGCCCCTCCAGCCACAGACCGACAAGGTCGGCGCCATCGCCGACAAGCATAATCGAGCCCAAAGGCGACGAATAATGTGCCGAATATAACACGTCTTCCTCCTTAGGAACTGTAAACAAATAACATGGGCATCTTGCATCTCATCTTCAGGTCATCTTTGACCGAACCTCAATCACCAAATCCTCAACGTAGCCCTGCTACGTCTGCGGTTTGGTTCAATCAGTTCAGCCAAATCTGAACTGAATCTGAACGCAATATTGACCATGCTATTCATTTACAGTTCCTTACACTCCGTATCCGTCTACAAGGAGTTCCATAAGTTGACTGTCGCATAGGCGCGCCAGGGCTGCCACGCCTCCGCCAAAGCCAATATTTCGCCGGCCGTGTGGGGCGCAAGGGCCTTTTTAACGCCATAGTCCGTGTGTGGAAAAGCATCAGGCCATCCCATGGCCCGCATGGCAATGTACTGCGCCGTCCAGGGCCCGATGCCGGGAATAGCCATCAGCTTCTTCATTTCGCTCTCCGGCCGGGCCCCGCAGTTCAGATTTATTTCGTCCCGCGCAAATACCCGCGCCAGCTCCGAGATTGTTCGCGCCCGCGATTTGATAATTCCCAGCGGGCCGAGATGTGTGTCTATCGGGTCATCCAGGGCAATGATATCTTCAGGCGATGGAAAGACATGGGTCAGGCCCTCTACCCCGGTCTGAACAGGGGCGCCATAGGCCTCTGCGAGTCTTGAGGCGAGAGTGACGGCTGCCTTTACGGTAATCTGCTGTCCCAACACTGCCCGCACGGCCATCTCGAAAGTATCGAAACAACCGGGCAAACGAGTGCCCGGAACGCAAACGCCGGGGCGAATATCGTTCATCGCCCCGAGAACTTCATATACCTCATGGGGGTCGCAGTACAAATCAAAGAGGTGGCGAATCCGGGCCAACACATGGGTCAACACCGGAAGAAGGGAGGAGTCCACGGTTACGGTTAACACGTTGTCTTGCGGCCGGTGGCCTACCCGTACCCAGCCGTATACATGGCGCCGCTCTTCTGTTTGCAGACGCACGGTGCGCAGATATTCCCCGTCCCTTGTCGTCTCCACGCCGGGAATGGCGCGCAGGGCGAGAAAGTCCAGCATCCGCTGCCACTGATAGGGCGGGCGATAGCCCAATGATATGGTTATCCCGTTATTCCGCCTTGTCGCGCCGGTCGGCTGCCGGCGCAAAGCAGTCGGCGCAAGGCGGTACTGCTTTTTGAAGACGTCATTGAAGCGCCGCAAACTGCCGAAGCCGGCCGCCATAGCAACGTCGAGCACTGAAAGGTCAGTGTCTGTAAGCAGGCTTTTTGCAAGCAACAGTCTGCATGTCCCGAGATACTGTACCGGAGAGACGTTGTATTCCGCTGTAAACGCCCGGCGCAGGTGGCGGCACGTACAGCCGAGATGGTCGGCAAGCTCTTCAATACTCCGCCAGCTTCCACTGTTTTCTTCCAGCAGCCTTGCCGCCCGGCGGGCAAGAGAGACGGTGGCGTCAACGGGCGCGGCCCCGGGGGCAAGTTCCGGCCGACACAAAAGGCATGGGCGGAAACCCGCTTTCTCCGCTGACGCCGCCGTGGCAAAAAAGGTGCAATTTTCCACCTTTGGCAGCTTCGCCCTGCATACCGGACGACAATAGATTCTTGTGGATGACACTCCCACGAAAAAGCGGCCATCAAACCGGGCGTCCTTTGCCTTGAATGCCGCATACCATGCCCGTTCTTCACCATTTAACATTCTCGTCACCTCGATTTTAGAAAATAACTCATCTCATTCTAAAAATCTGGCTATTTTCGGACATGCATGCAAATCATGAGTGTGAAATATTCCAGCCTGTGGTAGTTCGACGGAAGAAACAGCGATGAAAAAGCCGCGCCCGGTGATATGTCGGAGAGGATCAGCGCCAGCACTCTGGAACTCTATTCTTTCGACGCCAACATTTCCAGACCTCCCCTTCTCAGGGGAGGCTTAACGGCTTCCCCCCTGAGAAGGGGGGGGACCATGGGGATGGTTTTTAACGTTACAAGAACCAGGTATCCGGCGAGCAAGGGGCCGCGGGCCCTCATGGCTCATCATTGTCCGTCGTCGGTTCTTGTGTGACCAGGCATGCCCCGACCCCATGACCTTCAACCACCACGACTTCGAATCGCACGTGATTGTAGCTGACCACGTCGCCCACCGCGGGGGGGCGCTCAAGAAGCATCAGGACCAGGCCGCTGACCGTGTCGACTTCCTCGTGTTCCAGGGTTGCGCCGAGGGCTTCCCCCACTTCCTCCAGGCGCACCGTGCCTGCCACCCGCAATCGCCCCGCTGCGTCGTGGCTGATATCGGGCAACTGCGAGGTCCCCTCTTCGATATCTCCCACCACTTCCTCAAACATGTCCTCCAGGGCGATGATGCCGGCGGTCCCGCCATGCTCATCCATCACCACCACCATCTGAACTTGGTCCCGGCGCATGGTTGCAAGTACCAGGTCCAGTTCGGCCGTTTCCGGGAGATAAGGGACCCGGCGGATGGCGTTTTCCTCCAGGGTCTTGCCGGCCAGCGTCAACCGCAGGATGTCCTTGATATGAATCACGCCGATTATATGGTCCAGATCTCCACGGAACACAGGATACCGGGTGTGACGGGAAGCGCGGACCACTGCGGCAATCCGGTCCGGCGAGGCGTCCAGGGGAAGCCCGAGCACCCTGACACGCGGCACCATGATCTCCCCGGCAGTCAATTCGCCGAAATCGAAGAGCCCGCGCAGCACCTGGCCGGTTTCGGCGCGCAGCATTCCCCCCTGCTCGCTCTCCCGCACCAGGTATTCCAGTTCTTTCGGGGTGTGGAAACGGGTTGCCGAGAGCTCTCTCCGGATTCCCATGAGGCGCAGGATGAGGTTACCCATCGCGTTCAGCGCTATCACCAGGGGGTAGAACAGGAACTGAATCCAACGGATGGGGGGTGTAATCCAGAGGGCCGTGCGTTCGGCCGAGAGGAGCGCCAGGGACTTGGGAACCATCTCTCCCAGCACGATGTGGAAATAGGTCAGGATGGTTATGGACAGCACACTGGCGGCGCCGTGGGCCGCTATCCAGCGGGATGCGCCCAGCGATTCCAGCCCTTTTGCCAGCCATTCCGCCAGGGCGTGCTCCCCGTACATGCCGAGACCGAGACTGGCGCCGGTGATGCCGAGCTGCGCGGTGGCGATGTAGCGGTCCTGGCGGCGCGGGTCACGGAGGATCCGGAGCGCCAACCGGGCCGTGCGGCGCCCCTGGGCCGCCAGACGCTCCATCCTGGCGCGGGAGACCCCCACCATGGCGAACTCCGCCGCCACGAACAGTCCGTTGATGAGAATGAGAAACAGGATGATAAGAACGGGAAGGAGGCTATCCATGTGAACCCTCCTCCCCGGAAGGCGGGACCGGAGTCGCAATGACCGAGATCACCGCGTTATGGGCCATCTGCTCCACCTGTACCATGACCCCGTCTATGGTGACCTGCTCGCCCGCTGCCGGGATATGCCCCAGGGCCTCGGTGACATGACCGCCTACCGTGTCGGACTCCCCCTCCCAGCGGACTCCGAGCCAGTCTTCCACGTCATCGAGGGACATTAGGCCCGGCAGCCTCGCACGTCCGTCCGAAAGTCGCTCCGGCTGGGGCTGTTCCCCCCTGAATTCGTCGGAGACCTCCCCGAAAACCTCGGTCAGCACATCCTCCAATGTAACCAGCCCCTGGAATCCCCCGTATTCATCGATCACAATCGCAAGATGGCTGCGGCCTTCACGCAACAGGGCGAGGAGTCGATAGGCAGTCACGTTCTCGGGAACGTAAAGCGCCGGCCGGGTCACCTGTTCGAGAGAGGTTATGGCGCCGTGCTCCAGGTAATGGAGCACCAGGTCCTTGGCGTGGAGGATTCCCACGATATTGTCCGTTGAGCCGCGATAGACGGGCAACCGCGTATGGAGTCCGTTCGCGACCTGGTTGAGCGCCTCCGCTATGGGTGTCTCAATCGCGATTGTTGTCACGTAACGCCGGGGGACCATGAGCTGGCGGGCGTAACGGCCGCCCAACTGAAGCGCTTCGTGCAGGCGTTGCTGTTCATCCGGTTCCAGCAGGCCGCCGTCCCGGCTTTGCACGAGCAGCAGGTCAATCTCATCGGGGGAGTGGATGTGGCGATGGCTGCCGTAGGGGACGCGGAGCAGTTTCAGGACAGCGATACCGCTGCCGTTAAGGATGGCGATGAACCAGGAAAAGGCGGTCCTGGACCACCGCATCGGCGCCACGGTCATGAGCGCCGTTCGGACGGGGAATTGCATGGCCACCGATTTCGGAACCAGTTCCCCCAGAATCACCTGGAGCACGGTTAGCCCGATCAGGACCACCATGGCCGAGGTGGATTGGGCCGCAACCGTCCGCATGCCGCCCCAGCGCTCGAACAGCGGCGCAAGCTCCAGCGCCAGGGTGGCCTGTCCATAGGCGCCCAGCACCAGGCTGGACAGAGTTATGCCGATCTGGCAGACAGCTACGTACCGGTCCAGCTCTGTGGCGCTTTCAAGTGTGGGCAGGAGGCGGCGGGCAAATTGATTTCCCTGCTCGGCCAGTTGATGGATCCGGCTGCGACGAACACTGACCGCGGCGAACTCCGCCGCGACATACAGGGCGTTGACTGCGATGAGGAAGATGATGACCAGCCAGGTGAACAGTGTCATGGAAACACCTCATGCCTGGTCACCGGTTCCGGGGGAGGTTCGTCACCGGCGGCATTGCCGGTGACGGTGGGTCGTGAGTCGGTAAAATCTCTTGGTTGCAGATTCATCGTAATGTTGTGGTCCCATAAAGGTATATTTCTGAAAGGCATAAATGATATAGGAGCACGGTGCGGACGTCAAAGAGTATTGTTTGCTATACCAGGTGGGGCTGCATAAAAAAAATCACGGAAGGTATCACAAGGTGGTGTTGTGAAACAGAAGTTTACCGATACCTTTCTCAGGAATCTGAAGCCCTATGGCAACCGATCATCGAAGATCAAGGATTCGGTGTCAAGGTACGTGCCTGCGGCAGCAGGGTCTTTTTCTACAAATACCGGTTCCGGAACAAGCTCCGTTTTATGAATCTCGGCGTCTGTCCGCGGAGGTCGGCTATTTCAGGAACAATGAAGAAATCCTGAAACTGGCGCCAGCATGTTCATCGGAACAATATATTTTACCGTCATCCGTTGGACGCTCAGTAACTTTCAACTCGATATGGAAACCGAGGGGGAATTTCTCTGGTAAACTTTTGTGAAATCTACCGAGAACAGATCGCTTCTTGTTCCTGATTCGTTCTTCCTGCTGCGCCCCCGCAAACCAGGGACAAGAAATCTCACAGTTTTATCAACTTTGGCACAATGTCTGGAGGAAAAGATGGAAGATCAACAATCGGATACAAAGCTGAAGGATAGTGCAAACAGGACAATCGGCGAGATCGTTGCCGACGACTATCGGACCGCCAGGGTCTTCGAAAACCATGGCATTGATTTCTGCTGCGGAGGCAAGATTCTCCTTTCTTCGATCTGCCGGGACAAGGGCATCGAGCTTGCCGTCATAGAGCAGGAGCTTGCAGCCGTAAAAGTCGCGTCCCTTGACAGAAGCCTGAACTATTCAGCATGGGAGCTTCCTTTTCTCATGGATTTTATCGTCAACACCCACCACGCCTATCTTCATGAAAACATGGGACAGGTTGCCGGGTACGCCCGGAAGATCACGGAAGTTCACGTATCCAACCATCCCGAAGTAAAAGAGATAGCCGAAATTTTCAGTAAGATTGTCACCGATTTGACGGATCATTTGCAGTATGAGGAAGAGGTGTTTTTCCCCGCCATCAAACGCTGTGATGCCGCCGGGAAATCTCACGTAGTTCCGGATGCGACAGATTTGGAATCAATCAGGGCCGGCCTCGAAAAACTCCAGCGAGAGCACGAAGAAGTGGGCGACGCAATCCACCACATCCGTCATCTTGCCAAGGACTATGAGATTCCCGCTGATGCCTGCAACACCTTTATGCTCACGTATCAGAAACTGAAAGAGTTCGAGGACGATCTGCACAAACACGTGCATCTCGAAAACAATATTCTTTTTCCGAAAACGGCGCAGCTGTTTTCAAATGAAAGGAGAATGTAAATGGGCATTTCCATCAAGGATCACATTACCTGGGTAGGAAAAGTTGATTGGGAACTGCGGAAGTTCCATGGCGAAGAATACTCCACCCACCGAGGCTCATCGTACAACTCGTACCTTGTCCGCGATGAAAAAACGGTATTAATCGATACCGTGTGGAAACCTTTCGCAAAGGAATTCGTCGAGAACCTGAAGCAAGAAATCGACCTGAAAAAGATTGACTACATCATCGCCAGTCACGCCGAAAGTGACCACAGCGGCGCCTTGACGGAGCTGATGCGCCTGATCCCCGACACCCCCATCTATTGCACCGCCAATGCCGTCAAGTCACTGAAGGGCCATTACCATCAGGACTGGAATTTCCGAACCGTCAAGACCGGCGATCGGCTGAATATCGGTTCGAAGGAGTTCATTTTCATCGAAGCGCCGATGTTGCACTGGCCGGACAGCATGTTCTCCTATTTGACCGAAGCCAATGTCCTGTTCAGCAACGATGCCTTCGGACAGCATTATGCCACTGAGCATCTGTTCAATGACCTGGTCGATCAGGCGGAACTGTTTCAGGAGTGCATCAAGTACTACGCGAATATCCTGACACCCTTCAGCGCCCTGGTTGACCGGAAGATCAAGGAAGTGGTGGGGTTCGGGCTGCCGGTGGACATGATCTGCACCAGCCACGGTGTCATCTGGCGGGACAAGCCGCTGCAGATCGTCACAAAATATGCGGAGTGGGCAGCCAATTACCGGGAAAATCAGGTGACCATCATTTATGACACCATGTGGGATGGAACACGAAAAATGGCCGAAGCGATTGCCGGGGGTATCCTTCAGGCGGATTCCGACGTGACCGTCAAGCTTTACAATGCCGCCCGCACCGACAAGAACGACATTATCACCGAAGTATTTAAATCAAAGGCGATCCTGGTCGGTTCCCCGACCATAAATCGCGGCATTCTGTCGGCGATTGCCGGGCTGCTCGAAGAAATCAGGGGTCTCGGTTTCAAGGACAAGAAAGCGGCGGCCTTCGGGGCCTATGGCTGGAGCGGCGAGTCCGTGGCCATGATAACGGAACGGCTGCGCGAAGGAGGGTTCACACTTGTCACTGACGGAGTGAGAGAGTTATGGAACCCCGATGATCAGAGTCTGGTGAACTGCGTGAGCTTTGGCAGGGACTTTGGTCGGCAGGTAAAATGAATCGATGTATCACAACCTGGCCGCGGCCTGGCCTCTGCCGGCGCCGGAGGTTTTGCGGCCGCGGAATGCGCAGGAGCGGCACGGTCAACGGTTCCCCGATCTGGACATGCTTATCGACATCGCCATCCTGGAAAAGCGTTTCGACGACGTGGTTTCTCTCTACCAGGAACTGCGCAAGACCAAGCGCTGGGGTTGGGATACGGACAAGGCCGTTGCCGTCGCCGTTGCGGAATCCCATCCCCAGACCGCCCTCGATATCTGGCGCTTCATCGTGGAAGGGTTGATCGCCCAGGTCAAGCGAAAAGGCCTACGAAGAGGCGGCCGGTTATCTGCGGCGCATATACAAGGTATACCAGGCCACCAGGCGACTTCCGGACTGGCAGAACCTGCTCCTGGAACGGCGGAAGGAGCAAAAGGCCAAGCGGCGGTTGATGGAGGTGCTTGACGGCCTGTCAGGGAAGAAAATTACTGACTGACGTTGATGGCCAAGGACTCAAGAACTGGCAGATCATGGCCGAGGAGGTTGGGACCAAGATCAAAATCTGTCCCGGCGGCAAAGGAATCGAGTTAATCGAGGGTTTTCGCTAAATCAAAGCGTCCGCTTCGTTGAATTTTCTCCCGCCGAACAGCGCTCCAATCCATAGACCTACGATTTCGGCGATTATTTCTCCAAAACTGCCTTCCCTTTCGCCGTCAGTCGATATCTCTGCTTGCTGCTTTTGGGTTTGTCTGGGATGGTCATTTCCAGGAAATCCGTTTGCAGCAGTTTTTCCAGGCTTCTCTTGAAATTTCCTGTCCTGCTTGCATACCCGGCAATGCTCAGAAGTATCACGGGCACGGAAAGTTTCACGGATAAAAAGCAAGGGGTTAGGCCGAAAGACCTAACCCCTTGCTATTATTGGTGGAGATGAACGGGATCGAACCGTCGACCTATGCGTTGCGAACAAACAAATATCAGCTATTCACGCCATTTCAAACCATGTCGCAGTATTTCAAAAAACATCCATAATATATTGATATGATTGATTAAAAAGTGATTGCAATTGTTCTTGCCGTATCATATTATTTCATGGACAGCAAGCCAGAAGACGGCAACAAAACGGCAACAGATTGCGGGGGGGGCAAAACCATGGCGCAAAAATTCACGGATTTGTACTTGAGGTCCTTGACCTCTGAAGACAAGGAATACACTGTCAGGGAAAAGGGCGGATTTGGCATACGCGTTTTACCATCGGGACGCAAAGTATTCTTCTATCTCTACCGCATTGACGGTAAACGAAGATTTCTCAATCTCGGGGAATATCCAGGTACTGACCTGAAGGAAGCACGCAAGCAATTTGAGGCTGCCGCATCGCAGGTGAAATTATTGAAGAACGGACTTCCTGGGGGAGCAGACCCCGTGCAAGTCAAGGTGGACAAAAGCGCGGAACGGGAAGCCCACAGGAAGACCTCCACGGTTGCCGACCTCGTGGACGAATACATAAAGAAGCATGCCATGAAACACAAGAAATCTTGGGCTGAGGATAAACGCTGCCTTGATAAAGAAGTGATTCCGTTGTGGGGTAAACGCAAAGCCAAGGATGTGACCAAGCGGGATGTTGTTTTGCTTCTTGAAGGGATAGTGGAACGCGGTTCGCCGGTGATGGCGAACAATGCCTTTGAGAAAATTCGCAAGATGTTCAACTTTGCTGTTGAGCGCAGCATCCTGGATTTTTCACCCTGTTACGGTGTTAAAAAGCTGACGAAAACAGAGAGTAAAGACAGGGTGCTTTCTGCCGATGAGATAAAGAAGGTATGGAGCAGTATTGATGTTGCCCGAATGAGCGATGACATCAGAAGGGCATTAAAGTTGATACTCGTTACTGCTCAGCGTCCTGGGGAAGTGATTGGGATGCACTCTAGCGAAATTGACGGGAAATGGTGGACGATTCCGGCTGAACGTGCAAAAAATAGCAGAACGCACCGTGTTTATTTAACGGACATGGCACTTGAACTGATTGGCGATTTGAAGGTAACAGATGAGGAAACGGGTAAAGAAGTTGAAAGAGGTTACATATTCCCTTGCCCGCACGGAAAAAAGATACAGCCGATTGATGGCAACGCCGTTGCCGGGGCGGTACGACGTAACCAGGAATCACCTTTGTTTGATAAAAAAGGGAAACAGCTATTTACATCCGAAGGCAAGCCAGCAACCGAAAACCTGCTCATGATAGACAAATTTACGCCGCATGATTTAAGACGGACCGCAGCCACAGGGATGGGTGCGCTTAGGTTTACGGACGAGGTTATTGATGCTGTGCTGAATCACGTCAAGAAAGGCGTTATTGCCACATACAACCGTCACGGTTACGACCAAGAAAAGCAGCAGGCCCTTGAAGCGTGGGAGCGTAAACTATTAAGCATACTCACTCAAAGGCCGAATAAAGTAGTGACGTTGTCTCGTAAGGCAGTAAGTCATAAATAGATACTAATATAATTTCTGGTGAAAGAAGTACGTGCGATAATATTTCGACTACGGAGATTTTTTTTGAAAAAAATTGAGGAAAATAAGTTGAAATTCTCAAAAGCAATGAATCGCTTTGGCATTATAGCACCAAACAGGATTATTTCTGACGGAAAGATGCATGTATGCCGTGTTAAGGACTGCCTTTCTGGCTCAAGAAAAGGGTGGTATATCTTTGTTACCGGGAAGTTGTCTGTTGGGCTTTACGGATATTGTGAAACAAAACGTTATCGGATTTGGAGAAGTAAGCCCCGTCAAAAAATGACAACCGAAGAGGATGCTGATTATCTCGATAAATTGTACATGATGAGAGAGGAGCGTAAGAGGGCACAAAAGAAGTATTTTGCTCCAAATAGCTGTGCTGAAATAAAATTTAATAATTTTGCTAACAATGATTCAGTTCAAAATCAACAAAATCATGTAAATGAATTAACAGAAAGTTCTGCAACTTCTTTTAACATTGCGGAGTTTGTTAAAAAATGCAGAGAGCAAAAGATGGATGATAGTCGGATTGCGCATGAACTGATGAAATATTATGGAAAGTCAAAGGAATATAGTATTCCCAACACTTATAAGGCCCCCGTCCGTCAATAGGCAAAATAATGCCCGGACGATT
>CAZFCG010000049.1:26901-27873 GCA_964517595.1 uncultured Geobacter sp. | reverse complement strand
CACGTTTACAAGGGGCGGGTCACTTTTTTTCTGCTGACAGCCATTATGTCTTAACCGGCACAATGATTTCCCCATGGACAAGCTGTTCCTCATAACCGGCATATTCTGCGTAGCTATATTCCTCCGGAAACTGGGCGTATTGCGGGAGAAACACCTGGCGCTTCTGGCGCGCTATGTTATCACGGTCTCCCTTCCCTGCCTGACCCTGATGACTATCGGCGGTTTGGACCTGCGCAAAGTTCACTTCGACGTCGCTGTTATCGGATGGGCAGTCATGCTGGGGGGGGCCGTCCTGTCATATGCGGCGGGAAGACTGGCGGCGCTTGAAGGCTCAAGGCTGCGGGTGTTTATGCTCGTCACTACCTTCCCTAATACCGGCTTTCTCGGCTACCCCTTCGCCTACGCCCTCTTTGGAGCAGGGGGTCTCACCTACGCCGTCATCTATGACCAGATGGGGATGTTTCCGGTCTTCGTTTCTCTCGGTTTCTTTATCGCCGGAGGAAAGGAAAGCCTGCACCGGGCCATGAGGTTCCCGCCGCTGATTGCGCTTCTGGCCGCCCTCGCCATGAATGCCGCCGGATTCATGATCACGAATCCCTTGGCCGTGATCTTACGGGCCATCGGATGGACAACCCTCCCTCTCACCATTTTCATCATCGGATACAGGGTGCGGCTGACAAGCCTGAGGGATTACAAACCCCTTGTATGGTGCCTTGTCCTTCGGATGCTGATACTTCCGGCCCTGGTGTTGCTTGCCCTGAATATGCTCGGCAAGGGAGGACTCCCTTACCAGGTCACCATCATGGCATCGGCCATGCCTCCGGCCCTGACAACCAGCATCCTTGCCCTTGAATACCGCCTCGACAATGACCTCGCAGTAGCATGCATCAGTGTCGGCACGATCCTGTCCTTGGTCCTGTTGGCGGCGGCTATGATTATCAAATAGGACCATACGAGACCTTGCAAAAGTGT
>CAZFCG010000049.1:0-26855 GCA_964517595.1 uncultured Geobacter sp. | reverse complement strand
CCCCCTCTCCCTATCCCTCTCCCACCAGGGGAGAGGGGACTTCTTTAAGATTTGCAAGATGCTCATACTAAAGGGATTGGGCAGCAAAGGCCGCCCGAGGGGTCAGGACCTGGGCCGGACCAAAAGAACCGAACAAAATAAACCCTTGCCTTGCGTGCGGCATTTCCCGCAAGATATCCGGGCCGTTACTCAACCCTGGGGAGGAAAAATGAGACGTGTCACCATTATGCCGGTACTTATGGCCCTGACCGGGGTCCTGTCGGCCGCCGCCATTGCTTCGGGCGAGATCTACCAGTACGAAGATGATATGGGCACCGTACACTTTGTTGAAGATCCGGCGAAAATTCCCAAAAAATATCTTAAAAAGCAGAGGGTCAGGGAAGAAAGCATTTCAGGACCCGAGGGGGCAGTGACCAGGGTTTCCATTGTGGGAAACAGGGTACTGGTACCGGTCACGCTGGCCTACCGGGGAAACGAGGTGAAAGCGAATTTCGTCCTTGATACCGGAGCATCCACCTGTACCATCAGCCCCTCCCTGGCGGCCCGCCTCAACATCCGACCGGCTGAAGTCCGCAGAGGGGTCGCCCGGGGCGTGGGTGGAGGCGTCTATCACGTGGGACAGGCGCAGCTTGATTATGTGGCGGTCGGACCCAACCGGAAATACGACGTGGATGCGACCATTATCGAGAGCACCCAGGCGGATGGCCTGCTGGGAATGAACTTTCTCAGGGAGCTTCGCTACCACATCGACTTTCAGAACAGCAGCATCAAGTGGGGAGATTAGCCGTCAGGCATCCACCTCTCCCTGCTCCACGGGAGGTTCACCGTTCTGGTTTTCCAGGGGAGGCTCATTTTTCGGAACAGTATCCCGGGGAACAAGGGGAGTCTCCGGGCTTTCCGGCTCTTCCACTCCCGCCGGTACGTCCAGGGGCAAATCATCCGTTACCGCGCTGCTGATGTTATTAAACACCTCTTCCTTTTTGATGCTCTCGTCCACCTTGCGCTGCAAGCCGGAGACATTGGGTGACTGTCCCAAGGCGGCGCGATACTCTCCAACGGATAAAACCCCCTTGCGTCTCATGAGTTTCAGGATCATCTCGGAACGCCGTACCACCTTTCCCATGTTCCGGTAAGGATTGTAGGCCACCCGCGGTCCCGGCAGCATGGCAGCGAGAAAGGCGCACTCCCTGGGAGTGAGGGCCGAAGCCGGCTTGCCGAAATAGTAACGGGCGCCGTGACCGATGCCGTAAACCATCGGTCCCAGTTCCACCACATTCAGATAGAGCTCCAGGATCCTCCCCTTGGTAAGTTTCTCTTCCATGCGGTAGGCTAGGATCACCTCCTTTATCTTGCGGTTCAGGCTCTTTTCCCGGGAAAGGAACAGGTTTTTCGCCGTCTGCTGGGTGATGGTGGAAGCGCCCCTGGCAAAGCTCTTTTTTTCCAGGTCGTATCTGATGGCGTTTTTTATGGCATTGACGTCTATGCCCTCGTGCTTGTAGAAGCGCGCGTCCTCGGCCAGTATCACCGCCCATTTCATCTCGGGTGGAATCGAAGCCGATGATGTCCAGTAGCGGTTCTTCGGCCCCACCGTAAAAGGGTGGAAATTGCCTTTCCAGTCCCTGACACGGATGGTCATGTTCATCTTGCGGTCTTTCAGTGAATCCACCGACGGAAGAAAGAAGAGGGATACGCCTATATAGACGGCATAGAGGACGGCCGCGCCTATGACTATACCCATAAGCTTTTTCATGGTCATTGCAAAAGAGTCGCCTTTTTATGATTGTTCCGGCATCGCCTGCCCGGATTGCCCCGGTTTAACACTTGCGCAACGCTCGCAGGGTGGGTCTCCCCTGTCCCCTAACCTGCCGGAATACGCTGTTTGCCGTTTCGACCGTTTCTTGTTCCCGACTTTTTCACCATCCCCACGGCGGTACGGATGGAGGCCATCATGCTCAGGTGCGACGCCTTGCCGGTTCCCGCCAGGTCGTAGGCTGTTCCATGGTCCACTGACGTGCGGATGATGGGGAGACCGAGAGTTACATTCACCCCGTCGTGGAAATGGAGGAGTTTCAGCGGTATCAGCCCCTGGTCGTGGTACATGCATACCACGCCGTCGTAATCGCCCCGCGCCGCGAAATAGAAAAGCATGTCCGCCGAGAGCGGGCCGCAGGCGTCTATTCCCTCAGCGCGGGCCGCTTCCACCGCGGGAAGGATGAATCTGCGTTCCTCGTCGCCGAAGAGACCATGTTCTCCGCAGTGGGGGTTCAGCGCCAGGACCGCGAGGCGGGGTTTCTTGCGGAAGTATTTGTGAAGGCCGCGGTGCGTGGCGCGTATGGTGGCCAGCACCCGTTCACGGGTGATGAGACGGGGCACGTCCGCCAGGGCCTCGTGGATGGTAACCAGTGTGACCCGCAACCGGTCGCCGGCCAGCATCATGACGTAATCGGTACATCCGGTCAGATCGGCCAGCAGTTCCGTATGTCCGGGGAAGCGGTGCCCCCCGCGGTTCAGCGCCTCCTTGCTGATGGGCGCCGTTACCATCGCCGCGGCTTCACGGTTCAGACAGAGATTCACTGCCTCGGTGATGTAGCGGAACATGGCATCGCCCGCGTCCGGGGAGGGCCCCCCGTATGCCATATCCGTTGAGGCAAGCCTGGAGAGTGGCCGAAGAAAGATAGCGCCGGGGGTGTCTTCAGGAGGAGGTCCCGCCGGGATCGTTTCAAGTTTCATATCCACCCCGGTTACGGCAAGAGCCCGCTCCATGGCAAGCGGGTCTCCCAGCACAAGGGGCCGGCAGATGTCGCCCAGCTCCGGCTCGGCAAGGGCCCTGACGATAACTTCGGGTCCCACTCCGGCAGGATCCCCCATTGTAACGGCAATAACAGGCTTCGGCATTGTTCTTTCCCTCCTTGACCCTCAACCGTTGCGGGGTGTATAAAAAAATTCCGCATACAGATACCTAACGCGGGAAACCATCCCTACGGAATCAGGCAATCAAATGAAATATCTGCTGTTATTTGTGCTTATGATCCTTCTCTTTCCTTTACCTTCCCTTGCACAGCGCAGACTGCCGGTGGACAACGGCAGGATAACCTCGGAAATCGGATGGCGTCCCGACCCCTTCGGCAGCGGCCGCATGGTATATCACAGGGGCGTCGACATAGCCGCTCCCACCGGCACGCCGGTGTATTCCATGTACAACGGCGTCGTTTATTACGCTGGACCTTACAAGGGTTACGGAAACCTGGTGGCCGTGGATCACGGCAACGGCTACCTGACCCTTTACGGCCACAATTCGGCCTTGAAGGTCTCCAGGGGGCAGCGGGTGGACGACACGACCGTCATTGCCCTGGCGGGGAGCACCGGCAGATCCACCGGTCCCCACGTCCATTACGAGATCCGTCGTATAGCTCCACCCGACAAGAAGAGGATCGCCCAGCTGAAAAAGGAGCTTAGATCGGTGGTTGAATCCGATATCCACGAATGGGTGGAAGGTATCGTCAACGGGAATGGCCAGGTTCACGAAACGGAGTATCTCCCCTCGGATATCGACGAATAACCAGACCCCGCGCCCAAGTCATCTATCGGGCCGCAAGTCCCAGGATCAGGTTCAGGTAACAGGCGAAGTCTCCTATCTCCTTCCGATCATCCCCAAGTTTTCCCCTCCAGGAGGCGTCCTCGTTTTCATTGGACATACCCTGCCCCATCTCGTCGCACGCCTTGATAAAAGCGTCGTGCGCCCGGGTCCTGTCCTCGTTCATGGCAAAGCGCTCTTCCGGCGTGGATAGTTGCCATTGCGAACGGATGCCCGCATAGCATACCGCGGTGCGAAACAGGCGAATCCGAGGCTCAACAAGTCGTGAGCGGCCAATGGCGCAGGCAATCGCGGTGGCATTTTCCCAGTCCATCCAGTATTCCTCCCCCTGTGAAAGAAACCCATGCTGAAACCGCTTCGTCCGGCAGGCTCACCCGCGGAGAGCCGGAATGTCGCCACATTATATACTCCAGCACGGGCCAAAGAAAAAGGACTGTTTTGACAATTGACGATAATTGCCGGGCCAAAGGCGTCCCGGCCGTCTGGTATTCCGGAGCGGGACAGTGCAAAATATCTTTACCATTCGCGTTCCGGCGGTTAAAGTATGTAGCGTCGCTCTCCGCTGGAGACGCACCGCGGAACAAATAAAAACAAGGCATTGCAAGGAGATAACACCAATGACGCACGAAATTGACAAGCTCAGCATCGACACTGTCCGCACCCTCTCCATGGACGGGGTTCAGCAGGCCCGTTCCGGACATCCGGGAACCCCCATGGCGCTGGCGCCCCTCGCCTATATCCTCTGGACCCGCTTCCTGCGCTTCAACCCGGAAAACCCGCAATGGTTCGATCGGGACCGCTTCATCCTTTCCATCGGCCATGCCTCCATGCTCCTCTATTCCATGCTCCACCTGACCGGCTACGACCTGTCCCTCGATGATCTCAAGAATTTCCGCCAGTGGGGAAGCCGGACACCAGGACATCCGGAATACGGCCATACCCCCGGCGTGGAAACAACCACCGGACCATTGGGGCAGGGCATCATGAACGGGGTCGGCATGGCAATGGCGGAGGCGCATCTCGCCGCGGTCTTCAACCGCCCGGGCCATGAGATCGTCGATCACCGCACATGGGTTTTCTGCGGCGACGGCGACCTCATGGAAGGCGCATCCCACGAGGCCGCCTCCCTGGCCGGCCATCTGGGCCTGGGAAAACTGATCTGCGTCTTTGACGACAACAAAATCACCATCGAAGGAAGCACGTCCCTCTCCTGCTCCGACGACGCGGCTCTGCGTTTCCAGTCCTATGGCTGGCACGTAAGGAACGTGGGGGACCGGGCCGATGACCTGGAAACACTGACCGCGGCCTTCGAAGAGGCGTGCCGGGAAAAGGAGCGCCCTTCCCTGATCATCGTCCGCTCCCATATCGGTTATGGCGCGCCCAACCGCCAGGATTCGTCGTCTGCCCACGGCGAGCCCCTGGGGGAAGAGGAGATCCGCCTCACCAAGAGGTTCTACGGCTGGCCCGAGGATGCGAAATTCCTGGTGCCCGATGAGGTGCGCCGGCACATGGGGCAGTCCGTGCAGCGGGGCAAGGCCCTGGAGGATGGATGGAACGGGCGCCTTGAGGCATACCGGAAGGCCTATCCAGATCTCGCGGATCGTCTGGCCGCGTCCCTCTCCGGAACACTGCCGGCAGGCTGGGACGCGGACCTTCCCGTCTTTTCCCCGGAAAAGGGCATAGCCACCCGCGCCGCCTCCGGAACGGCCCTGAATGCCGTGGCGGCGAAGATTCCATGGCTTGCGGGAGGAAGCGCCGACCTGTCGCCGTCCACAAAGACGGTTATCTCCGGCAGTGGATATGTCTCCAGGGATAATCACTCCGGTCGCAATATAGCCTGGGGGATACGCGAGCATGCCATGGCGGCCTGTGCAGCGGGCATGGCGCTGCACGGGGGGGTCCGGCCGTTTACCGCGACATTCTTCGTATTCACGGACTACGCCCGCCCCGCTATACGCCTGGCCGCTCTCATGGGGCTTCCGGTTATCTACGTTATGACCCACGACTCCATCGGGGTTGGTGAGGACGGCCCCACGCACCAGCCCGTGGAACACCTGGCATCCCTGCGGGCAATGCCCAACCTCCACGTCATCCGCCCCGCCGACGCCAACGAAACCGTATTCGCCTGGCGGGCCGCCATGGAGAGGACCGACGGCCCTACCCTTCTGGCCCTCACCCGCCAGAACCTGCCCGTGTTCGACAGGAACGAGACGGCCCCGGCCGATGGAGTCCTGAAAGGGGGATACATCCTTTCGCGGGAGAAAGGGGAGCGCCCCGACGTGATTCTCATGGCCACCGGTTCGGAGGCGCGGCTCATTCATGAGGCGCAAAAGACGCTCGCCGATGAAGGGATCGACGCCCGCGTGGTCAGCATGCCGTGCTGGGAGATATTCAGACAGCAGCCCGCGGAGTATCGCAATCAGGTCCTTCCTCCGGATATTACCGCAAGGCTGGCCGTGGAAGCCGGCGCCTCGCAAGGGTGGCAGGAATGGGTGGGAGACCGGGGAAAGATCATCGCCCTGGACCGTTTCGGCGCCAGCGCCCCGGCGGACGAGCTCTTCCGGCGCTTCGGATTCACCGTTGAAAACGTTGTCGCCAAGGCAAGAGAACTGCTGGGCGCGGCAGCGTAAGGGCCCGCCACATTCCCGGTGAATCCGCCGGCGCCCAGCCCACATCGGAATCACCTCCGCATGCTCCTTTCAGACCTGCCGGGTTCTCAACCCCGGCAGGTCTCTGTATAAAAACTTCAGGGAACCGGAACAATCCATGGCACACGACTCCATAATCATCAAGGGCGCCCGAGAGCATAACCTGAAGGGCATCGACGTTGAAATACCCCGCGACCGGCTGGTGGTCATCACCGGCATCTCCGGTTCGGGCAAATCCACCCTCGCCTTCGACACCATCTATGCCGAGGGGCAGCGGCGCTACGTGGAATCCCTGTCCGCCTACGCCCGCCAGTTTCTGGAGCAGATGGAAAAGCCGGACGTGGAATCCATCGAGGGACTCTCCCCGGCCATCTCCATCGAGCAGAAGACCACCAGCAGGAATCCCCGCTCCACGGTGGGCACGGTGACCGAGATCTACGACTACCTGCGCCTCCTGTTCGCCCGCGTCGGCCGCCCCTTCTGCTACAGCTGCGGCAGGGAGATCGCCTCCCAGACCGTTTCTCAGATGGTGGATCAGATCATGACGCTTCCGGAGGGAACGAAGATCAGCCTCCTGTCACCCATCGTCCGGGGCCGCAAGGGCGAATACCGGAAGGAACTGGCCAATCTCCGCAAGGAGGGCTTCGTGCGGGTAATCATCGACGGCGAGCCCCGCGACCTGGCCGACGATATCGAACTGGACAAGAAGAAGAAACACGACATCGACATAGTGGTGGACCGGCTGTTGGTCAAGGACGGGATCCAGGGCCGGCTGGCCGACTCCCTGGAAACCGCGCTGCATCATGCCGAGGGAATTGTCAAGGTCTCCATTGCGGACGGCGATACCCTTCTGTTCTCAGAGGCCCTTGCCTGCATCGATTGCGGCATCTCCTATCCGGAGATGACCCCCCGCATGTTTTCCTTCAACAACCCCTACGGCGCCTGCCCGGAATGCACCGGCCTCGGCGCCCGCATGTATTTCGACCCGGACATGGTGGTTCCCAACCCGGACCTCTCCCTGCGCGAAGGCGCCATTGCCCCTTGGGAAAAGCGGCTGTCGGGCTGGTTTCACCAGACACTGGAGGCGGTGGCGAAGGCCTACGGCTTCGACATCCACACCCCCTTCAACCAGCTGCCGGAAAAGGCGAGACAAATCCTTCTTTACGGTTCAAACGGGGAAAAGGTGGAGTTCTGGTGGGAGGAGGACGCAGGCCGCCGCCATACCTATTACAAGGAATTCGAAGGGGTGCTGAACAACCTGGAGCGACGGTACCGGGAAACCGACTCGGAACAGGTGCGGGAAGAGCTGGAAAAGTTCATGAATGTCATGCCCTGCCCCACCTGCGACGGCGCCCGCCTGAAAAAGGAGGCGCTGTTCGTCCGGATTGGAGGCAAGAATATCCGCGAGGTAACCGCCTTCTCCATCGTGGACGCCCTGGCCTTTTTCGATGGACTCGCCCTCACGGAAAAAGAGGCGGAGATCGCCCGCCGAATCCTCAAGGAAATCCGTGAACGGCTCCACTTCCTGGTGAACGTGGGTCTCGATTACCTCTCCCTGGACCGCTCCTCTGGGACCCTCTCGGGAGGAGAAGGGCAGCGTATCCGGCTGGCCACCCAGATCGGCTCCAGCCTGGTGGGGGTGCTCTACATCCTGGACGAACCATCCATCGGCCTGCATCAGCGGGACAACGCCCGCCTGCTGGATACGCTGAAGCGGATGCGGGACCTGGGGAACACGGTGCTGGTGGTGGAGCACGACGAAGAGACCATAATGGAGGCAGACCACGTCATCGATATGGGCCCGGGCGCCGGAGTCCACGGCGGCGAAGTGGTTGCCCAGGGGACCCCTTCGGAAATAATGGAAAATCCGGCTTCGCTGACGGGCAGGTATCTTTCCGGGGATCTCTCCATCCCCGTGCCCAAGGAGCGGCGGCGGGCCGAGCGTTTTCTGCGCATTGCAGGCGCCACGGAGAACAACCTGAAAGAAGTGGATGTCTCCATACCCCTTGGGGTAATGACCTGTGTCACCGGGGTCTCGGGCTCGGGCAAGTCGACCCTGATTATCGATACCCTCTACCGGGTATTGTGCCAGCGTCTCTACAGGAGCAGGGAAAAGGCGGGCGCGGTCCGCGACATTATGGGAACAGAGGCTCTGGATAAGGTCATAAACATCGACCAGTCACCCATCGGCCGCACCCCCCGCTCCAACCCGGCCACCTACACCGGTGTTTTCACGGACATTCGCGACCTGTTCGCGGGGCTTCCCGAATCCAGGATCCGCGGCTACAAGCCGGGGAGGTATTCCTTCAACGTGAAGGGGGGGCGTTGCGAGGCCTGTTCCGGGGACGGCATCATCAAGATAGAGATGCACTTTCTTCCCGACGTATATGTACAGTGCGAGGTATGCAAGGGCGCCCGTTACAACCGGGAGACCCTGGAAGTGAAGTTCAAAGGGAAATCCATCGCCGAGGTGCTGGACATGACCGTTTCCCAGGCGGTGCAGTTCATGGAGCACATCCCCCGCATCAAAAACAAGCTGAAGACACTGGAGGACGTGGGTCTCGGCTACATCAAGCTCGGCCAGTCGGCCACCACCCTTCCCGGCGGGGAGGCACAGCGGGTCAAGCTGGCCAAGGAACTCTCCAAACGGGCCACGGGAAGAACCATCTACATCCTTGACGAGCCCACCACAGGTCTCCACTTCCACGATATCGCCAAGCTTCTGGATGTGCTTCAGCGGCTGGTAGAGGCGGGGAACACCATTGTCATCATCGAGCACAACCTGGACGTCATCAAGACCGCCGACCATCTCATCGATCTCGGCCCGGAGGGGGGCGACCGGGGAGGCGAAATAATCGCAACCGGAACACCGGAGGAAGTGGCGTCAGTTACCAGATCCTATACCGGCCAGTTTCTCAGAAAGCTGCTGTAAACGAAGCTCTCCACGGCAAAGGTCCCCGGAAAATGCAAGGACAACCTGCAATCCAAGGCACACCGATTCTCACCATCAAAGAACTGCTCGGCCACAAATCCCTTGCCATGACCGAAAAATATGCTTGCCTGATACCTGATCAGAGAAAAAAAGCGATTGAAGATATTGGCGACTTGCTGATCGGCGAAACTGAGTAAAATAATATTGTCTACTTGTACCGCTCCGTAGCCATCCACTTCCCCTTCCTCATACCGCCTGTTTTTACAATACTTTTGTCGAATCTGCACATGGCATAAAGCAGATTTTTGATTTTGTTGGCCTTCTGTTTGTTGTCTAAAACATTGGATAGTTTGTCTAGAATCAGCGCTTCAAGCTCCTGTCTGGTCGCGGAACCGAAACGCCGGATACGTCGGTCCCCATCACCGTCCCTTTCCCGGGGAATAATGCGTGATCCCATTGCGCAGGTCTGTTTCGACCTATCGGAAGATTCGAGGGCGGAGAATCGGAAGATTATCGGAAGATTTATTGCCCCTGCTCCCTTCCGGCTACCAGCACGAATCGGGTTCCACGCCCCTTGCCTTCCCGCCGAAGCAACCCGAGTTCCACCATCTCCAGTAAATCCCGATTGGCCGTATCGTATGCCACGCCAAATGTTTTCCGGCACCAGCCGCTGGTTACCGACTGGCGCAAGACCGCTTCCTCCAGTATCTTCAGCTGCCGCGCGTTAAGTTTTTCCTCCTGAGCCGGAAGCAGACCGGTACCGCTCCCGACCGGTATGCGAAGCCGGTCAAGATTTTCACCCGGTCCGGGAAAGGAAACCTGGAAATAGCCGGTGTCCGTGCCGATGAGCGGCGGTTCCAGGCCGTGATTGAGCATCTGCTCACGCATACGCCGAAAGCCGCTGCCCCGTTCCTCGATGCGGTGAAAGTAGGAAAGGCACTGGGCAAGTACGGGATTGCGCGAGCATGGCCGATACCTGCCCTTGCGAAGACTGGCAAGGGTAATGGGCGCCGGCGGCAAACCGGGACTAGAGATGACTACACGATCGAAAAAGAGTTCGAGCATGATCTTCCGACCACCGTCCTCGTACTGCCGGTGCGCCACGGCATTCACCAGGGCCTCTCGCAAAGCCTCGACGGGATATTCATCGATGCGGACCCGGTTCAAGCCGATGATCTTTATGGGATGCCGGGTATTGCGGTCAATGAAGGCAATGGCCCGGTCAATCGCCAGCGGCATGGGACCGCGTATATCTTCATGGTCACGCGTGTCACCGTCGGGTTCGGCGCCGCGGTATGCGTCGGCGAGAATTCGGCACTGAGGGAAAACCGCTGAAGGGTCCTTGGCCAGCAGGACAATGCCGGCGGCGGTGGCAAAGTGCTCAGGGGCCATCGGGTCGTGCCATACGAGACCACGCAGCGATGCACTGGTCAGCAGGTCGGAGGGAGAAAGTGCTTCTGGCTTCCTGGACTCTGCCGAAGCTATCATTTGTCTGGCAACCTCGTGGTCAAGGTCCTTCCAGCGGACCCGCGTCATCGGCTGAGACTCGAAGGTCGAGGTTGCCTCAATGGTCTGCTGAGCGATCTCATTCTCATCGCTGGAGGGGGTAATTCCGAATCGCTCCTTGAGAAGCTTGACGAGGGCGGCGCGAACCTCTTTCTGCAGCTCTATGACATTTCCGAAGCGTTTGTATTTCGGTCCGTCTTCATCCAGCTCCTTCAACAGAAGATCCGTACCGGCATCGCGTTTCACACTGCGTTCACCTTTGATGAAGGCCAGAACCGGCAATTTCCTCTCTTTCGCGCGACGGTATTCAGCGTGAGTGATGGAAAGATCGCCTACCAGAGTGCCATATTGAGCGCCAACGATGAGCAGGTAAACCTGACAACCGTCGAGGGTCTTCAGGCAACCGTCCAATGCCCTGTCCGGCGAGGCCGGTTCAAACTCATACAGCACAGGCGCACAGTGCGCAACAAGATACGCATCCGTGTTCAGAAGATTTTGAACAATAACCCGCTCGTCTTCGAGTTCCTTCTGCACCGAACTGACGAATACATGGAGTTTGCCGCTCATTCGCCACCCCTTGTCTTTGTTGAGGTGTTATCGTCAAGCAGCGCCTCCAGCGCCTGCCGCACCTGAACGGAACTCTCGATCCATCCACTCAGCGCCGCGGTGAGTGAATCCTCTCTGCCATAGGATTCAGACTCTTCACATACCGCCATGGGAAGCTGGCTGACATACAACGGAATACTGAGGTTGCCGTCCTTGGCGCGGATTTCCTCCAGCACTGCCACGCGGGTGAAACCGGGTTCGTCCTTGTAATCGCGATAGGCGGCAACGATGCGTTCGATATGTTCGTCGGTCAGGAAGCTCTGCGCGCGTTCGCGGGTGACTTCATTGACGGCGTTTATGAAGAGAATCCGGCCCTTGCGAGCCTTGGGCTTGGCTGTGCGGCAGATAACGACGCAGGCCTCCATGGGCGAGTTGTAGAAGAGGTTCGGCCCGAGGCCCAGGACGCATTCGATGACATCCGCCTCGATCATTTTCCTGCGCATCTCCGCTTCCTCTTTGCGAAAGAGCGCGCCGTGCGGAAGCACCACAGCCATGCGGCCGGTGGCAGGAGCCATGGATTTGATCATATGTTGCACCCAGGCATAGTCGCCACTCTTGCCCGGCGGCATACCCGCGAAGTTGCGGCCGTATGGGTCGCTGGTCCACACTTCTTCTCCCCACTTTTCCAGCGAGAAGGGCGGATTTGCGATAACGCAATCGAACGTGGCGAGATTGTCGCCGGAGAAGTACGCCGGCTGTCGCAACGTGTCGCCGCGTACCACCTGAAAATCAGCTGTGCCATGCAGGAAAAGGTTCATCCGCGCGATGGCCGAGGTGGTGAGGTTCTTCTCCTGGCGAAAGAGCTTGCCCCAGAGCGTGCGGTCATCACCGTGGTTTTCCCGGACGTGCTGAACAGCTTCAAAAGCATGCCGCCGGTACCGCATGCAGGGTCATAAATGGATTCACCCTCCTTGGGATCTAGGATGTTGACCATCAAACGTACGACCGAACGAGGGGTATAAAATTCGCCTGCCTTTTTATTGGTAGCGTCGGCAAACTTCTTTATCAGGTATTCGTACGATTGACCGAGGATGTCCGCTTGGGCAGCCTGGATGCCAAGCGGGATGCGGGAGAAATGTTCTATCAGATCGCGGAGCAACGAATCGGGAAGGCATTCCTTATTTGTCCATTGAGCATCTCCGAAGATTCCGTAGAGCGTATCCGGGTTCGCCGTCTCGATGCCGCGCATCGCCTTTTGCAGTGCCTGGCCAACATTTGTCGTAACCACACGCACATCGCTCCAGTGGCAATCCTTCGGAATTTGAAACCTGTAGTTCTGCGGAAACTGGGCGTATTCCTCATCACCGGCCGATTCTACAAGGGCAGCAGCATATTCTTCGTCATACACATCCGAGATGCGCTTAAAGAATAACAACGGGAAGACATAGGTCTTGAAGTCTGCCGCATCCACCGGGCCACGCAGGATGTTGGCGGATTCCCAGAGATGGGATTCTAGTTGACTGAGAGTGATGCTTGTCATCAGGCAGTTACTCCAGGGTTAATTCTGAGAGGGCGCGAATAATCAGGGGGACTTAAGAGGAAGCTCAGATTCTTATAGCAAGAGCACAAACCGAGCACAAGGAGAAAGTAGGCGATTTTAGGGTAATTTGAACGATTGTTTGTATTACTTGGAGTTCCCCAAGAAGGACGGCCGCAGGATTTGTGACATGTTGAGTGATGTTAATAGCATGAAATAAGTGGGGATGGAAGCTTGGAAATCTTGGGTGTTGCTGCCAAATTGCGCACTATACGAAGAACATTTTTGGCATTTTTCGGGGCTATTTTTTTCAAAAGTTACCTATATGTTACCTATAAAGAAAAAGGGGCTGCGGCAAAACCGTAACCCCTTGATTTAATTGGCGCGCCCGGAGAGATTCGAACTCCCGACCTACGGATTCGTAGTCCGTTGCTCTATCCAGCTGAGCTACGAGCGCACGTTCTATTTACTCACCTTTGCGGGTGCTCCACGGGGTGAGTACCAACTATCTTTTTGTCTGGCGGAGAGAGAGGGATTCGAACCCTCGATACCGGTTTCCCAGTATACTCGCTTAGCAGGCGAGCGCCTTCGACCTACTCGGCCATCTCTCCGTTGAACCGTGTTGTCAACGTCGCCCCATGGAAAACCGGCCGAAGAGGCGCGTCAATCATCTTATCTTATGGTATGGCGGAGGGAGTAGGATTTGAACCCACGGAACTTTCGTTCAACGGTTTTCAAGACCGCCGCCTTAAGCCACTCGGCCATCCCTCCGGAATCTAACCTATTTTTTCCATTCCTCCCATGTAGGGACGAAGAGGGAGCGGGACAATAACAGTTCCGTCCGTCTGCTGGTAATTCTCCAGGATTGCCACTACCGTTCTTCCGACAGCCAGCCCGGAACCGTTCAGGGTGTGGACGAATTCCGGTTTTGCCTTGTCGTTCTCCCTGAACCGGATGGACGCCCTCCGCGCCTGAAAATCCTCGAAATTGCTGCATGAGGAAATCTCACGGTACGTATTCTGTGACGGTAGCCATACTTCGATATCGAAGGTCTTTGCCGCGGAAAAACCAAGGTCGGCGGTACACAGTTCGACGACACGGTATGGAAGCTCCAGCAGTTGGAGAACCTTTTCCGCATTGTTCAGGAGCAGTTCCAGTTCCCGGTAGGAGTCTCCCGGATGACAGAATTTCACCAGCTCCACCTTGTTGAACTGGTGCTGCCTTATGTATCCCCGGGTATCCTTGCCGTAAGATCCGGCTTCTTTGCGGAAACATGGCGTATATGCCGTGTAATAGATCGGCAGGTCGGAGGCCTTCAGAATCTCGCCGCGATGGATGTTGGTTACCGGCACTTCAGCGGTTGGAATAAGGAAGTAGTCAAGACCGTTAAGCCCGAACAGGTCTTCCTCGAACTTCGGCAACTGACCCGTCCCGGTCATGCTTTCCCTGTTTACCATAAAGGGCGGAAGCATTTCAAGATAATTGTGCTGCCGGGTGTGGAGATCGAGCATGAAGTTGACAAGGGCCCGCTCCAGCATGGCGCCAGCGCCTTTGCACAGGGTGAAGCGCGCGCCGGTCAGCTTCGCGCCCCGCTCGAAATCAAGGATGTCAAGGCTTTCGCCAAGCTCCCAGTGGGGTCTGGGCTCAAAGGAAAACCGGGCCGGCTCTCCCCATTTCCTTATCTCCACGTTGTCTGCCTCAGACGCGCCCACCGGCGTGGTGGCGTGGGGAATATTGGGGATGGTCAGCAGATAGCCCTGGAGCTCTTCCTCTATTCCCTTCAGATCGTCATCCAGGGTCTTGATGCGCCGTGACACGTCCCTCATTTCCGCAATGCGGTCCTGGGCCTGGGATTTGTCCCTGATGCGGCTGATCTCTTCGGAAACCTTGTTTCGCAAGGCCTTCAGAGACTCGCTTTCCACGAGAAGTTCACGGCGTCTCGCATCGCAGCTCCGAAAGCCCGAAAGGTCCAGTTTTTCACCGCGTGTCTTGAGGCGTGCCTCAACGGATTCAAGATTTTCTCTGATGTATCTGGCGTCCAGCATGGAAATGGCCTTTACAAGTGGAAAAAGAAAGCTATATTTTCTAGCACTTGGCGCGAGAATAGTCAATCTTTTTGATCACAGGGGATACATGTCACCGATATATATAGCTTGTTTTTTGATGGCCCTTCTCTTTGCCTCTCCTTCCCTGGCGGGATCTGACAAGCTGGTCCTGGTCGCGGTCGGAGATATCATGCTGGCGGGAAGCGCGACGGCCACATTGGCCCGCAAGGGTCATGATTACCCCTTTTCATCGACCGTCCATATCCTCAGGACAGCCGACATATCCGTTGGCAACCTGGAGGCGCCTCTGACCCGGAGGGGTAATGAATATTCCGGAAAGAAATTCCGGTTCAGGGCGGATCCGCGTTCGGGCGCCGCCCTCAGGTCCGCCGGATTCTCCGTTCTGACCCTTGCCAATAACCACATCATGGATTTCGGAAGCGTAGGACTTCAGGATACTCTCGCCGCCCTCCGTTCCGTAAACATTCTCCACACCGGGGCTTGCATGGATCTGGCCGGAGCGCGCGGTCCCGCCATACTGCGTCGAAAGGGGAAGAAGATCGCCTTTCTTGCCTATTCCCTTACCCAGCCCCTGGAGTTTTTCGCGACGGCGAATCGCGCCGGCGCGGCGCCCGGATATGCCCGTTACTTCAGGGAAGATATTCGGCGCGCGAAGGCCATGGCGGACCATGTGGTTGTGTCGTTTCATTGGGGCGCCGAACTGGCGGCGTTTCCAAAACCATACCAGGAAGAGGCGGCCCGTCGCTCTATAGACGAGGGCGCCGATGTGGTCATCGGCCACCATCCCCATGTCCCGCAGGGCATAGAGCATTACCGGGGCGGGATTATCTTCTACAGCCTGGGGAATTTTGCCTTCGGCAGCATGAGTCCCCACGCCGACGTCGGTGTCATGGCCAGGATTACCCTGAGCGGCGGTGTCACAGAAGCGGAGGTGATACCCCTGGACGTGAAAAACAGCCGGGTGCGATATCAACCGCAAATTCTCAAGGGCGCACGGGCGAGAGCGGTCGTTTCCGGGCTTAACCGGCTTTCCCGCCGCTGGAATACGGAGATCAGGCCCGAAGGTGAACGCTGCCTGGTGAGAGTGAACCCCTCGGCGCCCCGTCTCGCCGTGCGCTGATACTGCGGAGAAGCCTTGAATTTCAGGAGGAATTTGGATGTACAGGCTGTTTGTGGCAATTGATCTCACGGAAGATGCTAAGGAGGCCATATCCTGCATCCGCGGCGGAATACCCGGAGTGAAATGGATCGACATGGCGCAGCTTCATCTGACCCTTCGCTTTATCGGGGACACCGATGATGCCATGCTCCGGGGAATTCGGGAGGAACTGGCCGGCGTGAAGTCTCCGTCTTTTTCTCTGGTCCCCCGCGGGGTCGGCCACTTTCCACCAAAAAGGGATCCGAGGGTGCTGTGGGTCGGAATTGAACGGAACGAGGCGCTTTCAAGCCTTCAGCGCCTTGTGGAGGAAGCGCTGGAGAAGTGCGGACTTGAACCTGAGCGCCGGAAATTCAGCCCCCATATAACCCTTGCCCGGCTGAAGGATACGCCGTTGTCCAGGATCACCCCTTTCCTGGAGAAGAACCGCCTGTTTTCGTTGTCTCCCGTTCCGGTAAAGGAATTCCATCTCTACGCCAGCGTACTGTCCCCCCGAGGCGCCGTCCATAATCGCCTTGTATCCTATCCGTTGCAGGGGTGACAAGTGAAACGGCTTGATTTTTTCAGGCGGTTGTTTATATTCGTAGCAAGCAAAATGGTCGTTTCACTAACGGAAAAGAGGAGAACAGATAATGGCAAGTGAAAAGGTTTTCGCCTTCGGCGACAGTAATTTTGAAACGGAAGTTATGCAATCAGCCACGCCGGTTCTGGTGGACTTCTGGGCTTCCTGGTGCGCCCCGTGCAAGGCGATTGCGCCTCTCATCGATACCATCGCGGAAGAATACGAGGGAAGGGTAAAAGTCGGAAAGGTAAACGTGGACGAGAATCCCGCTACCCCCGCGAAGTTCGGCATTCGCGGAATTCCCACCATTATACTCTTCAAGGACGGCAAGGTTCTGGACCAGGTCGTCGGCGCGGCGCCGAAGGCCCAACTGGAAGCGCTTATCAAAAAGGCGCTGTAACCGGTTCCAATCCGAGTTTCCCGGATGGCTACTGATAAATCACAAGATGAATGATTTTCGGAAAATGCAGGATATGAGGCGCTTGGCGGTAAACTCCACCGGCCTCGCAATGAACTTCCGGAAGTCGGATGGAAAGGATGGCTTGATTTGACTGAAATGAAAAATGTCCTGACCGGATTATTCCTGCTGGCCAGCCTGTCCGTGGCGGGTCCGGTTTTTGCCCTGCCCCAGACCGGAAAACCGGCCCCGCCCATCAAGGTCGTCACCACTTCCGGCCAGAAAGTGACCCTTGCCAACTACAAGGGATATGTGCTGATTCTGGAGTTTTTCGCCACCTGGTGCGAGGGGTGCAACGAGTCTCTTCCGCATCTTGTTTCCCTGAACACCAAATACAAAGGCCAGGGCCTTCAGGTCCTGGGGCTGAATCCCGGTATCCGGGGCGATACCGAGGCCATTGTGCGGCGTTTCATAAGGGATAAAAGAATAAATTTCCCCGTCGCCCTGGTAGACACCGATCTTCTCCTTGAATACGGGGTGCAGCCCATACCGGCCTTTTTCATCATAGACAAAAAAGGTGTTCTGGTACGGAAGTTCGTCGGTTACAACCCCCAGATACAGGAAAAGATGGAATCAACCATCAAGACCCTGCTCGAGCAATAATTTGCTTTCCTGACCTTCATGCAAGGAGCCGGCGCCGGCATGGGCCGCCTCCTTGTCATCCCCCAGCAGGATTCTACCTCACACCTTCGGATAGAAAAAAAAGAACGACAGCGACAGCAACGCCAGTATCCAGGCCCCGGCCGGGACTTCTCTGATCCGTCCTGAAAACGCCTTGCACAGGGGCCAGGCCAGCAGGCCGGTGGTGATTCCCACGCCGATGTTGTATGTGAAGCTGATGAGCACGATAGTGAGGAAGGCGGGGATCAGTTCAGTGGTGTCGCTGAACCGTATCCTGGTCAGGGGTGTAATCATGAAACTGCCGATGATGATAAGGGCCACGCCGTAGGCATGGGGGGGCGCAGCGGTAAAGAGAGGGGCGAAGAACAGGGACAACAGGAAAAGCACCGCTATGACCAGCGCGACGAAGCCGGTCCTTCCGCCTTCCTCCACCCCGGCCGCCGATTCCACATACGCGCCGGTGGTGGATGTCCCCACCAGGGGGGCGAAGGTAGTGGCCAGGGCGTCGGCCAGCATGGGCTTTTCGATCTGGGGAAGATTGCCCTTTTCATCCAGCAGTTCGGCCCGGGCGGACAGGCCGATGAGGGTGCCGATGGTATCCACGAACGCCATGACGAAGATCGTCAGCGCCACGGGCAGGAACTTCGGCGTCAGCGCTCCCGACAGGTCCAGTTTCAGAAAGACAGACGCCGGACTGGGCGGCAGGCCGACAATGGTTGAAGGGAGGGGCGTAACCCCGGACAGGAACGACAGCAGGGTTGTCGCAAGGATGCCGATGATGATGGCGCCTCGAATCCTTCGCAGCATGAGGATAACGGTCAGCGTGAGGCCGCAAAGCGCAAGGATGATCGATGGCTGGGTGAGATCACCCAGGCGCACCGGCGCGCCCGGAACCCCCAGCGACACGATCCCGGTTTCATTCAGGCCGATGAAGGTGATGAAAAAGCCGATGCCCACGGCGAAACTGTATTTCAGGGACGGTGAAATGGAGTCAGCCAGCCAGCTCCGGACCTTAAGAACCGTCAGCAGGATGAAGGCAAGACCGGCGATGAACACCGCGCCCAGGGCCTCCTGCCAGGTGAAGCCGAGGGCCTTCACCACGGTGAAGGAGATAAAGGCGTTTTCCCCCATGTACGGGGCGATGGCGAAAGGCCGTTTCGCATAAAGCCCCATGACAATGGTTCCGAAGGCGGCCGCGAGGATAGTGGCGGTGGTGGACGGTCCGCGGGGAATGCCGGCTGCCTCCAGGATCGCCGGGTTTACGATGATGATATAGGCCATGGTCACGAAGGTTGTGAAGCCGGCCAGTGTCTCGCGGCGGTAGTTTGTCCCGTGGTTCTCGAAATCGAAATATTTTTTCATGCGCCTTCTTCCATTCCCGGCTATGCAGTAAGTCCCCGTTCGCGGATTCCATCAGCCGTCAAGCCGCAGCCCCTGTTTCCTACCCCCTGTAACTGACCATCATAGCGGTAATGTCGTCCGATTGCACAGCGCCGGAGGCGAATTCCCTCACCCGATCCATGATGGCGGCGGTCACCTCTTCGGGGTCTTCAGCCGCGAGCTTTTCCAGTTCTCTCAGAAGGCGATCATCCCCGAACATCTCTTCCTCGCCGTTCATGGCCTCGGTCACTCCGTCGGTATAGAGGAATAGGGAATCGCCCGGCGCCAGCAGCAGGGTCTCCCGTCGATAGGAAACATCCTCAATCATGCCGATGGCCGGGCCATTGACCGTTCTGAGAAAGACGGCCTCGCCCGAAGCCTTCATCACCAGTGGATGGTTGTGGCCCGCGTTGGCGAAGACGACCTCTCCCGTGGCAGTGTCCAGGATGCCGCAGAATACGGTTACAAACATGTTAGCCCGGTTGTCGCGGCTCAACTCGTCGTTTACTCTCGCGCACACTTCATCGGGGGGGAGGCCGCGACGGGCGGTTGCCTTGAGGAGGGTCATGGAAACGGCCATGAACAGGGCCGCCGGCACACCCTTGCCGGAAACGTCCGCAACTACGAAGCAGAGCCTGTCCCCGTCAACGGGAAAAAAGTCGAAGAAATCCCCTCCCACCTCCTTTGCGGGCGCAACAAGCGCCCGGATGGCGTAGCGGTCGCCACATGCCAGGGGAGACAATCCCTCCGGCAGGATACTCATCTGGATGTCCCTGGCGATGGCCAGCTCTCCGGCTACCCTCTCCCGCTCAGCCGCTGCCTCCGCCACCTGACGGATGTGGTCCTTGAGGGATACCTTCATGGCGCGGAAGGACTCGGTCAGCTTCCCCACTTCATCACGGGCACCGGCGGCAGGTAGCTCCACATCCAGGTCGCCGGCCGCCACGGCTTCCGTCGCGGCCGCCATGGCCCGAAGGGGACCGGTGATGGAACGGGCGATAATGGTCAGGGCGAGGGAAAGGAGCATGATTCCCGCCAATCCCATGATAATCACAACCCGATGCAGCGCCGTGATGTCTTCCGCCAGCTCTTCCTCCGGGAATATGACGGCCAACCCCCACTGGCTGGACGGTATGGAAGTGTAATAGACACGGGACAGCTTGCCCGCGGCCATTACCTTCAGAGGAGCGAATCCGGATTCGCCCGACAGCATCTTTTTTCCGATCCACGCCAGACCCGGGTCATTGCGCTCCCTGGCAAGGTCGAAAATGGTTCCCTTCATGATGAGTTTCTTGTCGGGATGGGTGACGAAGACCCCCTGCCTGGACATGAGTATGCCGAAGCCGCCGCGGAGGATCCTGATGGAAGAAACGATATCGCTCAGTTGGTCCAGGGATATATCGGCGGTAGCCACACCACGAAACCGTTTTTTCCCGTTCTCATTGCGGAACAGGGGGACGGAATAGGTGGACATGATGACCTTGCCGAAAGCGGCATCGAAATAGGGCTCGCTCCATAGCGCCTTGCGCAGCCGTTTGGGGGTCCGGTACCAGTCCCAGTCGTAATGGGTTTCGGAATGGGGATCAACGGCGAGGATGGCGCCGTTTCGCCTGTAGAAATATGGCGTGAAGCTCTCGGTCTTTCCATCGAAACCGTTCGGTTCGAAGGCGAGAATGGCGCCGTAGATATCCGGATTGCCGACAACGGAGGCCCGCAGCATGCGGAGCGTCTCCTCCCTGGAAAGGGAACAGTTTTCCAGCAGGGACGCCATTCCCTCCGGCGCCTTTTCCACTGCGTTGAGGATGTTCTCGATGCGGTAGACCGCGTTTTGCGCCAGGTTCTCGGCCCTCTCCCGGGTGTCCTTCTCGATGGTGTCCCTGGAGAAGCGGTAGGTATAACCGAAGATGACGAGAAAGATGAACACGCTGCTGGCGCAGCACAGGAGGATCAGCTTGAAGGCGATCCCCCGGTCCCTGAATACGGAAGACAGTCGCCGCCGGACAGGGGATGCCCCCCGTTCGGGAAGGTCCCGCGCCCGGCTCATTGATCGCCGCTTTCACCCCCGGGCTTCCCGGCGGAGAGAAAGGTCAGTTTCAGAAGGTTGCGTCCCCCTTCCCGGAGATACTCCGCCCGGTCGGACATGGAACGGATGAGAAAGCACCCCAGCCCTCCCACCTGCCTTTCCAGGATATCGGCGCACAGATCCGGTTCCGCGGCATCCAGGACATTGAAGGGTATTCCCGAATCCGCCACCAGTATATGGAGGGCGCTTTCGTCACCCTCGCAGCGGATCTCCACCTCTCCGTCTCCTTCGGGGTAGGCGTATTTGCAGACATTCACCACCGCCTCTTCCACCACGAGCTCGATGTTTGAAATACGGCCGGCCACCCAGGGGAGCTGCCCGGCGCAGCCGAGCACAAACCGCATCATGCCTTCCAGATTTTCGATGCGCGCCTTATAGCGCGCGCTCCGGGAAAACATGGCCTCAGCCGACGCTTTTCAGTGCCGCATCAGGGGAGTCATACATCTGGAACAGTGAGCCGAAACCGGAGATCTCAAACACATCCTTGACCGGCCCGGTCACGCCACTGAAAAGGAGTCTCCCCTGTACAGCCTTCAGGGCCTTGGCCGTGGCCAGAATACTGCGCAGGCCGGCGCTGCTGATATAGACAAGGCCGGAAAAGTCGTTGACGAAGGACTTTTCCCCCTCCTCCATCAACTGCCGCAACAGCTTTTCATACTCCGGGGCCGTAACGGCGTCCATCTTGCCGGTGACCGACACAATCGTGGCATTCGCTTCTTTTCTTGTCTGGATATCCATATCCACCTCCTGGAGAGTTATTTCAAAATTTAAAGAAATCGCGCAGTCTTGACACAAGCGAGTCGCCACGGTCCTTGTCGATGAGCAGGGACTCCTTCATGTCTTTTTCCGCATCCGGCAGGTCTTCCCGGAAAACCGGTTCACCGGCCTTGAGCCGGGCCACGGTAAAGATCGCCGGGCAGAGGGCGCCGACGATAAACGACCTGGAAACAGCCGTGTTGCTTTTCAGGTAGATATCAATCTCCTGAAAATAGTTGCCCGTGAACTCCCTGAGGGTAAAGGGGATGGAGAGGGCGCTCTCGAATTCGGGCAGACAGTCCCGCAGTCCGTCCCAGTCGATTTCCGCGAAGCGCGCCTCGGCTATTTTCCAGGCGTCCTCGTCCGGCGTGTCGACGATGAAGAGAAGGGAAAGGTATCGTGAATCCGCCTTGCCCGGTTTCGGCCGGGAGATCTTGCACAAACCGGACAGGGAATCCGCGGCGCCCCCATGGGTCAGAAAATCGAAAAACGCAAGCATCTCCTCCTTGTGAAATACATCGATGAACTCCTGGTACAGGTCGATGCCGGTCCCTCTTTTCATGGTGGTATCCTCCTTGCCCTGTCGTTATCGTTCCGCCTTTTCCAGGTCCGGGCCGTGATCCTTCCCGAGATCGCTTCGCCGGAAACCCTCGCTTTGCGGGTTAACCAGCCGGAAGTCGCCGGTTTCATCAATCATGACCGTGGCGTTCTCCATGCGGCAACCGAGGAGATGGCCTCCGGACTTGCGGTCACCGGAAATGAAATGAAAATGATATCCGGGCATGTTCAGGCCCTTTACGAAGTCCGGGCAGCGCAGCCCTATTATGGTTCCCCGGATATCCCTGAATTCAAATACCGACTGGTCTTTTACGGCCTCGGCCAGGCCGGGGTAGGGCTTGCGCCGGGCCGCTACACTGCGGGTCTTTATCCAGGGGAAGGTCCCTTCGATCCTCACCGCATAAAAGGAGTTCCGTGTCGGGAGCATGTCGTCCAGCCGTCGCATCAGACCGTCCAGGTCCAGTGGGCCGGACAAGCCGGCGGTCTTGTCGGCGGAAAAGAATTTCACCACGGCGAATGGCGTCCGGAGATCATCGGCGGCCATCAGGACCGTTCCGTCCCCCTTGACCTGGTAGAATACTCCGTCCAGCCCGACCATCTCCCCATCCAGGGCGTTGAAGGTTCCGATACCGAAATCGCCGTTTTTCTTCAGCTCTCCCACGGATACCGTGCCGTCGTAAACCCCTTCCATGAGGGCGTTCAAGGTGGAGGTCTGGTAGAGGGCATCCTTTCTCCCTGCATTGTGAGCGCACCCCGCCAGCGCGAGGGACGCGCACAGGGGGAATAATACGGCCAACAGGTTCCGTTTCATCACCTCTCCTTCCGGGCCTTGTGGGGAAACCGCGAAACAAAGCTGTCCAGGTCATCCAGACAGCGGCCTTTTTCCTCCGGCGTCAGGAACGAGCCCAGGAAGGAATTGCGCGCCAGGGTGATTACATCGTCCCGTTCCAGGGAAAGGGCTTCCTGGGCGGCCAGATAGTTGTCCGTGATGTAGCCGCCGAAATAGGCGGGGTCGTCGGAATTCAGGGTGACCCTCAGCCCCATGTCCAGCAACTGTTTAAGGTCATGGTCGGCCATGGTGTCGAAGACCCGCAGCCGCACGTTGGAGAGGGGGCAGACCGTGAGGGGTATCTGCTCTCTTTTGAGCCGTTCCACCAGGTCCCGGTCCCCGATGCAGCGCACCCCATGATCGATGCGCTCCGAACCCAGGAGGTCCAGGGCCTGAAGTATATACTCGGGAGGGCCTTCCTCGCCGGCATGGGCCACGACACGCAGGCCCTCGGCCCTTGCACGTTCAAAGACGGCGGTGAACTTTTCCGGCGGATTGCCCAGCTCGGAGGAATCCAGACCAACGCCGCACAGCAGATCCCGGAATTGCAGGATATCCTCCAGGCATGCCATGGCCGAATCCACGCTCAGGTGACGCAGGAAGCAGGGGATAAGGAGGGTGGACATGCCGGTACGGTTCCGCATCTCCTCCCGCGCGGACTGGATGCCGCCGATGACCGTTTCCAGGGGGATGCCCCGATCCGTATGGGCCTGGGGATCGAAAAACAGTTCCGCATGACGGACATTGTCGGCAAAGGCCCGCGCCAGGTATGCCGCGGTCATGTCGTGGAAGTCCCTTTCACGGAGAAGCACGTTCATTCCCTGGTAGTATATGTCCAGGAACGACTGGAGGTTGGTGAAACGGTATGCCCTCCGCACCTCTTCCACAGAGCGGAAAGGAAGTTTTACTCCATTCCGTTCCGCGATGGCGAACATCAGTTCCGGCTCCAGGGCGCCTTCCAGGTGGATATGGAGCTCGGCCTTGGGTATCTTGCGGATGAATCTTCGAATATCAGAGCTCATGGGAGGCCTCCACACCGCGGCCAAGGACAGCTGTTCCGTCACGCCGGTCCTGTCGCCGCATCCGGGTAATCCTGCTTTGCAGGGTTGGATATTCTTATTACCACAGATTCCGGATAATGGGATGATCTTTCACAGGGAAAGGGGAAGGTTTTTGTACGGCGGGACGCCGGGGCGGGGATATTTCCGCGTTGACCTTTTTCTCCGGCGATTGTATGAAAAGTATCATCCGATCAAGGAAATTCTCGACGAAGGAGAAGGCGATGGGCATCTGGTTCAGGAACTACACCCCCGAGGAAATCAATTTCATCATGAGAGACACCCTTGTTTCCCACCTGGGAATCGAAATAACGGCCATAGGAGAAGACTCTCTGACGGCCCGCATGCCCGTGGACAACCGGACCCGGCAACCCATGGGAATCCTGCACGGCGGCGCATCGGTGGCCCTGGCGGAGACCCTGGGAAGCTGCGGCGCCAATCTGGTCATAGATCGCGACCGGCAATACTGCGTCGGGCTGGAGATTAACGCCAACCACATCCGTTCAGCTTCAACCGGTTATGTGACCGGAACCGCCCGGGCCCTGCATCTGGGAAAATCCACGCAGGTATGGGAGATGCTGATCCGGGATGAAGAAGGGAACCTGGTGTGCGCCTCGCGCATGACCAATGCGGTTATGAACAAGCTGGTTTAGTGAAAAGTGAAAGGTGAAAAGTGAAAGGTGAAAAGTGAAAAGTGAAAGGTGAAAGGTGAAAAGTTGATGCGATAGCTTTGGTTTAACGGACGGGGCGGCGGGCGCCTGTTTTCCGGCCTCCGAAGAGGAACAGGAGAATGATTCCCGCCAGGAATCCACCGATGTGGGCGAAATAGGCGATCCCGCCCTGCTGCCCTCCCGAGTTTATCCAGTTTGCGCTGATGAACTGGAGCAACGCCCAGTAGCCGATGATCAGGTATGCCGGCACCTCGATGAAGGTGAAAAAGATAAATATGGGGAGGAGGGTGAGGACCCTGGCATGGGGATAGAGGATAAGGTAGGCCCCCATGACGCCCGCCACCGCCCCGCTGGCGCCGACCATTGGTATGCCGGACAGGGGGGCGCTCAGGTACTGGGCCGCGGCGGCGGCCGCTCCGCAGCACAGGTAGAACATTATGAACCGCAGCCGGCCCAGGGAATCCTCGATATTGTTGCCGAAGATCCAGAGAAACAGCATGTTGGATGCGATGTGCAGCCAGTTTCCGTGAAGGAACATCGAGGTAAACACCTGGGGCCAGGAATCCAGGGGCGCGGAGCTCAACCTGGCCGGAACCAGCGCATAGTGGGCGCTCAGTCCGCCCACGAAGTGATTGATACTTTCCACGCCTCTCGCTGTTTCCACCAGCATCGGCTGATAGGCGCCTGTCAGCCGGTCCTGGATGAAGGTCAACAGGTTGACGGCTATCAGGATGATCGTGATAATGGGAAAATGCTTGGTAGGATTATAATCCTTGATGGGAATCATAGATGCAGTATAGGAGAGAATGAACGGCGTGTCGATACGGGAATGACGTTTCCGCGGCATGATACGCGCGCGGGCTTCTCTTTGAAACGGAGTGTGTGATGAGCGACGGGCAGAGCCACTCATCCCTGGAAACAGACCTGGCGCGGAGGCTGTACGGCGCGCTGACCGCGGAGCGGGACGGTATCCTCTCAGCGCTAAACGACCCTTCCATGGAGGTGATCCGCTCCCTGCTGAAGAACCCGCGCCTGGACGAACCGTTGCTCCTCCAGCTTCTGAAGAGGAAAGACCTCACGGAGGAGATCCTGACCTCCGTCGCCCGCATGGCCGTTTCCGGGGAAAGTCACAAGGTAAAAGTGGCCCTCGTCCACCACCCCGCCACCCCGGCCCGCATCGTCCAGGCGCTCCTGCCCCACCTGTACCTGTTTGAACTGGTTACGGTCTGTTTCCTGCCGGGCGTGACCCCGGACCAAAAAGTGGCGGCTGAGCGCGCCATCATCCAGCGGCTTCCCGGCACTCCCCTCGGCAACAAGATCACCCTTGCCCGCCGCGCCACCTCCGATGTGGTGGCCGCGCTTCTCCAGGAGGGAAACCCCCACCTCATGGATGCCTGCCTGGACAATCCCCGCATCAGGGAATCGGCCCTGTTCCGCTTCCTGAACGGACCCAAGGCCACTGCGGAAACCATATCGGCCATTGCCCGGCATTCCCGCTGGAAGAACCGGCCCAACCTGAAGATGGCTATCCTGAAAAACTCGAGGACGCCCAACATCTGGTTCACGGTCTTCCTGCCCACCATCTCCCTGGTGGAAATAAAGAATCTCCGCGCCTCGGGCAGGCTGGCCGGCGGACAGAAGATGTGCGTGGAGGAAGAGTTGAAACGGCGCGGGGCGAGGTGAGGCGAAAATCCTGCCCCGGTTTATAGCCAGAAATGGCCATGCCCTTCGTAGGGCGGCAAAATCTGCTTCCCAATTGATGCCGAATAATCACTTCCCATTCCATCCCAGTTGAGCCATCACCTTCGCGAATTCACCGCAAAGGGGCGCTGCTATGGTTACGTTTTTTCCGGCCCAGGGGTCTCTGATCGAGAGGGCCGAGGCGTGGAGCAGC
>CAZFCG010000048.1:0-28442 GCA_964517595.1 uncultured Geobacter sp. | reverse complement strand
TCCCAAGCCTGGAGACGAACCATGCGTTCGTGAGGTTGTACATGTTGATGGCAAAAGTGCCGGCGAGCATTGGAATTGCCATCCGGAAAATTGTTTTCGTTACGCTTTCATTCACAAGTTTTGACATGGCTGGTTTTTCCGGATTTTGTCATTTTGCATGATTGACGATTTCACACACGAAAGCCCGGGTATTAAGCAGGGTGGATCATGACATGGGAAGAAAACTTCAATGGGGAGCTTGAAGGGGAACGATGGTCTCCGGTGTTTCATGAGATGCGCTGTTCACGATTGATGAGACTTCCCATTCCTGCAGTAGTTCGGAAGGGTAGGGCTGGTAGAGCCGTTTGAGCTTATCCGGATTATTCGCGGAGCGGTCCAGCCAGAGGTCGAATTCGGTGTGGTGGAGCAGTACCGGCATCCGGTCGTGCAGGGGCGCCATGAGGCTGTTGGCTGTGGTGGTTAGGATGGCGCAGGTTTCAAGGATTTCTCCCTCGGGCGTCCTCCAGGAGTCCCAGATTCCGGCAAAAGCAAGGGGCGAACCATCCCGCATGGTGACGTAATGGGGAGATTTGCCAGTGGGGGCCGCGGACCATTCGAAGAATCCGCTTGCGGGAACAATACAGCGACGGGCGCGGATCGCCTGCCGGAAAGCGGGTTTTTCGTGGACGGTTTCGCAGCGGGCATTGCTCATCCGGGCGCCGATGGAAAGGTCCTTTGCCCAGTGGGGCAAGAGCCCCCAGCGGACGGAGGACAGGTATCTTCCATCGGTTGCGGCATCTCGGATTATCGGAACCTGCTGGCTGGGGGCGATGTTGTAGCGCGGGGGGGGTTCTTCGAGAACAGTCACTCCGAAGACTTCGGTGAGCAGTTCAGGGGATATGGCAAAGGTGAAGCGGCCGCACATTTCAATTCTCCGGAAAAAGGAATTCCATTCTCTTTATCTCCCTCAGCTGTTCGGGAATACGGAGTCCTTGTCCGCCAAGGTGTAACCAAGGGCCAGAATAATCTTTCGTTTGGTTTCCATACGGCAGGACTCGCCCCGTTCAATCCGATCGATGGTTGCCGAGGACAGTCCCGCCAGGCGGGCCAGCTCCATCTTGCTCATCAGGCGTTCTTCCCTGATTTTGTTGACGTTGTTCCTCTCCTTCATTTCGACATCCCCCCAGTTGACAACTATCAAAACCGATATACAGAGCGATCGAGACCGACGCGTCTCTTTTATGTATGCTATTGAACCATACTTGTCAATCACGGAGAGATAGATTTAGGGAAGCGAATCGCCGACGCCGTCTGGGAAGGCGGTCTCGACAATTTCACTAACATCATCGACGTCTACATCAACTACCTGTGCGGCTTCGTATCATGAGCTCTCACTGAGTTCTAGTAAGCAACCCCGCCCAGAGGACGGGGTTGCTTACAATTTACTGCCAATCCCGCCAGAACGGCCTTTTCCGCCCGTGACAAGCCCTTGATGGCCGCTTCCCGTTTTGCCGCCGTGCTCCTTGTGTGGCCGTTTTCGAGATAGATAACTTCCTGAGGATTCCTTCCCCGGAAATACTTTGCTCCTTTTCCTTCCTTATGTTGTCGGAAGCGCCTCTCGATATCCGTAGTTATTCCCGTATAGAGTGAGTCGTCAGAGCAGCGGATTATGTATACCTGCCATGTCATTCCCGGGGCATCCGAGCGGGGCCCGGTTGTGCGCCTTTTTCTTTTTTCGGCGCCTTCTTGCCCACGATTCTTTCAATCCACAAGGATAGCGCCTTGCCGGTCATTAAGGTTTCTTCAGGGATGATGAGGTTGTTTCTTGCCGCTAAATCGTTGGCGTATTTAAGCTGAGCTTCGCTAGGCTTACCACCCGCGACTCTGGCCGGCGGATTGGAGTAACCCATTTTGCCGTGAACGCCTCGGCAGAAACGCTGCCAGGTTTCCTTTTTTTCTACAATCAGATCCAAAAAGTTCTCCATCCTGCTGGTAAGGGCGTAGTCGATTACCCAAGGATGTTTTTCGCTGAGATAGTCAACGAGAGTTTCACCGGGTTGCAGAGGTACCACCTTTCCTTTTTCCTCTTTCACATAGCCCCGGTCAATTATGTTTCTGGTAATGGCTGCGTATGTGGATGGGCGGCCTATGCCCAGCCGTTCCAATTCCTTGACAAGAGATCCCAGGGTAAATCTGCCGGGCGGTTTCGTCTTTTTCTCCTCCAGGACGTGCCTTAACTTAGGGACCAGTTCGCCAGCCTCTACTGGAGGGAGCAGTTGCAGCTTGTCTTCTTCCCCCTTTTTCTCCTTTTCCTCGTCAACCTCAGCGTAGACCTTGAGAAAACCGTCGAATTTCAGGACCCGACCGGAGGCCTTGAACTTTTCGCCTGCCACTTGGAAGAGCATCGAAGTGGAGTCATAGAGTGCCGGCGCCATCTGACTTGCGACAGCCCGTCTGAAAATCATTTCGTACAGTTTCGCATGATCAGGGGTGAGGCCTTCTTTTCTGATTATGGCGGCTATGTCGGCGGTCGAAGGCATCCGCGTGGGGCGGATGCCTTCATGGGCGTCCGCCTGGGTGTTTTTTGATTTGTAATGGTTGGGTTTGGGGGGAAGATAGTTGCAGCCGAGGACTTTCCCTAGAAATTCCCGGATCTCGGTAACAAACGCCTCATCCATCCTCACGGAATCGGTGCGATGATAGGTCGTAAGACCGTGGTCGAAAAGCCCTTGGGCCAGCTTCATTGTCTGTTCCGGTGTGAACTTCAGGCGCGAAGCAGCGGCTGCCTGAAGATCCACCGTCGTAAACGGCGGCTTGGGGGACTGGCGGGATTCTTTCTTTTGCACTTTAATAGCAAGGGCATGTGTTTCGCCTTGAATGGCTTCGATGATTGCCTGCGCATCCTCCAGTCGCTCGAATTTGCCTTTTACGTGGCGGGCGAGGAATATCGCTCCTTCCTTATCCAGCTGAATGTCCAGCATCCAGTATGGGGATGGAATGAAATTCCGAATCTCCCTTTCACGGTCGACGACCAGGCGAACCGCGGGGGATTGAACCCGACCTACGCTGTATTTCCCACGCAATCTCTTGCTTGCCATAGGGGAAAGAATATAGCCCACCAGGCGGTCGCCAATCCGCCGGCCGAGGAATGCATGGTAGAGACCCGAATTTGTCTCCTCGAAAGGCACGGCCTTGGCAAGTGATTCCTTCAAACCCTTCTCGGTAACCTCGTACACCTCCATGCGGAGGCATTCCTTGGCTACTTCTTTCACTTCCTCGTGTATATGGCAGCTGATGGCATAGCCTTCCCTGTCAGGGTCACCGGCCAGCATTACGGTTTCTCCCTTTGCCGCCGCACGAAGTTCCTTCGGCAGGTTCATTTTCTTTTCATGGTAGACAAAGGTCGGTTCGTATGTCTTGAGATCGATACCCATGTGAGAATCCGGAAGGTCCTTGAAGTGACCGACTGTGGACATGGTTTTCACCTTGAGGATCGACTGTATTTTCTTCGCCTTTGTCGGCGATTCAACGATTATGAGCATGGAGTTCAAGCTTAATGTAGTAGTTGTTGACCCTATGGATGAAATCAGGGCAAGTGGATTGAAACGGACTGGAGTATCTTTTCGAACCGTTGCGGAATGGGGGGGCAATAGGTCCTGAGCCGAGGCAACACAAATTCGCATTATACGCCAATAAAAAAAAATGCGACAGTCTGGTTTTTCCGAATCGGAATGGATATACTTGAAACCAAGGTAGCGCTACCTGAATCCATACAAGGAGTTGCACAGAGAAAGAGCAGCAAGGATTGGAGGATTGTATGAACGAGGACACGCCACCAGATTATTTAATCGAAAATAAAGGTAAATCACAGGCTGCCAAGCACGCCTGATACCCATTAGATGGGTGATAAAGAAACATAAGAATGAGGCCCGCGTATTTTAGCGGGCCTTATATTTTGTCCGGAAACATGACCGTCGGTTCCCTCGTCCGCGGGATGCCACGCAGCTACCCTCTGTAGATGGTTTTTCCTTTACCCCTGTTCTGCCCCTGTGTTCACATGATATTTGAATCTTGCAGCGTGATATGACGTAATCTGTCGTATTCTTCGTGTATAGTGTCTCTCAAAACGGGAAAGGAACTCTCCATGCCCCTCAACATATACAGCAGCAACCGGATGGAAAACCTCGTCGAGGCCTTGGCCCGCGTTGTCAGGAAACCCCTCGCTTCACCCTTCACCCCCGAAGTGATCGTTGTGCAGAGCAAGGGGTTGCAGCGCTGGCTGGCCATGGAGCTTTCCAGGCGCTTCGGGGTATGGGCGAACGCTGACTACCCGTTTCCCAACTCCATGGTCTGGCGGTTGTACCAGGCCGTCTTGCCCGAACTGCCCGACTCTTCCCCTTTTTCCCCCGAGATCATGAGCTGGCGGATCGCGGGTTTACTCCCCCGGTTCCTGAAACGCGAGGAGTTTTCCAGGTTGAAAAACTACCTGGCGGGAGACGTTGACGGCCTCAAGCTCTTCCAGCTCTCCGAGAAGATTGCCGACACCTTTGACCAATATACCCTGTTCCGGCCGGAGATGGTCCTGCAGTGGGAGAAGGGGAGCGCCGGAGATTGGCAGGAAATCCTCTGGCGAGAGCTGACGGATGCGGGTGAAGGGAGGCACCGGGCGCGGATCAAGGGGGAGTTCCATGACAGGATCAAAGACCTTGCTGCGCCCATGGACGGCATCCCGGAGAGGATATCGCTCTTTGGCATATCCAGCCTGCCGCCGTACCATGTGGAGGTGTTCGCCGCTACCTCCCGTATCACCGAGGTCAACTTCTTTCTCCTGAGCCCCACCCGCGAATATTGGGCAGACATCGTCTCCGCAAAAGCGCAGGCGTTTCGCACCCCTGAGGAGCGAGCCCTACTTATCGAGGGCAATACGCTTATCGCCTCAATGGGCAGACTGGGAAGGGACTTTTCCGACGTAATGCTCGAATGCGGGGAGCTGGCCGCAAGCAGCCTCGACCTCTACAATGACCCGGAAGGCGGGTCGTTGCTGAAGGCCATCCAATCCGACATCCTGAACCTCCGTGGAGCGGAAGAGGGAGGGGAACGGGTGGCTATCGCCGCGGATGACAGGTCCATCCAGATTCATTCCTGTCACGGTCCCATGCGGGAAATGGAAGTCCTGCACGACAAGATCCTTGAACTTCTGGACGAACTCCCCGGCCTGAACCCACGTGATATCGTGGTAATGACCCCTGACATAGAAACGTATGCGCCTTACATATCCGCGGTCTTCGAGGGATGTCAGAATCCCGCTTGCAGGATACCGTTTTCCATAGCGGACAGGCGCCTGTCCAAGGAAGGCCGAATTGCTCCTGTCTTGTTGAAGCTGCTGGAACTGCCGGGCAGCCGCATTACCCTGGTCCAGATCCTCGACATACTAGAATCTCCGGTTGTCAGCAGGCGTTTCCAACTGGATAGTGAGGAACTGATTGCGATCCGTTCCTGGCTGGAGGATACGCGGGTCCGGTGGGGACTGGACGAAGAGGACAGGGCCCACTTCGGCCTGCCGCCATACCGGGAGAACAGCTGGAGGTCGGGTATTGACCGGCTTCTGCTAGGGTATGCCATGCCCGACGAAAAAGGAGGCATCTTCAACGGCATCCTCCCCTATGACGAAATCGAAGGGACCCGAGCCAGGACGCTCGGAAATTTCCTCGAGTTCCTGAGCAGGATACGCGCAATCGCCGGGCGCTTTGCCATTTCCCGCTCACTCACGGAATGGCGGGACGAAATCCGGGCACTGCTCGGGGATTTCTTCCAGGCAGACGACGAATCGGCCCACGAGCTTTCGTCAGTGCTCTCCATCGTTGAAACCATGAGTGAGATCGTGGAAAGTGCAGGCTTTACGGGGCCTGTAGAGATTCCCGTGATCCGCGCATGGCTCTCCGACCGCTTTGCGAAAGAAGAGAAGGGGCTCGGGTTCATGACGGGCGGAGTGACCTTCTGCGCAATGCTTCCCATGCGGAGCATACCGTTCCGTGTGGTGGCGCTGGTGGGAATGAACGACGGCGCCTTCCCCAGACAGGCCAGGCCACCCGGATTCGACCTGATCGCAGCCAGTCCCCACCGCGGGGATCGTTCCCTGCGCGACGAGGACCGCTACCTCTTCCTCGAGTCGCTGCTGTCGGCCCGTGACCGGTTCCTTGTCAGCTACGTCGGCCAGAGCGTCAGGGACAACAGCGAAATTCCTCCGTCGGTACTGGTGAGCGAATTGCTGGATTATGTCGGCAAGGGATTCGCACTGCCCGGAGATGATGCGGCCAGGCGTCTTGTCACCGTACACAGGCTCCAGGCCTTCAGCAGGGATTATTTCAGGGAGGGGTCGCCGCTCTTCAGCTATTCCAGCGAAAACCGGGAGGCGCTGGAAGAGAGGCGTGGCCACCCCTGCCATGCGGCCGAGTTCATCTCATCTCCCTTGCCGGCGCCCCGGGATGAGTGGAAAGAGATTTCAATGCCGCGGCTGCTCCGTTTTTTCAAGAACCCAGCAAGGTTTTTCCTGGAGAACCGGCTCGGGATCCGCCTCGAGGAGGTCCCGGCGCCTCTCGAGGAGCGGGAGCCTTTCGCCGTGGGCGGGCTTGAAAAGTACCTGTTGACGCAGGAACTCGTGGAATGCGCCCTCCAGGGTGGTGACACGAACGGCCTCTTCCACGTTTTCCGCGGTCGTGGACTTCTGCCGCCGGCGCTGCACGGGGAAGTGGAATTCAGGAAGATGGCGGCCAATGCCGTTGACTTTGCCGGGACAGTGCAGCAGCAACTCGGCGGACAGGGCCTCCTGAAGCCCCTGGACTTCCAGATCTCCCTCGGCGGATTCACGCTCACCGGCAGGCTTGACGGCATCCGAACCGACCAACTGGCTCGCTACCGGTGCGCAAAGCTGAAATCGAAGGACGTGGTCGCGACGTGGATAGAGCACCTTGTCCTGAATTGCCTGCGGGAAGAAGGCTACCCGCTGAGAAGCAGGTTGATCATGGATGGTGAGACAATTACATTCGTCGAGACGCCGGACCCCTCCTCGCTACTACTGGACATTCTCGGTCTCTACTGGAAAGGGATGTCCGCACCGCTCCGTTTCTTTCCGGAATCGTCCATGGCCTACGCCAGGAAACTGGAATGGAAGGTGGAACGGGCGAGGGCCAAGTGGGAAAAGGGATACAACTATTACCCGGGTGAAGGAGATGATGCCTGCTTCCAGCTCTGTTTCGGCGAGGTGGACCCCTTCAACGACGATTTCGAGCGGGTCGCCAGAACCCTGCTCAAGCCCCTTATCGAGAGCCTCGGCGAGGAAAAGCCATGCAAGAACTGAAACATCTGGAAGTTGAACTGTCAGGGATAAATCTCATCGAAGCCAGCGCGGGCACGGGGAAGACCTATGCCATCGCCTGCCTGTACCTGCGCCTCCTTATCGAGAAGGGGCTGATGCCCGCCCAGATTCTCGTGGTGACGTTCACCGAGGCGGCAACCGAAGAACTGCGGGGACGGATCCGTGGCAGGATCCGGGAAGCACTCGATGTCTTCGCGGGGCAGCCCACGAAGGACCCGTTTCTGCAGGGACTCGCCGCAAACACGAACGGCAATGGCCCTGAACGGGACGCGGCCAAGGATCTTCTCAACAGGGCGATTACATCCTTTGATACCGCTTCCATCTTCACCATCCACGCATTCTGCCTCCGGGCGCTCCAGGACAACGCCTTTGAAAGCGGTTCCCTCTATGACACGGAGCTGGTCACCGATCCCTCAGGCATGTTCCAGGAAACGGTGGATGATTTCTGGCGCATGAAGTTCTTTGGGGACCAGGCGCCGCTCCTGGAAAATGCCCTGCGAAAAAGATGCTCTCCGGAAACCTTCGCGGCCTTTGCCAGGAAAATGCTGGAAAACCCGAAGATGAAGATCCTCCCCGACCTCGGGTTCCATGATCAGGACGGCATCGACCGGGAGTGTCTGGCGGCCTTTACAGAGGTCCGGAGGCTGTGGAAGCAGGGCCGGGCGGAGATTGTTGAACTCCTGGAAAAGGACAAGGGACTGAGCAGAAACGAAAAAGCATACCGGGCCGACCTTCTGCCGGGGCTCTTCGAGGGAATGGACTACTTCACCGGGGGGAACAATCCCTATAACCTGTTCGACGGCTTCGAAAAGTTCTGCGCCTCTGTCATCCTCAAGGGAACAAAGAAAACGGGCAAGTCGCCGGAGCATCCCTTCTTCGATGCCTGCGAACGGCTTCAGGAACTGGTGGAAAGGCGGTTTCTGCTCCTGAAGTGGGAACTGTTGGAGTTCTGCCGACAGCGCCTGCCGCTGCGCAAGAGGACCGCCAACATCCGTTTCTTCAGCGACCTCCTGAACGACCTGTACGCAGCCCTGTACGGCGCCACCGGCGACGGGCTGGCCGAATGCCTGAGGGGGAAGTTCAACGCGGCGCTCATCGACGAATTCCAGGATACCGACCCGGTGCAGTATGACATCTTCCACAGGATATACGACCGCCCGGATACGCCTCTCTTCCTGATAGGAGACCCGAAGCAGGCCATTTACAGCTTCCGGGGGGCGGATATCTTCGCCTACATGGAGGCTTCCCGGTGTGTCGACAGCGAAAAGCGCTTCACATTGACGAGCAACTGGCGCTCCACGCCCGCGCTCCTGCGCGCATTCAACACGGTCTTCGACAACGAGGGGAAACCCTTTGTCTACAATGAAATAGCCTATCACCCCATCAAGAGCGGCGAGGCCTGTGACAAAAAGGTTCTGGTCCTCGACGGGAAAGATGGCGCGCCACTCCAGGTCTGGACCGTTCCGCCCGGAGAGGATGGACAACCGCTCGGCGTTGGCAAGGCAAGCGATGCGGTACAGGCCTCCGTGGCAGCGGAGATATCGCGGCTGCTGCAAGACAGCGTCGAGGGGAGAGCGTGCATCGAGGAGCATGATAGCGGGATTGTCAGGGAGCGTCCTGTGGCGCCGGGCGACATCGCAGTCATCGTCCGGAGCCACCGCCAGGCGGGCCTGATACAGGACGCCCTGAGGGGTCTGGGCGTCCCCAGCGTCATGCGGAGCGACGAAACCATTTTCGCTACCGGAGAGGCCCGGGAAATCCTCACGCTTCTCGCCGCAATCGCGGACCCGTTGCGTGAGTACAAGGTGAAGGCGGCGCTGGCGACCCGTATCATGGGCATGACGGGAACCGCCATCGCCGCTCTCCTCGACGACGAGAAGGCGTGGGAGGAGTGCCTGGAGAAGTTCCGGGGCTACCACCAGCTATGGCTGGATCGCGGCTTCATGGTCATGTCGCGCGCACTCATGGCCAGAGAGGGGGTGCGGGGGAGGCTCCTCAGGAGACCGGACGGCGAGCGCCGGTTGACCAACGCGCTGCACTGTATCGAGGTCATTCACCAGTCGGCCCACGGGGGGAGGCTCGGCATGGAGAGCCTGCTCAGCTGGTTCGGGGAGAAGGTAGCCACCCAGGAAAAATCCGACGAGTACCAGATCCGTCTGGAGACCGACGAAAAGGCGGTGAAGATCGTCACCGTCCACGTAAGCAAGGGCCTCGAGTACCCCATTGTCTTCTGCCCTTTCATGTGGGGGGGGATAAAGACCGACGTCGATGTCGCCACCTTCCACGACAGTTTCGTCATGGTGCGGGACTTCGGTTCCGACCAACTTGACCGCCACCGGGCCCTGGCGGACAAGGAGACCCTCGCGGAAGGCCTGCGCCTCCTCTACGTCGCCCTGACCCGGGCGAAATACCGGTGCTACCTGGTGGCCGGCAAGGTCAACGACAAAACGGGAAAAAACAGGCCCGAAACCTCGCCGATCTCCTACCTTTTCCACGCGCCGGAGGACATACGGAGCGTGGACGATCTGGTCTCCATGCTGGCGGATCAGATCAAGAAACTTGCGCCGTCTGAAATGGAAAAGCAGCTGGTAGAGATTGCCGGCAAGGCGGACGGCGCCATCTCCGTGGCGCCGATGCCGGCGGAGGACGGATCTCCATCCTATGTAACGTCCGTGGACGACGGGAAGCCTCTGACGAACAGGGCGCTGAAAGCCGTCATCGACAGGGATTGGCGGGTTGCCAGCTTCACCTCCTTCGCCAAAGGGGATGCCGGGGTCGTGGAGCTTCCGGACCGGGATGAAGCAGGTGGAAACTATCCTGGCGCCAGGATAGAGGACCCAGGCGAGGCGCCCCAGGGGAAGAGCATCTTCACCTTTCCCAGGGGAGCGCAGGCGGGCATATTCCTGCACTGGATATTCGAGAATCTGGACTTCTCCGCCGCGAGCGGCGAAAAGGTCGGAGAACTCGTGGCGAGCGGTCTGGAGAGATACGGCTACTCTTCGGAATGGCAGCCGCATGTCTGCGACATGGTGGACAAGGCGCTTGCCGCGCCGATCTCTACGCCGTCAGGCTCTTTTTCACTGTCCGGCCTGCGAAAGGGGAGCTGGATTGCCGAGCTTGAGTTCTTCTTCCCGCTCAGGTTCATCACCTCCGACCTCTTGAAGAAGAGTCTGCGGAAATGGAGCGGCTCTACCGACGCCGTGGACCTGCCGCGGGTCTGTTCGTCCCTGGGCTTCCGGCCGGTGAGAGGCATGGTGCGCGGCTTCATTGACATGGTCTTCGAGCGCGACGGCACGTTCTACCTCCTTGACTGGAAGTCGAACCACCTGGGAAACAGGCCGGAGGACTACACACGCGAGAAGCTCGGCCGGGCAATGGAGAAGAACCTATACCCCCTCCAGTATCTCCTCTACACCGTTGCGCTGAACAGATACCTGACCCTGCGGGCGCCGGGCTACGACTATGAGAGGAGCTTCGGCGGGGTCCTGTACCTGTTCCTGCGCGGAGTAGACCCGGAAAGTGGTGGAGAGAGCGGGATTTTCAGGGATGTCCCACCGGTAGGATTGGTCCGGGAGCTGACGGAACTGCTGGTCGATGCTGAGAGAGAGGGAGAAAGCAACGATGTATGAACTGAGTCATATTGACCTGCACTTTGCCGAATTCATATGCCGGGAAGCCTGCGAGCCGTCCCCGGTCCTGAAACTCGTCGCATCCCTTGCCAGCAACGCGGTCGGGGAAGGCAACATCTGTCTCGATCTTGCCTGTATTGCGGACAGAGATGTGCGGGTGGATGGTTCCAACCATGTCATGCCACCGCTGGGAGAGCTGCGTGGTTATCTCCAGGGGCTCCCGGTGGTGGGGAGTCCGGGCGAATTCCGGCCACTGGTGCTGGACGTCGCCGACCGTCTCTATCTCTACCGGTACTGGAGCTATGAGCGCGACCTGGCCGAGGTCATCCTCCACAAGGCGGCCGCCACCATGGACGGGATCGATGAGGCGGTCCTTGCGGATGGGCTGCGAAGGCTCTTCCCAGGGAATGGCGCTGGAGAAACGGACTGGCAGAAGGTGGCGGCCCTGGCCGCGGTGCGAAAGAGGCTCACGGTGATCTCCGGAGGCCCCGGCACCGGAAAGACATCGACCGTGGTGAAGATCCTGGCGCTTCTCCTCGAACAGGCTTGGGAAACCCCTCCCAGGTTCGCCCTTGCCGCTCCCACCGGCAAGGCGGCAGCGCGACTCAAGAATTCCATACGCCTCATGAAGGAGAGACTGGAGTGCGGCTATGACGTCAAAGCCCGCATCCCGGACGAGGTGACCACCATCCACCGTCTCCTGGGCGCTGTCAGCGACTCCATACGTTTCAGGCATTCAAAGGAGAATCCGCTGCCCCATGATGTCGTGATTGTGGACGAGGCCTCCATGGTATCCCTGCCACTGATGGCCAAGCTGGCAACGGCGCTCAAGCCAGAGGCGAGGCTCATTCTCCTTGGTGACAGGGACCAGCTGGCTTCTGTCGAGGCCGGCGCCGTCCTCGGCGATATCTGCGGGGGTCGCCGCATCGAGCAGTTTTCCGGGGAATTCTCGGATTTTGCGGCAAAGGTCGCCGGGGAGACTGTGCCGGTGGGAACCGGGAAGGAACCACTGCCGCCCCTTGCGGACTCCCTGGTGGTCCTCAAAAAGAACTACCGGTTCGGTGAGGAAAGCGGGATAGGGGAGGTCAGCCGGGCGGTAAATTCCGGTGACGGTAAGCGATCCGTTTCCATTATTGGCGAGGGCGCCGGCAGAGATATCAGCATGCGGAACCTCCCGAAGGAGGCCGACCTGAAAAACTCTCTCTCAGGCGACGTCATCGAAGGTTACGGAAGATACCTTGCCGTGGAGACGCCCGGGGAGGCGCTTGCAGCCTTTGATACCTTCCGTATCCTCTGCGCCGTGCGCCAGGGGATGCGCGGGGTGGCCGGCGTCAACCGGCTCGTGGAGGAAATCCTTGCGGAGAAGGGGCTCATCGAGCCGAGAAACAGGTGGTACACAGGAAGGCCGGTCATGGTCACCGCCAATGACTATGGCCTGAAGCTGTTCAACGGCGATGTGGGGCTGGTCCTGCCTGATCAGGAATCGGGAGGAGCGCCGCGGGTCTTCTTCCCGGCCTCTGAAGGCGGCGTCAGGAGTTTTTCGCCACTCAGGCTACCGGCGCACGAGACTGTCTTCGCCATGACTGTGCACAAGAGCCAGGGGTCGGAGTTTGACCATGTGCTGCTGATGCTCCCGGAATCCGATTCGCAGGTGCTGTCGAGAGAGCTTGTTTATACCGGGATTACAAGGGCAAAGACATATGTGGATATCTGGGGCAATGAAGAAGTATTCCATACGGCGGTATCGAGGCGGATTAACCGCACATCCGGACTCAGGGATGCGCTTTGGCCATAGGAGAACATCTGCCGGCTTGCTTGTAATCGGAATCCACAGGGGATTCCGGAAACATGCCACCTGATGTCCAAACCTATCTCTCCCCACAATTTTTTATGGAAAATCAGGAACGTCCCTGCTGAAAAAGACGTATCAGGCTTTGGGAAAGGCCTTTGAAGGCACACGACTTTTCAGTAGACGAACTTCATGCAGATGCCGCCCGAAACGGCATGTATCGAAGCTCCCTGGACCGTGTCTGGCCTGGTTTGCGTGAATTCCGCCGTCGGGTATACTGAACGTGTCATCCTTTATCAGGCTGATGGAGGCATGCTCTGTTCGCTCCGATTGCCTTCTTGCTCCAAGCTCATTTCCCGACAGCCGATAAAACACTTTTCGCGTCCAGACGGTGTCGACCGCGGCCGCTCCATGTTGCGACGAGCGGCAATGAAATGTGACTGAGACGCTCTCCGCGGATACCTCCAGCCGCCGTTTCCGGGATTATATGAAAACCGGTTCGATGACCGTAACTTTGGATCTACACGGGATCGAAAAATGTGTCCATATCCAGTGTCGCTTAATACTGGCATAAAGTCCTCCCTGTTATGGGTGGTCATTTTGTCGCTGTTCTTGAGCGCTTGTGAAAACGAGCCGGTACGCATCGGTTTTGTGGGAGGAATATCTGGACGGGTGGCTGACCTGGGGGTTGGCGCCAGAAACGGCGCACTTCTCGCGGTGGAGAACAGAAACGCCACCGGCGGAGTCAACGGACGCCCGGTTGAGCTGATAATCCGTGACGACGGGCACAACCCGGATACCGCCCGGAGGGTTATACGCGAGCTGGTGGATTTGAAAGTGGAGGCGGTAATCGGTCCGGTAACCAGTGGCATGGCGCTGGCCGCAGTCCCCATTCTCAATGAAGCGAGGTTGATTGCGGTCAGTCCCACAGTAACCACCAGTGAACTGACCGGTCTGGATGATCACTTCCTTCGAGTTCTTCCGGACACCGGGCGATACGCGCCAAAGAGCGCCATATTCCACATCGAGAGAACCGGTCGCCGTCGGGCGGCTCTGGTTTACGAGACCGGCAACAGTTCCTACACGGTCAGCTGGATCGATGGTTTCCGGGACGCCTTTGAAAGGCGCGGCGGCCGCATCGTATCGGTCAGCTCTTTCAAATCCGGAGGCAACGTCGCGTTTTCTCCCCTGGTGCGCGATATTCTGAGTCATCGGCCGGATCTGGTTGTCCTGGTATGCGGCAGCGTTGACGCAGCTCTGCTCTGCCAGCAGATACGAAGACTCAACCGGAAAATCACCATTTCCGTTTCCGAATGGGGATCGACGGAAAGGTTTATCGACCTGGGGGGAGGGGACGTGGAAGGTGTATTTTTCGCGCAATTTCTTGATCACGACAATACGACACCCCGCTTCCTTCGGTTCCGGAAGGCCTATAGAGCCCGCTTCGGTCAGGATCCGGGCTTTTCGGGTGTGGCCGGCTATGACGCCGCCACAGTCGTCATGGACGCCCTGGCCGGACGGAACAAGGGGGAGTCGCTGAAGGACGCGATCCGGGCCATGGGGGTCTTCCAGGGACTTCAAAGAAAGATTGTCCTGGATCGTTTCGGCGACTCGGCTGGTTCGACATATATCACCGTAGTGAAAAACCGGCGTTTCGTTACCCTTGAGTAATCGCCCATCCGAATCCGGTCAGTTTGCCGGAAACCCGGCTTATCCCTCTGTTATGCGCCGGATGGAGGAATGGATGCCGTCCATGAGTATTTCCATCTCCTCCATCGATATCGACAGTGGAGGGAAAATCACTATCACGTTACCAAGCGGCCGGAGGAAAAGGCCGTGCTTGCGAGCCTCCAGGCAGACCCGGACGCCTGTCCTTTCTTCCCATGGATAGGGCGCCCTTGACTCCTTTTCCCTCACAAGCTCAATCCCCCCTATCATGCCGACCCTGCGCGTCTCGCCCACGTGATCCAGGGCGTTCATTTCCCTCAATCGCTTCTCCAGGTAAGACATCTTCGCGGGCAGGCTGGCCAGCAGGCAATCCTTTTCAAACAGGTCGAGACTGGCGAGGGCCGCGGCGCAGGCAATGGGGTTGCCGGTGAATGTGTGCCCGTGGAAAAAGGTCTTCAGTTCGCTGTAGTCTCCCAGGAACATGTCGTAGATCTTCCGGGTAGCGAGTGTGGCGGCCAGGGGAAGATAGCCGGCGGTGATCCCCTTGGACAGGGCCATAAGGTCAGGGGTAACCCCTTCCTTCCCGCAGGCGAACATGGCGCCGGTTCTGCCGAACCCCACCGCCACCTCGTCAGCGATCATGAGAATGTCGTAACGGTCACACAACTCCCGGACCTTTTTGAGAAAGCCGGGCGGCTGGGCGATCATGCCGCCAGCGCATTGCATCAGCGGCTCGATAACCAGGCCCGCCGTAGTTTCCGCGTGTGTTTCCATGAGACGTTCCAGCTCCTTCAGGCAGAGGCGGCCGCAACCCTCGTCACCGCTGCCGCCGCATTCGCAGCGGTAGCAGTATGGCGACGGAGACTGAATGACGGGAAAAAGGAGCGGGCGGAAGACCCCGTGAAAGAGGTCGATGCCGCCAACGCTGACCGCCCCGATGGTGTCCCCGTGATATGCGTTGCGGAAGGTGATGAACCGGGTCTTGCGCTTGAAGGCGCCTCCCCGGTGGAGATGGTACTGAAAAGCCATCTTTACCGCTATCTCCATGGCGGTGGAGCCGTTGTCGGAATAGAAGACCTTGCACAGTCCGGGCGGGGCGATATCTACCAGGCGCTTTGCCAGGAGCGACGGCTGCTCCCCGGCGAGCCCCAGCAATGTGGAGTGTTCCAGGCGATCCACCTGCTCCTTCACCGCCTTGTTAATCTCCGGACGGCAGTGTCCGTGAACATTTGTCCAGATGGCGGCGACGCCGTCCAGATAGCGGTTGCCGTCGGTGTCGAAGATATAGGACCCTTGTCCACGGGCAATGACGATCTGATCCTCCGATTCCCAGTCTTTCATCTGGGTAAACGGATGCCAGACATATTTCCGGTCAAACTCACGGAGTGTTGCCGTATCATAGGGGTTCATTCAAGTTCTCCCTTCAAGGCATCGGCCAGCGGTTCTCTATCCAGGGCATCCGCCATCCTGATCACGATTTCCTTTTCATCAAATCCGCCGTAGCATTTAAGCACCCCCAGAAGCGGCAGACCGGAAAACCTCGCGATGAGTCGTGATGCGTATGCTTCTGCCTTGCCGGGGTTTTCCTCCTGGCCGTTGAGAATTAAGCCGAGGATGGATATTCCCCTGGAAATGGCGCATTCACAGGTCATCAGGGTATGGTTTATGGTGCCGAGTCCGGGCCTCGCCACGATAATGAGCGGCAGACCCAGGTCTTTCACCAGGTCGGCCACCAGCAGATCGTCAGCAAGAGGGACAAGAAGGCCGCCGGCGCCTTCCACGATCATGAAGTCGTGCATCCCGGCTAGACGCTCGAAGGAATCCCTGATCCGCCGGCGGTTTATGGTCACTCCTTCAAGCCTTGCGGCCTCGGACGGGGCTATGGGTTCCCGCAGCACATAAGGGGAGGTGTCGCCGACAGGGGCGTCACAACGAGCAGCCCAGCGAAGCAGTTCCGCGTCTTCGGATACGGGGGTTCCTCCAGTGATCGCGGACCCGCTGGTAACCGGTTTCATTACACCCACGCGAAACCCCTTGTTTTGGAGGTGGTGCGCTATCGCCGCCGAGACAATGGTTTTTCCGACCCCGGTGTCGGTTCCGGTAACAAAGATTCCTTTTGGATTCATGTCTGTTCCCTTTAGCAAAAAGACCGTTTCAGTAACGACCTGAATCGATTTCCAGACCGAGATCCCTCAGCAGCATGTGGTCGCGGGCCTCATCCCTGCCGCTGGTGGTCAGATAGGCCCCGATCATGACACCACTGGCGCCCGCGAAGAATATCCACGACTGCAATTCCCGCAGGTTCCTTTCACGTCCTCCGCAGATGATTATCCTTTTTGCCGGCAGAATCATCCTGAACAGGGCAATGGTATGGAGACATTCCATTGGCGTCAGGTAATCCGCTCCGGCAAGGGGCGTTCCCGGGATCGGATTCAGGAAGTTCATGGGGACCGAATCCACGTCCAGTTCCCGCAGGGTGAATGCCAGCTCAATCCGTTGCGACATGCTTTCCCCCATGCCGAAGATACCCCCGCTGCATACTCTAAGACCTGCCCCTTTCGCCTCCTTTACCGTCGCCATATCTTCATCGTAGTCGTGGGTTGAGCATATGCGGGAAAAAAAGGAGCGGGAGGTCTCGAGGTTGTGGTGGTAGGCGCCGGCGCCGGCCTCCTTCAGCTTCACGGCCGTATCGCAGTCGATGATGCCGAGGGAGCATGAGGGGGAAACAGTGGATTGTTTTCTTATCATCCGCAGGGCCAGGCAGATCCCGTCCAGCTCTTCACGGCTTTCCAAGCTCGTGCCGCTGGTGACGATACCGAAACAGGAGGAACCGTTCCTTTCAGCTTCAAGGGCCGCCTCGACTATTGCTTCCGGTGATTTAAGGGGATAAACGGGCGTAAGGGAGCCGTTTCGGATCGACTGGGCGCAAAAGGCGCAGTCTTCCGGGCAGAGTCCTGATTTCGCGTTGATGATCGAGCAGAGATGGACACGTTCCCCGGCGAAACGATCCCTGATACGGTTGGCGGACGAAAAGAGATCGAAAAGGTCGCAACCGGACAGGGAAGCCAGTTCAAGGGCTTCATCCTCTGTTATCGTCCCTCCATGGAAAATCCGGCGCGAAATATCGCGCAGCTGCAATTGCATGTGCCCCTCCACCATTTCAGGTACCACAGGGCAGAGAGGATTGTCAACCTGAAACCGTTATATTGGTTGACGACTCTGTTTGTTGATATGACAGGAAGGGTGAGAAGGCGGGAGGAAGTCGCAAATAAAACGGCGGAGGGCGGACAATCCCAAAGGGATTGGACAGCTGAGGATGTCCTCAAAATGAGGTCTTGTACCGAAGCAGAAAGAACGGTTCAAAACGATAAATGTAAGATTTACTTGCGTTTTCCCAAGGCGTTCCGAACATTAATGGAGTGATGTGGATCAAGCTTTTGCGGTCCGCCTGTACCTGAGGAAATAAGGGCGTCTGAAGACGCCCTTATTTCCCCCAAAGCGTCGCTATTGATTGAAAAGCCGGATAGCAGGGTCTGAAACATAGAAGTACTGAATATTCACAATAATACGAGGTTCAGGGTGTATTCAATTACTGGAATTACGCATCTCAGTAACTTCTTTTGGTTAATGATAAATTCGGAGTCAGTTTGACGGTAAGCTGTCCGAATCTGGCCAACTGTTCCACCTGCCTGATAACATTATCCAGTTGACTGTCATCGCACAGGCACCTGCAATCGCAATCACATTTGCACTCGCAAAGGCATTTGCAGTCGCAGTCTCTGGCGACTAATCCGCCGAGACCCGCTCCGAAAACTCCTTCAGTGATGACGCCGAGTGAAGCGGTGTCGACGAGAGTCTCCCTTACGATTTTCGCTCCCTCGTTAAGGATAATGATGACGCCATCCGCGGTCTTCTCCTCTTTGGAGATAGCCTGACGGGGAATGCGGAACACGGATGTGCCTGATTGTATGGTTATACTGTCCTTCTCCTCGTCAACAACAATTCCTTTCAGGCTTGGTGAACTTGATTTCGAGAGGGCGGCGAGAGTCTTTTTGAATCCGCTTTCTTCCTGCATTGATCCATCTCCTTTCGTCTTTTTGTGATCACCTTATTGGCTTTCAACTCATATATCGACGCCATTGAGGCTGGAATGACGGCCCAGCGCTCCCAGTCCGGCCGCCTGAAGCGCCTTTCTGCCAAAGAAGACAAGGTAACGAGGGATAATTGCGCGGTAGAAGGCGCACAGTCTTGATCTGGTGAAAGGGTGTCCATTGAGCCTTAAATTGCTCACGGCACACCCTCCGGCGCAAACGGGGAACCATCGGCAGGAAAGGCATTCATGGGCTTCGAGTGAATCACCTTCGGAACGCCTGTAGGAAAAACCTTCCGCGCATGACGTAAGCAGGTCTTTGCCCGGAATGTACCCTTTTTCGTCAATCATCATGGGACATGGCACCATGGCGCCATCGGGTTTTATGACGATATGACTGTGGCCTATACTGCACGACACGCCGGGCGCCGGCTGGTTGAAGTGCAGTTCGCAAATCTCCATGGCTGAATTCAGATTCAGAAAAATGTCAGACCGTTCGAGAGCCGTCAGAGCGTCATCAAACGCCGCGATGACTGCTTCGCAGAGTTCGTCGTAACCATCGGAGACCGCGCTGTCGCTGCAATTCCCGCATCCAGAAGGTTGCCGTACAACGCTCAGTCGGCATCGAAGAGAATTTTCATATATCCAGGTCAACAATTCGGAAAGACCGGCGCATGAGGCCTGGCTGATAGTGGCCATAATGTAAGGGGTTATGCCGTTCCGGCGCAGTGTGCGGATATTGTTTTCAATAACGCGCCAGCTTCCTCGGCCGGAATTCTTGAAGCGACGGTAGATATCATGGGTTTCACCATATCCGTCCAGGGAAATCCCAATACCTGTTTCCGGACGCTTAAGGAAGTTCATCATTCGTTCGTTCATAACCGTTCCGTTGCTGAGCACCGCTGTCTGAAAAGTTATGCCTGTTCCCTCCAGCTTGGCCGTGAGCATGTCATGAAAGGCTTCGAGGGCGGGAAGCGCCAACGTCGGTTCACCTCCGGCGAATTTCAGCTCGAACTTCTTTATGCTTCTTGATAGGGCGGTATGCGAAATTGCGTCAGTTACCTGTTCCATTACATCCACTTGCATGACCTCGTTGTTTTTGTGTTCCACGAAGCAGTATTCACAGGTAAGGTTGCATTTATTGACGATATGAAGCCATACACCGAACGATCCGGGTGCTCCCATGGATTCGGAAGGAAACGGATAGGGAAGGGTAACGGGTTCGCTTCGCAGGAAGCCACGTTCTTCGAGAAATAGAAGGCTTGAACATGTCCGGTCAAAATCACCATCAGGTATAAATGCTTCCGAGGCCCGCGCGCCCTTCTCGAATCTGTTCAATATCTGATGGATGTCCTCAGTTACCACAACAGGCAACCCGGGATAATCCGGCGCAAACAGAAGCCATTTGCCGTATGCTATCTCTTTTTCAAACAGGGTTGCCGGCTTGAAGAGCCGTACGGAAAAGTCACAGGCATATGCGTCACCGGCTTTGGCTGATGATTGAACAGACATGTTCGCCTCCATGGAATAATGTATTGCCCCTGTAAACCCAGGAATTACTGGAGGATGGCTCTGTAGGATGTGGGGAAATGAGAAGACTGGAGGAATCAGGCGGTTGTTTGTTATTTTTATATGCGAATAATTAATAACGATTAAATTTATTTTGTCAAGCAACTATTTTCGACAAGAAGAAGATTCGACATATGTATGAGGGAAAAACCAGAAAAACCAGGGACATAACGAGTTTTTACCAGATTATCATAGATTCAATGCGGTAATACGGGGATGTCCCGGATTATTGAGGGAAATCTCCGCTTTCCCCTTGACAAAACTTACCATGGATGTCCCCGGAATTACGCACAATACGTTCTGATTTTACGCCTCTCCGCAGGCGACCGTATTATTGCGTGTCGCCCGGAAAAGGATGTCCAGCACACTAGACCTCAATGCCTCGCTTTCTTTCAATTTAAGCACTGCGTATATGGCCAAGGGCAGACAAATCAACGCGTAAACTCCCATCAGCATAAGCACGGGGTTGCTGAGAATGATTCTATCTCTCCGTACCAGCACATCGGTTGCAACAAAAAATGATTTCACAACTCTCATGCCCTTACGTTTAAAAGGCGCCATTTTGATCTTGCATCCAGGCGGCAACTCTCTGGTCAGGACATCTTTCAATACCGCTACATCAGGGACAATCTCGGAAATAATCACCTTGTTCATACTCGGCCTCACTTTTTTGAGAAATTTTGTTTTATCGAACAGATTTGTGGAATAGCTGAAACACCATGTTGACAACCGGGAAAAGAAGCCACCACCCGCTTCTTCAAGAATCTGCTCGACATGGCCTAGATGATTGCCGGTAAATTGGTTTTTACCTTGTATGCATGAAATAGCCTTATTGAGGCTTGCTCTGAGTGTCTATGCTAACAAACTCTTCAAACTGATCTGCTAAGTTTATCAAGCAGGACATACCATTCTTTAAATGATACGTCCTTAATGTATATGTCTCCAAGCCATTTTGGATGACACATACTCTTTATGCTCTTTGCTATTTCCCTTTTTTCCTCTATCGAAGAGGAATAATATTTGGAAGCTAATTTCTCTAACTCATGAGCTTCCGAAAAGACATCGTTGGCTTTCAACAATTCTATTATTCTATTGAGGGCATCAATGTTCACAACTGTTCTCCTTATGGCGCAACTGCTCCGGTACGTCTACCACCATTGGTTACAACTTGCCACCCACCGCCCGTTTTATTAGCCCCCCATCGTGGTTGAGGCGCAACACGTCCTTCAAGTAGCAATTGGTCGCGCGTCAATGCAACAGGGCTCTCAACTTGCGCTGTATTTGATGGAGGCAAAGCCAATCTCTGAATCCTTTTAGCGGGAGTCGCTCCAGCTGACCCTCTTGTTACGAACACCCCTGAACCTCGACCTGGCGCAGACTCTGTTACAATAAATCTTTCCCCGGCACGTCCCGGCGTAGCGTATATCTGTCCATCAAAACTACTTGTTATATCTAGAGCCTGCTGTTTTGATAAACCCCGACTTTTCAATAATTTCCTGACTGAATTATTATTTAAAGGGATACTATTTTTGTTCCCTTTACACAACCCCATGGGATCAACCCACTGCATCGGATCATGCACATACCCATGGGTCCTGATACCTCCTTCCAGTCCTATGGGGTCCGGGCTCAGGTACTGCCCGCTGTCGGGATCATAATACCTGTTCAGGTTGTAGAAAAGCCCGCTTTCCTCATCCTCCCACTGGTTCTGGAAACGGAGGCCGCAATCAACGATCGGCCGATAGTTCTCATCCTCCTTCCGTTTCACCTCCGATAGTCTTCCCCAAAGGGCGTGGTCCGCCTGCCATATGAGTTCACCATCGCTATCGAATATCTCCTTCGGCGTTCCCAGATGGTCGGTGACGATGGGATAGAAATTCGCTCCCGTGTCGCCTTCCCTGGATAGTGTACGCGTTTCTTTGGCAACCGGGTTGAAGGTTCCGGGTTCGAAGTGCCAGCGGCTGATGGCAAAGGGCGAGTTGTCATCATCGGGATCGGTCTTCCATTCTTCGATACACGTCGCGCCCTGCCAGAGGTAATGCGTTGCCGGTTGTTTGCCGGATTTTCCCGCCTTGACGCATTCCTTCATGATTCTTCTGCCGAAGGCGTCGTAGGTGTATTTCCAGATAGAGCCATCCGGGGTGCTGGTTTCGACCAGCCGGTCGAAGTCGTCCCAGGCGTAGCGCCAGGTTCCGGGCCGGAAACCGTTCCGGTCGACTTTCTTTTCGATGACCCGGCCGCGGAGGTCGTAACGGTAGCTGTTCTTTCCGATCGCCCGGACGGTACCGTCCAGGTAGCGATGATTCAGTCCGTTGCCGTGGGTGAGATTGAGGAGTTCGTCGTAGCCGTATTTTTCTTCGCCCTGCTTGTTGAGGCCGGTCCGGCGGGTTATGCGGGTTATCTGGTCGCGCGGGTCGTAGTGGTAGCTGCTTGCGCCACGCCTGTTGTCTTCCAGGCCGATTACTCTTCCCGACTTGTCCATACGGTAACGGCGCGATACCTCCGCCAGCCGTTCATGGGCCGTGAGGCGCTGCGCCCGTCCCGCTATCTGGCTCTTCAGTCTTCCGCACTGGTCGTAGCCCTGCTTCAGCGTGAAGGCGTCCAGCGGGGTTGCCCCTCCTGTCCGGTACCGCCTTTCCGTTTCCAGCCCCCGCGCGTCCCTGGTGAAGTCCAGCCCGTGGCCGTTGCTTTCCAGTGTTTCGATCCGACCCGGCAGATCATAGCCGTAGCGTGTCTCTCCGGTGGGGCTGGTGCGGCTGACGCATCGACCTGCCGCGTCGTATTCGTATTCGATGGTTATGCCGTTCCGGGTTTCCTTTTTCAGCCTCCCTTTGTCGTCATAGCTGAAGCTGAGGTCGCTTTCCGGCTCAGCGCTTTCTCTGGTGAAGGTTGCCGCCCTGGTGAGACGGTCGGAGTTGTCGTATTCGTAGGTTATACGCTGTCGTGCTGTTTCAACGGCGATGATTCTGTCCAGGTCATCCCATGTGAGGCGCTGTTCGACGCCGTCGGGGAGGCGTTTGGCAATGACCCTGCCGATGGCGTCCCTGGTATAGCCGGTCTGCCTGCCTGCCCAGTCGGTTTCCCCGGCCAGCCGTCCGGCAGGGTCGTAACTGTATGTCCATGTCTGTCCCTAGGCGTTGGTGAGCCGTTTCAACCGGGCGGCGCCGTCGTAGTCAAGTTTCGTGGAATGACCCTTTGGATCGGTAATGCCGCGCAAGAGGTCGAATGCGCCATGCTGGTATTTTGTCGTCTGTCCGTCAGGGGCGATGTGGGTTGCGGGAAGTCCTTCGTTGTCGTAGGTGAACCGCTCTTCACCGCCGTCGGGATGGATGATGCGGCTGATATCTCCGCGCGGGTTTTCGGGGGAGCGGTCGTATTCGTAGCGGGTGGTATGGCCGGCGGGGTCGGTTATGCTTCGCGGGCGGTTCCGGGTGTCCAGATTGTATCCGGTGATCCGGCCCAGCGCGTTCCGGACAGAGGAGAGTCTGCCGCTCGTGTCGTAGCCGATCCGGTTTGATGTTCCGTCCGGTCCGATCTCCGAGATGAGGCGGCCGTTGTCGTCGTAGCTGAAACGGCAGATGCTGCCGTCCGGCTCTCCCGCTTCGATGAGGTTGCCCCGGCCGTCGTATTTCCATGTTGCCGCGGTACCGTCGGGATACTGGATTCGGGTGATTTGCCCGTGCCCGTCACGGGTCAGTCTGGTGGTGCGGCCTGCCCAATCTGTTTCTCCAAGAAGGTTGCCGTAAGGATCATATTCAAAGAGGGTTACCCGCCCCAGGGCGTCGGTGGTGGAGTGTTTGCGATCAAGCCCGTCCCATTCGTGGAGGGTGACGTTGCCCAGCGGGTCCTGCTCGCGGACGGGAAGGTTGTTTTCGTTGAACCATATGGCGGTGCAGGCGCCGGTGGCGTCGATGTAGCTTGTCTTGCGCTCTTCGGGAACGTAGACGAACCGGTCGTTGTAGAGCCCTTCCGGGGCGAGGGTGGCGATGACCCGGCCTTCGGCGTCGTACTCCAGGTCTACGGAGGTCGCCCCGCTGTCGCGCCAGTGGGTGAGAAGGCCATGTTCGTTGTACCGATAGTGGAACTCGCCGTTGTAGAGGCTCTCCACGTCCGTGAGCGCCCCGGAGGAGTCGTAGCGGTACCGGACAAGAGGTTCAACGTCGCCATCCCGTGTTACCGTTTCGATGAAACCTTCCGGCGTGGTCCTGACGATGAAGGCATCACCGTCGCTGTGCACTACACGGCGGAGACGGCCGTTTTCGTATATGAAGTCGATGCGGTTGCCGTTCCGGTCTTCAACGGCGGTGAGAAGGCCCGTGTCGGGGGTTCCTTCCGTTGCGGCGAATATCAGGGTGCGCTGACTACGCGAGTCGAACAGACGCGCATTTCCTCTGGCGCCGGTCAGATGGTAATGGGGCGCCTTCAGATTGCGGGAGTTGAATTCGCCTCTTTCAGCCAGGGCGAATTGCAGGATTTCACCATCGCCGTCTTCCAGGTTGACCGTTTTCCCGCTCGGGTCATAGCGCAACCGCTGCGACCAGTTGCAGATCCATTTGGTTCCCAGAATCCCTTCCATGGTGTCCCTTCCGGCGTAGACCCGGGTGAGGGCAAGGGGCAGGATGCCGTCATATTCGAAGTCGGCGCGAAAGTCCACGTAACCGCCGTCGGACGGATCAATCGGCTCGCCGAGCAGCAGCTTGCCCAGCTTGGAGCTTCTGAAGCGCACGGCGCTGAGACAGAGGGCGACTTCGGCGATGGAGACGACGGACTGCTCCAGGACGGACATCCGGGAGTCGATGGGACCGTACTGTCCGGTGGTGGTGTCGGCGAAGATGGTTGAGCATCCTTCCTGGATGATTGCGCCGCAGGTGGTCTGGTGACCGATGCGCGCCAGGGGCAGGCCGTTGATGAAGATGGTCTCGCTCCCCTCGGCTATCTGTATCGGTGGCGAGTGCTTGTCGCACAGGACCTTGTCGGTTACGCGGGCAACGGGCCTCCCCTCGAAGAAGACGTCGGGAGAACCTTCGACGATCCGGCCGGTGATGGTGGCGGACTTGGAGTATAATCCGTTGACCAGTGCGCCCACAAGACTGCCGCCGAAGCAGGCGGCCGCTCCTATAATGACCGGTCCCAGCAGACCGCCCGACAGTACGGTTCCGGCAATGGCTCCCGCGACCAGCGCGCCTACGACCGCGCCGGCGATCACGCCGGAAATCAGCCCTCCCATCGCGCCCGCAAAGGAAGAGGTGTGGGCGATAGCGAGTCCTACTGTCGCCGGTTGGGGTCCGCGACCTGCCGGTTTCGGCTTGCCCAGGACGTCGAGCAGTTTTTCATCGATGGCGAAGTAGTTTACCAGAGCGGCGCCGGCCACGATTCCGGCAATGCCGGCGGCCAAGGGTGCGGCGTAGCAGGCCACGGCTCCGATGCCTCCGGCGCCGTAGGCGCTGATGGCGCCATACCCCATGTACGCGCCGGCGGCCGCCGCTGAGGCGGTATGCCCGGCGGATTCGATCTTTGCCACGGTATCGCTTGAGCTTTCCCGGCGTTGCAGCGCATCCAGTTTTTGTCGCGCGGACGGATCGTCTGACGGGTTCATGGCGTTGCGCCCTCCGGGACGACCGGAACGGGGCCCGGCTTGAAACTTCGCATTGCGGTGAGCATTTCGGCGCGGCTGGTTTCGTCGGGTTCATCCGGAAAGGTGGCGGTCAGGTTGAGCGCGCATCTGTCGATGTGAATCACGAAAACCATCTGATGCATCTCGCCGCCCTGGTTGCTCCATCTGAATTCAAGAAAATGAACCGGCAGACCATTGAGGCTGTCGGAGTTTTCAGCCAAAAGCGTGAGACCAGACAATTCCCTTGCCATTACCGTTTTCTGGTTCTTTATGTAATCATCGATCCCGAGGCCGTCCGGCAGAGGCTCACGCGTGACAACCAGGTTCGCGCCTTTGGCCGGTATATGTCCAGCGCCAAGCATGTTGACGCTACGATCCCGCCAATCTCCTTCTCCCAAAGTCAGATACCCCTCCTGCATCTGTAACGCATGGTTTTCCTCCCGTTATTATTTCGGAATTCGCTGTAGCGAATATTACGGATTTCGCGGAACGATAATAAATCCGTTTATTAATGTCATCAAATATAATAATACATTTATAATATATGAAGATGCACGTCCTGAAATGGGTCATGCAGACCGTCGATGCAGATTCTGGTTCGGATATGATAGAAGGATATAAAGGTATTTCAGTTGGTAGTGTAATTGTATAAATCAGGGGAGTAGATAAAACGGGGAAAGAGGAGGGGGTGGTGGAAAAACGGCCACCCCCGTTTGTCTGGCGCCTTCTGCGAAATTTTCTCAGATAATCTTGTTCAGCGGGTATTCGATAATCCCTTCAGCGCCGTTCTTCAGGAGTTCAGGGACGATCCTTCGCACCTCTTTTTCATTCAGGACGCTTTCAATGGATACCCAGTCCGTGTTGTAGAGACTGGATACCGTCGGGAAGTTGAGGCTGGGCAGGACCTTGATGATCTCTTCCAGCTTGTCCTTGGGAGCGTTCAGCTTTATACCCACCATGTTTTCCGCTTTAAGCGCGGACTGTAGAAGTGTTGTGATCTGCTGGATTTTCTCGCGTTTCCATGGGTCGTCCCAGGCATCCTTGTTGGCTATGATGATGGGATTTGAGGTCATCATGGTTTCCACGATGCGCAGTCCGTTCGCCCTGATGGTGGACCCGGTCTCGGTGACCTCAACGATGGCGTCACACAGGCCTTCCACGACCTTTGCCTCGGTGGCGCCCCAGGAAAACTCGACGCTGACCGGTATGTTCCGTTCCGCGAAATATCTTTTCGTGAAACCGACCAGCTCCGTAGAGATGGTTTTCCCCTTCAGATCCTCGGCGCATTTTATGGGAGAATCCTGGGTCACCACCAGGACCCATTGGGCAGGCCTGCGGGAAACCTTGGAGTAGATCAGATCGGCGACCGTCACCACATCGGAATCGTTCTCCATGACCCAGTCCCGCCCGGCTATGCCCACATCGATGGTACCCTTTTCCACGTACTTGCTCATCTCCTGGGTGCGGATCAGGTTACATTTCATTTCATCATCATCGATGGAAGGGAAATAGCTTCTGGACGAAAGTGTGATATTCCATCCGGCCTTGCGGAAGAGTTCTACGGTTGCGCTTTCCAGGCTCCCCTTGGGTATGCCGAACTTGAGCAGGTTTTTCATTTTTTGTATACCTCGTCCGGATTGAACAGGGGATTGGAGTGCTCCACCCACTGGTCGCCTTCACGCTTAACATAAAAACAGCTGCGGTTGCCCGTGTGGCACGCAGCGCCGCCGTGCTGTTTCACCTTTATCAGTATTGAATCCGAGTCACAGTCGGTGTATACCTCCATCACCTCCTGAACATTGCCGGACTGTTCGCCCTTCATCCAGTATTTGTTGCGCCTCCTGCTGAAAAACCATGTCTTGCCTGTTTCAAGGGTCAGGTTCAGTGTCTTTTCATCCATGAAAGCCAGCATCAGCACATCGCCGGTTTCATGGTCCTGGATTATGGCGGGGACCAGTCCCCCCATTTTCTCGAAATCGATCTTAATCATTGAACAACCTTTCTTTGTCAATTTTACGAAAAAAAGAGCTTTCTTTCATACACCGGCCGACGGCAATCTGTCAATCCCTCGTCCCGGCACAAAAAAAAGCTTGCATTTTTCAATAGTAACATGGTAAGAATTGCCCATAACTTAATGTTCACCCTAAAAAAGTGAGCTCCTCCGGCTCGCTTTTTTTGTTTTCAGACGAATTTATGCAGGGATATTCATGGACGTAAAAGAACAGGTTGAGGCGCTGGCGCGGCCAATTACCCTCTCTCTCGGGTTGGAACTCGTAGAGGTTGAATACAAGCGGGAGGGTCGCAAAATGGTGCTCAGGCTCTACATAGACAAGCCGGGTGGAGTTTCCCTTGACGACTGCGCGGACGTCAGCAGGGAGATTGCCACGGTGCTTGATGTGGAGGATGTCATACCGGCCAGATACACCCTTGAGGTATCATCTCCGGGGCTGAACCGACCCCTCAAGTCGAGGAATCATTACACGGAGTATGCAGGACGGCTTGTGAAAATCAAGACCTTCGAGATGTTGCCGGACGATGCGGGCAATCTTCGCAAGACCTTTCTGGGAGAGTTGCTGGGTATGGAGGGAGATATGATCCGGTTAAAGCTTCGCGAGGGGCAGACTGCGTCTATTCCCTTGTCAGCGGTTGCCAAAGCCCACCTGGAATTTGAGATGTAAACGACGGTTGAATCCCCGCCCAAAGGACGGGGCTTTGATTGGGCACCCCAA
>CAZFCG010000047.1:0-28561 GCA_964517595.1 uncultured Geobacter sp. | reverse complement strand
GCGGCAAGTACCGCTTCAACAAGCTGGACTTCGGCGACATCGGCGGCATCCCCAGGCTTCTGGACGTGGGGCAGTGCAACGACGCCTACTCGGCCATCCAGATTGCGGTGGCCCTGGCGGGCGCCTTCAATTGCGGGGTGAATGACCTGCCGCTGTCCCTGGTCCTCTCCTGGTATGAGCAGAAGGCGGTGGTCATTCTCCTGACCCTGCTCCACCTGGGCATCAAGAACATCAAGCTGGGACCGAGCCTTCCGGCCTTTGTCTCCTCCAACGTGCTGAACTTCTTGGTGGAGAACTTCAATATCGCCCCCATCTCCACCTCCGACGAGGACCTGAAGCAGATCCTCGGGTAAGCGATACCCTCGCTGGATATTCAACAGCCGAACACCGGCCGATTTCTTCCGGGAATCGGCCGGTGTTTTATCTGCCACCCGCCAGTTGCCGCCTGCAGGCTTTCTGAAGACGGGATTCTTGATGTGCATCAAGGATAGACTTTCACGTTTCGGGTAAAAGATAACGGAGTATGCAACTGTATGTACGGTTGCCAACAGAGGACAACCTGGACCGGCTCCATATCTGCCACAGCCAGGCGCCCTGCGCCTGCTTTGCCTGACGGAAGCCGTGCCGGGTCCAGAGCGGAATTCATGATGAAAGGAGGGGATGCCTCGACCAGTTAGGGAATGGATAGGGAGCGGCGCGCCGGAGGAAGCGGCGTAGTCATGGCTGATCAACATCACAGGAGAAAGGAATGGCGACAATGACAAAGCAAGATTCGGCGGCGATCGAGAAAACCGGTGCGGATTTTTCCGTGGAGAAAATGCTGGAAATCAGGGCAAAGGCCCACGAAGCGGTAAAAAGGATTGCTTCACGGGTGCAGGTCGGGATGCTGGAGGAGGATGCCAACAAAATGGTGGTCGACACCCTTAGGGAGATGGGGGCGACCAAGGCCTTCCACAAACCCTACATTCGCTTCGGCAGCAACACCATCATAACTTTTGGCGCCGATTCCGTGCCCGGAGTCCGTCTGGGCACGGACGACATCTATTTCATCGATATCGCGCCTGTCTGGGACGGCTACGAAGGAGATGCCGGCGACACATTCGTTACCGGGAGCAATCCGGAAATGAAGCGGTGCGCGGTTGACGCGAGGAAGATATTCGAAGCAGTCGATGCAAAATGGAAAAACGAATCGGCGACCGGCGCCGAGTTGTATGACTTCGCGCAAAAAATGGCGAAAGATCTGGGCTGGGAACTGAATATGGACCTGGGCGGTCATCGTCTTGGTGATTATTCCAGCGCCGAACACTACGAGGGTCCGTTGCACGAGATTGCCTTCCATCCCGCTCCGAACGTCTGGATGGTCGAGATCCATATCCGTAATCCACAGAATACCTTCGGCGCATTTTACGAAGACCTGCTTGTCAAGTAAGCGGAGAAAAGTTGTTTTTAACCGTCAGGGCGTATTCATCAACCGGTGAGTCGCCCTGATTCTTTTTTTAAAACATCAACCGGACTGTTGACGCAAGCGGACACGGAAGGCAGGGTAGATACCGGTCAGTAGATTCCCGGCGAGAGCATTTCAAGGGATTCCAGGAATGTGGCGTCAATTCTGAACTCATCATCCTCCCTTACCACCTCCCAGACAACAAAAAGCTCCTTCTTTTCGTAACGGTAGAGCATATTCCCCTGATAGTATCGACGGCCGGAAAACAGGTTGCCGGCGGATTTGAAGGCGTCGCCTTTTCTGGTCGTTATACCCAGCAACTTTCCGAATTCGGCTGTATTGGCTTCCTGGGCCTTCAGATAGGAAGCAGGGCTGTTTCTCTTCCGGAACCCGGTTGAGGTGAATCGCCGGTAGGCCTCCGCCTGGTTTCCGGATGACAATGCCTTGGAATATGGCTCAACAAGGGTATTGACGATTTCGGGAGTGAGCCTCATTGCCGTTTGATACTGGACATAGAGACCGTACAGGGCCAGTGGAAGAACAGCAAAGAGAAAGAGGTACAATGCAAACCGTTTCATAGGTATCATACGTTACCCCCCTTTTCCTCATTCCCCGCCTTTGTGGTATCTCGCGAATCATCCGCGGCTTTCGAATCAACCAGTTTCTCAATTCCCTTGAAAAACAGTATCCCCGGAATAAACGCCAGTGCAATGGTAACCGCCATAACCAGCCACTGTTTCAGCGGAAAAGCCGTTAACAACTCAATTGCTACGGGCCGGGGCGCGAAGTACCAGTAGTTGAAAACATTAATCAACCCGTATCCGGTCATGACAAGGCTGCCCAGCAGGATCGCCAGACCGCGCCAGGCGCCGCTGCCGATGTAGAGAAACGCCAGGACGGACATCGCCAGATAGGGGCTGAACATCAGCGCGATGACGAGGAGGATCATCCAGGTTCGCCCGTCATAGGCCTGGAGTGGACTGCCGGTGGTAAAGCAGAGGAGTCCTGTTACGCCAAGGCCCGTTCCGAGAACGAGCAGTATTCCACGATACAGAAAACGAGCAATCGGACCGGTAATCGGGTGACGTCGCATGAATGTGGCGCTGAAACGGCTGCTTCCAGGATTGCTGACTTCCATTGCCTCCTCCTGCTTTTTCTGCGGGAAAAAGAAAGAAGCGACCCTTCACTGTAATGAAAAAAAGGCCGCTTCAAAATCAGGCGGTTCTTTAAGGGATGATGCAATTCTTATGCATTTCCAGAATCACTTCGGGCTGTTGACGAGACCCTCACGGGCAGGCTTGCCATATTTACATGTTTTAAGAAAGCTTTCGGGCAATCCTCGCTACATGGGCGCCCTGGAAACGGGCGCCTGCCAGCTCGTTTTCGCTCGGCATCCGTGAACCGTCGGAACCGGCTATGGTGGAAGCGCCGTAGGGTGATCCGCCGGTCATCTGAGAGTTATCCATTTGCCCGGCAAAGGCGTAAGGCAGTCCCACTACCACCATTCCCTGGTGAAGCAGGTTGATATGAAAGCTCAGGATGGTGGATTCCTGGCCGCCATGCTGGGTCGCGGAACTGGTGAAGACGCTTCCGACCTTGCCCACAAGGGCGCCCTGCAACCATAACTGACCGGTTGAATCTAGAAACTGGCGCATCTGTCCGCACATGTTGCCGAAGCGTGTGGGCGTTCCGAAGATTATCGCATCGGCGGAAGCCAGATCCTCCGCTTCCACCAGAGGAATGTGCGCCATGGCCTTCTGCGCCTCAATGGCCCCCATCTTCTCGAGCACTTCTTGGGGAAGGGTTTCCGGGACTCTTTTTATGGTGGCTTCGCAGTCCGGTACTTCACGAACACCGGCGGCAATCGCTTCCGCCATTTGATATATGTGCCCGTACATACTGTAGATAACGACAATGATCTTGGTCATGATAGCCTCCTTTTCAGTGGAGTTTACCCGGTATTTAAAATATTTCCATGCATAAAGGTGCAATAAAGCTAATCGTGAGACTGAGAATCCGCGCCGCATGTCCGGAAAAAAATGCTTGCATTAAAATACGAACGGTCATATATGTTTCCAATGGCCAGACCGAGACGAAATGAACATATCCAGAAAAGACTGCTGGATCTTGGGGTGGAAATATTTTCCAGACAGGGATATCACGGCACTGGAATCAAGGAAATTGTCGATGCGGCAGGGATTCCGAAGGGTTCATTCTACAATTATTTCAACAGCAAGGAAGATTTCGCCGCTGAAGTCATCAGGCATTACGCGGACTCATATTGGCGCGAATGGACTTCGTATTTTGAAGATTGCCCGGGGAAAGATATCCTGACCGCTCTTCGTCACAGCTTCGAGAGGATGATTTCGAAGCACGGTGAAAGCGAGATCAAGACCGGATGCATCATCGGCAACCTGGCGGCGGAGATCTGCGAATCGAGTTCAACCTGCCGCAGTGTCATGCAGTCGGCCATTTTCGAATGGCGGGAGCGTTTCGCGAAATACATTCAATCCGCCCAGGCGGAAGGGAGCGTCAGAACGGATATGCGCGCCGAAGACCTGGCGGATATTTTCTGCAATGCGTGGGAAGGGAGCCTGCTCCGCATGAAGATCGAGAATTCCACGGAACCGTTGAAACGGTGTGTTTCCATCATGTTCGATACCTTTTTCAAGTCGTGACATTTTTTTGTTATTTAACTAGACGACCGGTCACATATGAACTGGGAAAGGTCTCATTGAACCTTGTCCCAAGTATCAAAAGAAGGAGGAATAGACATGCGCAGTTACCGGAAACTGTTCGAACCTGTCAGTATCGGGAAGATGAAGTTGAAGAACCGTATCGTTATGCCTCCCATGGTAATGAATTTCTGTGAGGAGGATGGCTCGGTCAACGACCGTTACGTCGCGTACATGAGAGCCCGGGCCAAGGGAGGCGTGGGACTCATCATCACTGAGGCTACCTATGTCCACCCGAGCGGTAAGGGGTTCCCTTACGGGCTTGGGAACTATAAGGATGAGCTTGTGCCGGCGTTGAAAAGGCTCACCGATGCCGTCCATGAAGAGGGCGGGAAGATTGCCATGCAGCTTTTCCATTGCGGCCGCCAGGGCATGGAGGCGGTTACGGGGATGAAGCTCATCGCTCCTTCGCCCATACCATGCCCTTTCTGCGGAGAACAGCCCAGAGAAATGACCGGGGAAGATATCCGGATGATGGTGGCCGCCTTTGGTGATGCCGCGGCGCGGGCGAAAAAAGCAGGTTTTGACGCAGTGGAGGTGCACGGGGCGCACGGTTATCTTCTCTGTCAGTTCCTGTCGCCTTACAGCAATCACCGCTCGGACCAGTATGGAGGCCCTCTTGCCAATCGGGCCCGCTTCCCCCTGGAGGTAGTGAAACAAGTCAGGGAACGGGTAGGCAGCGACTTTCCCGTGTTATACCGCATGAGCGCTGAAGAGTACGTGACCGGCGGGCTTACTGTCGAGGATACCGGGCCCTATGCCCGCATGCTTGTGGAGAACGGCATCGATGCTATTCACGTGACCGGCGGGGTCTATGAATCCGCGGCCATGATCATTCAGCCCGCGGCCATATCCCAAGGGGTATACGTGGAAAATGCCGCGGCCATTAAAAAGGCGATTGGCGGCGCCATCCCCGTCATCGTGGCGGGCCGGCTGAAGGACCCTGACATTATCATGGATATCCTGGAATCGGAAAAGGCCGATCTGGTGTCCACGGGAAGGGCGTTGCTGGCGGATCCCGACTATCCCTCGAAACTCCAGGCCGGCCGACTCGAAGACATCAGGAGATGCATCGGATGCGAACAGGGGTGCGCCGACCGTCTTTTTGCGGGCATGGCTATCGGCTGCCTGGGGAATCCTCTGACCGGCAGGGAGTGGCAGTATGATCTGGCGGTGAAGGCGCCGGAGAAAAAGAAGGTGCTGGTTGTCGGCGGCGGGCCGGGCGGCCTGGAAGCGGCCCGGATTGCGGCGCTGCGGGGGCATGACGTGCTGCTTTGCGAGCAGGGCGGCAAACTGGGAGGGCTGGTGAATCTGACCGTCAACCTTCCCTTCAAGGATGAATTTGGCGAGCTCCTGGAATACCAGGTCCGGCAGGTCGAGAAGCTCGGCGTGCGGATCGAATTGAACCGGACCGTTGATGAAGCGGTGGTTGAACTGGAAAGACCTGATGCCATCATCGTCGCCACCGGTTCACGGCCCATCATCCCCTCAATCCCCGGTATTAATCACCCGAATGTCCTCGGAGCGGAGGAAATCCTGACCGGCGACCCGTTCGGCAAGAATGTCGCTGTTATCGGCGGCGGCGCAGTGGGTAGTGAAACAGCGGAACTGCTGGCGGACAGGGGAGCGAAGGTAACCGTAATCGAAATGCTGGACGATGCCGCGAAAGACGTGGGTCTACTTGAAAGGGCGCTCCTGATGAAGCGTCTCACGGAAAAAGGTGTTACGATTCTGACGAAAACAATGGTCAGGGAAGTGACGTCTGAAGGAGATCTTGTTCTCGAGAAAGATGGCCGAAAGGAGACGGCGAAGGGCTTCGACAGGATAGTTACCTGTGTCGGGTATCAGCCGGCAACGGAAGTATCGGAGATGCTGAAGGAAAAGGGTGTGCCCTTCGTTTCTATCGGTGACTGCGTAAAAGCGCGAAAAGTCGTAGATGCTATATGGGAGGCCTTCGAGCAGGCGTATCTTCTCTAGAAATGACACGCTCGGCAGCGGGAGTTCGAGAATATGGTATCATTTGCGGACACGAATTGAATCCGGCAGGTGATATTTGCAAGCGCCTGCCGGATTATCACAGACATCCGGCATGAGATAGATAGTGCTGAGCGGGTCCGGCCGCCACGGGTAAATGTGATGATATGGTTCTTGCGGGGGGCAGTTTTCCCCAGACCGCCTTGATGCGAAAGTTGAGTTATGGATTAGAAAAGCAAAACCAAAGACCTGTTCCCCCTCTTTTCTTCCCTGACACTAAACATCGCCCTGGTTTCTCAGCCGGTTCACATCCCTCTGGTACGTCTTGGAGCTATTGTAGCCTCTTTCGCCGAAGGGCTGCAACTTCTCAAGCCAGCGCATGTATAGCGCAGCAAGGTCACGGTCGCTTTTCGCTCCCTTTTCCGCGTTTTGCAGGACCTCGAGGACGGAAAACTCGAAACTCTCCGCGCCGAATCGGTCCAGGTCCTTCTGAAGTTCCCTGCTGAAGACAACCTTTCCCATGCGCAACTGGAACAGTCTGCTGTTTCGTATCCCCTCCAGGTTAGTGGCGCTCCCCACATAGATACGTCCGTTTGCCGTATTGAGGATCTGGTAGACGCCCATGTCGGGTCGGTTCTGTTTGTACATCCTCTTTATCATGGCCCGGACAGATCCCTTGTGAACCTTTGCCGATTCTCCGGCTTCCGGTGAAGGTGAAATCGCCATGGCCCCGGCGTCAGCCGGTTCGCCCTCCCGCCAGTACAGCGCGCCGTCACGCCTTATCAGCCCTTCATCCACCAGCAGGCGGCGGATGGTGCAGTAGTCGTCATAAAGGGGCACGATGAGTCCGGTCACTTCCTGTTCGCCGTAGCGGTGACCGGACTCGAAGAGCAACGCGAACTGTTCCAGCACGATGAGGCGTTTCTTGTGCTGCGCCGGCACCTTATCCAGTCTCCCGTTGCGGAAAAAGGAATCCAGCACCTTGCGCCGGTAAGCCTCCATCCGTCCGTCCTGCAACTCCCTCCCCGCGGGATGGGCCGATACGATCTCCCGCAGCGTGGTATTGAAAACCCCGTCGTTAGTCCGGAAAACCACGTAGTATTGCTCCTTGCTGCTGCTGACGAGCCCTGCCTTCTCCAGCTTGCGAAGGTGAAAGGATACGGTGGACGGGGCAAGACCGTGCCGCTGCGCAATCTCTTCCACGTACTGCGGCCGCTCCAGAAGGGAGCCAACAATGGCCAGGCGCGACTGGTCCGCGAGGGCCTTCATTATCGCCAGACTCTGATTTGCATGCATGGGTTTCTCCTGATTCGATATGTGTCGAGTTAAAATACCCAACCAACCCCCTTGTGTCAATCTGTTTCTATTATTATCGAAACATAATCCAACGGTGTCAGGCTCGCCTTTTCGCCATTCAGGACCATTGCATTCCCTGGAGCTTTCCCTTCATAAAATGTATATATTGTGAGGTATTGCGTCTCAAGGCACAACATCTTGTGCCGTTTCCCGATTATTTCATTGACACACCGGGCGCCGCGGTGCTAGAAGTAACGCAGTAAATCTTAACGGATGGAAGCGAGGAAGAGGGGTGAGACACCCCCGCTGCCCCGCAGCCGTGATGGGAACGAAAGCCCGTTCGCGAAAGACGCGATCCATGCCACTGGGATATTTCCCGGGAAGGTGGGCGAGTAGGCCATGGCAGAACGCCCTCAGCCGGAATACCGCTCCATTCGCACGCTTCGCGGGAGGCCACCATGCCGGGGATCATATCCGTTTCTCCGTTTCATTCTTTTCCGTTATCCGTCAAACACACCACTGATCATTTTCCGTTCCATCATCTGCCCCGGCATTGCGCGGGAGTTCTTCCTCGCCTGATTCGCTAGCGTTATTTCACTATTTTTACGGACAGGAGCGAGGAAGAGGGGTGCAAGACCCCCGCTGCCCCGCAGCCGTGATGGGAACGAAAGCCCGTTCGCGAAAGACGCGATCCATGCCACTGGGAAATGTCCCGGGAAGGCCGGCGAGTAGGCCATGGCAGAACGCCCTCAGCCGGAATACAGCTCCGTCCGATTACTTCGAGGGAGGTATTTGTATGTCTGGCGTCGCAAAATGGTTTGGCGTCATCCCTTGATGGATGGCGCTGTCGGGTCCGGCCCATGCCCTGGAGATGGAATCTCTGAGCCTGGACGAGGTTGTGGTAACGGCCAACCGGAATAAAATGAGGGAGGAAAAAGATCATGAATAATGCGGCATGGGTTGAAGAGGCCCGGATATTTCCCTTGCGGAGAGTGGTGAAGCGTGACGGCGTCGTGGTTCCCTTCGAGGCCGCCAAGATCCGATCCGCCGTCAGGCGGGCCGGTGAGGCCACGGGAGAGTTCGATGGAGACGAGGCGGCTCTCCTGACCACGCAGGTGCTGAAGGTCTTGCGCCACAAGTTCGGCGAGACCCCTCCGCATATAGAAAATATCCAGGATGTGGTGGAACAGGTCCTCATTTCGGCCAACCACCTCAAGACCGCCCGCGCCTACATTGTCTACCGCGAGCAGCGCCACAAGCTGCGACGGGATCGAAAGACCCTGGTGGATGTGGCCTCGTCGGTGAACGAGTACCTGGAGCAGTCCGACTGGCGCGTTAACGCCAACGCCAACCAGGGTTATTCCCTGGGCGGGTTGATCCTGAACGTGTCCGGAAAGGTGATTGCCAACTACTGGCTCAACCATGTCTATCCGCCCGAGGTGGGGGAGGCCCATCGCGACGGAAGCATCCACATCCACGACCTGGACATGCTCTCCGGCTACTGCGCCGGGTGGTCGTTGCGCACGCTCCTGGCCGAAGGATTCAACGGGGTGGCCGGCAAGGTGGAGGCCGGCCCGCCACGGCATATGTCGAGCGCCGTCGGCCAGATCGTGAACTTCCTCGGCACCCTGCAGAACGAGTGGGCGGGCGCCCAGGCCTTCAGCTCCTTTGATACCTACATGGCCCCTTTTGTCCGGATAGATCGCCTTTCCTATGAAGAGGTGCGGCAGCATATCCAGGAGCTGGTGTTCAACCTGAACGTGCCCTCCCGCTGGGGCACCCAGACACCCTTCACCAACCTGACCTTTGACTGGGTATGCCCGGAAGACCTGCGAAACCAGGTTCCGGTGATTGACGGGGAAGAGGCGCCTTTCAGCTATGGAGAGCTTCAGGCGGAAATGGACATGATCAATCGCGCCTATATCGAGGTCATGACCGCCGGAGACGACAAGGGACGTGTCTTTACCTTTCCCATCCCCACCTACAACATCACCCCGGATTTCCCCTGGGAGAGCGATAACGCGGAGCTGCTGTTCGCCATGACCGCCCGCTACGGACTCCCCTATTTCCAGAATTTTCTCAACTCGGAGCTGTCGCCCAACATGGTCCGATCCATGTGCTGCCGCCTGCAACTGGACCTGCGGGAGCTGCTGAAGCGGGGCAACGGTCTCTTCGGTTCCGCCGAGCAGACCGGTTCCATCGGCGTGGTGACCATCAACTGCGCCCGGCTCGGCCATCTCCACCGGGGAGACAAAGTGGCCCTGTTCAGCCGCCTGGATCAGCTTCTGGATCTGGCCCGGACCAGCCTGGAGATCAAACGCAAGGAGATTCAGCGCCATATGGATGCCGGGCTGTTTCCCTATACCCGGCGCTACCTGGGCACCCTTCGCAACCACTTTTCCACCATCGGCGTAAACGGCGTCAACGAGATGGTTCGCAACTTCACCGGCGGCAGCCATGATATCGCAACGGACCAAGGGAGGGACCTGGCGTCCCGCTGCCTGGATCACGTCAGGGAAAGACTGCTGGCCTTTCAGGAGGAAACCGGGAACATGTACAACCTGGAGGCGACCCCGGCGGAGGGGACCACCTACCGCTTCGCCCGGGAGGACCGGAAACGGTTTCCGGATATCATTCAGGCAGGAACCCCGGAGGCGCCGTATTACACAAACTCCTCCCAGCTACCGGTGGGCTTTACGGACGACCCCTTCCAGGCCCTGGAGCTTCAGGAGGAGCTGCAGCGCAAGTATACCGGGGGCACGGTTTTTCACCTCTACCTGGGCGAGCCCCTGTCCAGCACGTCAGCCTGCCATCGCCTGGTGCGGCGGATACTGGAAAACTACCGCATACCCTACCTTACCGTAACCCCGACCTTTTCCATCTGCCCGAAACACGGCTATCTGGCCGGGGAACATCCGTTGTGCCCGCTGTGCGACCCCGATCCCCAGCCCTGCGAGGTCTGGACGCGCGTCATGGGCTACCACCGGCCGGTGGAATCCTTCAACACGGGCAAGAAGGCCGAGCACCGTGAGCGCCGCTTCTTCCGCGAAACACCGTGGACGGACACGCCATGATGAAGATCGGCGGCTTCACCCCCTTTACCACCATCGATTACCCTGATCACATGTCAGCGGTGGTCTTCTGTCAGGGGTGCCCCTGGAGGTGCGGCTACTGCCACAACAGGGAACTGCTGGACGCCGGGGCGCCCGGGATATTCTCATGGAAAGATATCGCGGCCTTTCTCCATGGGCGCAGAGGGCTGCTGGATGCGGTGGTGTTCAGCGGCGGCGAGCCGACCATGCAGCCCGGACTTCTGCAGGCGGCCCAGGAGGCGAAAAACATGGGATTCCTGGTGGGGCTCCACACCGGCGGCGCGTTCCCCGACGCGCTGCCGCCTCTCTTTCCCTATCTGGACTGGATCGGCATGGATATCAAGGCGCATTTCTCCGACTACGAACGGATTACGGGGGTAGCCGAAAGCGGTGAGGCCGCGCAGCAAAGCGCGGCCCTGGTGCGGGCGAGCGGGGTTCGGCGGCGTTTCCGCACCACGGTGGATCCAGGCCTGTTGAGCCCCTCGCAGGTTTCAGGACTGCGGCGCATGATCGAGGATGAGTGGGGAAGCGAATATGATGTCCAGAAGGTAGTCATCCGGATGCCGTAGACAATCCTCTCCGTAAGGGGGGGGCATTTTTCCTTTTCAGTGTACTGGAAGTTTATTCGGCCTTCTGGCGGCTGAAACAAAGAAAGGGAGATGATAAGCATCCCCCTTTCCTTTCTCCATTATGACTGGTTGATATCCAGCCTTTTTATGCTTTTCTGAAACGTTTTCTCACAAGACCGAGTCCGGCCAGCCCGGCGCCCAGCAGGATGAAAGTTGAAGGTTCCGGCACAGCGGCGTTGTTGTCCTGTGAGCTTTCGACGCCGAGGATGTGGAACGAATAATAATCACTCCTGATGCCGTTTGCCGGTTGTTCCCACAATGAAACAGGGATTGGATTATCGTTGTCATAATTGAATCCGTCACTCAGGTTGGCGCCGCTTGGAGCATTGTAATAAGTGCTTAACGTTACAAAATAGCTGCCTTCTCCCAGATCGTACGAATAGTAGGAGTCCCATACACCATGAGAATATTCGACTCCATTTGAAGCAGTCGTCCCTACATTCCCACCATCATCCTGCCAGTAAAGAAGGTTTCCGCTGCCATCCCATAGTCCCAGCATCGGATCAAAGTTGCCTTCATCCCAGGATGAGCTGAAAAGGGTGACGGTACTGCTGCCGCTGGTGGTGAACGAATAAGACAGGACGCTGTTGTGGTACGGCAGATTCCCGGAATAGTCATAATCAACAGCATGGCCCGTTCCCGCCAACAGCAAAACAGTTGTGATTCCCAATAACGTTTTTCTCAACATGCTTTTCATACATTGTCTCCTTTTCATAAAATATAAAATGCAAAATCATTAGCAATATCCGATCCAGACTTTAAATGTTTAATAATAAACAGCATTTTTATAAAAAGTATAAGCACACAAAAGAAAGTGTAAATTTCTCCGACATATCATTTCCATATCTTTTACGCATGGAAATCAATTTGCATAGACTCCATGCCTGTCCTGGAGAGTCACTGGATAATGAAGAGCGGTTTTTCTGGTGAGAAGGACGCCAGGGCATGGACCGTCAGGAACTGCCCGAGCTGGCGCTGTGACAGGGACGGACGTTGCCGCCCCGGAGTGGCCGCAAAACGGGAACGCCCCTTGAACTTCCTCCCGATCCTGCCGGAAGAAGGTTTTCCGGTTCAAAGGACCGTGGATAATGGGTTATACGAGCGCTACGGGGGCTTCAAGGGGAGCTGACCAGCTCACGAGGACAAGTCTCCGGGGGCAGGCCTCCCCGCCGGTGGCGAGGCAAGGCATGTCAGAGGCCGAATGCGGGGCCTTGCGTAACGAGTTCATTAAAAATACAGAGGAGATGGTCAACCGGGCGAAGAGGCTGAACTGCTATCGGGACAACAGCGGCGCATCAGCCTATTCCGGTTGCGCGATGGACGTGGTCGGGCCGTTTTTTCCATTCTGGGCCGATCGTGTGCGGGTACGCGGCCTGCACCGACTCTCACAAGGGAGGCTAGTACACATTCAGCGCTACCAGAAATAACTTAAGTAATACCCACATGATAAGGCATGTAAAAAAATTGAGTGGCGCTACATTTGTGTGATTTTGTGTCAAACGACTGGTTTTGTATTCCTCCCGGTGTTGCTGAAATACCCAATTCCAGCGTTTGGGTAGGTCTTCAGGAACGGTTGGTATACGCCTTGACCCGGTCGACGGTATTCTGCTCAAGATTACGATAGAAGAAGGAATAGTCGTAACCGTGATACCAGCCTGGCCGGGTGTTGTATGGGGATAGAAGGTTTAACCAGGTAGCCGGCGAAGGGAGATTGTCCGGGTTGATCACCAGCGCGCCGTTGTTGCTTTGCGCGCCAATGAAGCTATTCATCTCATAGGTATAGTTACCTGTCTGGTCGAGCTTGAAGATACTTTGATCCGGAGCGCCCGGCAGCATCCCCTTATAGAATAGTGCGCCAAGGTTTGCAGATGCCGGGGCGGCAGGGCCCACTTCGCCAGGAGATGTGGCAATCCAGGTCAAAGGATTCACGCTCCATGCGTTCTTCCTTGTGACCTCCATCTTTCCGCGGGAACTTCCTGAAACCTGCGACCAGTCCCCGGGTGTCTCCTGGGTGTTGTAGGTGACAATGCAGCCGGTCTGCGTTTTGTCGGTGCAAATACCGATTGCCTGCAGCGATTCTGGATAACTGGCCATATCGTCAGAGGTTACCGACCATCCAATGACATAGGCCGCAACCAGCAGTTTCCTGAGCGCCGGGTTGCTGAACTTCCGTTCCAGCAGATAGAGCATCAGGTTCGAACCCTGGCTGTGGCCAGCCAGGATGAATGGACGTGGTTTGCCCTGCGCGTCTTTGTTGTAATGCTCAAGGTAGTAGTCAAATGCGTCGGATACATCCTTGTACGCCACCTCCATTGCCTGGTTCGCGACCTCTGTGTTGCCGGGCGTGTTTTGCCAAAGCAGCGCATTCAGCACATCAAGGCCTGAGCACTGTTGGTAATATGGCGCATAGACATTGACACCCGCCTTTGTGAACACACTGACCTTTGAGGTTGTCTGGGGGATGATGACCTGATCTGAGAGCGCCTGCTCAAGCGTCTGGTTCCATCCCCGGGACCACGTTGAGGTCAGGGGCTGAGTCGAATTGTAGGTTGTCGGATAAAGGAAGAAGAGGTCGACTGGTTGCGCCGCCTCTTTAGGCAACATGACCCAGCTTTGGGGGCGTGAATAGTTGATTGGCGCCGCGAGTTGGGTCTTGGCACTGCTGCCGCAACCGGCAAGTAGTATAAACGCAAAAATAGACACAACAGAAACTCTCAATAGCCCACAAACACCCATCTTTTCATCATTTCCGCTCAACATGGATAACTCCTTAAAAAGTCTTCAGGCGACTGAGACTGTTCGGATTTGTCATCACTAATTTAAGAAATATGTATGTCTTTTCCTTTCTGCTGCTTCAAGTATTGAAAAAAAGTCCGTCTGACGATCCCGATTGATTTACAAATTTCTGCGGCTGTTGAACCGATGTTTTCATAAACCTGAATCCGTGACGTCCCATAGCTGAGGATGAAAAGGACAAACAAGTGTTAAAGATGGGCTAGTACAGATCGCAATTCTCCATCCGCATCATCTCTTCCGCGATAGATTCCAGCTCTTCTTCCGTAACGCCCATCTGCCTCGCAAGCGTTGAGAGGGTAAAGAAACCATGCCCGTTGTCGTCGAAGAAATCGGGTTCAGGGTACGGTGTTTCAAGCGGACTTTTATCATCCATGCTTTGCGGCCTCCTGCGCCTTTCTCCGGGCACTCTCATCCATGTCAGGCGACATTAGATTGATGCGCCCCACGGTACCGGGTTCCACAAAGACGAACCCCCGTCATCGAGCCGAAGACAGGGGGAATATTCGCTGTCAGTTCTTCGGCAACCCGGCTGTCCATCTGATGGACCCATAGGCTTTGCGTCACCGGGTTACCCCGGGTTTGCTCTTATCGTAACTGTATGAAAAATATTTGGTAAATTTAGACGCAAGCAAAAGGGGTGTCAAGTGAAATAACTTCCGCTGAACACCTTCCCCTGCTCCTTTCGCGGGAACGTCCAGCCTTCCCGGGACACCGGCGAAAGAAGGGCTTCCCGGGGAATTAGCCCATCAACCAATCGCCGGCCACCCATATTGAGCCTTGCGCCCCCATACCGGGAATGGCATAGTAAACCCTGAAACCGTGATGAACGCGAAGGCGATTGCCGCCCGCCATCACCCATCCACCATTGCAGCCCACGGAGGTTTCATGAGACCCATCTCCGGAGAGATCGCCTATATAGCGGGTATTTCCGCCCGCAAGCACCTGAAGACCCTTATTGCATACTGCACCTTCCTCGTGTGCATGGTGCTGGTCTACGCAAAGCTGTTCCAGTATCTGATGCTGCATCTTGAAGGGCGCGAATTCTCCTTCACTGCCGGTATCTACTGGGTGATAACCGTCATGACCACGCTGGGCTTCGGTGACATCACATTCCACTCCGACGCCGGTTATATCTTTGCCGGAATCGTAACCCTGTCCGGCGTGATGTTTCTTCTCATCCTCCTGCCGTTCGGCGTCATCAGCCTGTTTCTTGCCCCCTGGATAGAAGATATGCTCCGCTATCACCCGCTTCTGGAAGTGCCTGTCGGAACCAGCGGTCATGTAGTCATCTGCGGCCTTGACCCGATCACCAGGGAGCTGGTCCGCAAGCTCCAGGTTCGCGGAATACCTTTCTTCCTGGTGATCTCCAGCTTCGAGGAAGTCCGGCGTCTGGAGGAAGACGAGGGTATCAGGGCGGTGTACGGCGAGCCGTCAGACGCCAGGGTGCTGAGGAAGCTGAAGGTTGAGCAGGCGCGTCACATCATCCTGAACCTGGGCGACAAGGAGAATGTCAACATTACCCTTACGGTGCGTTCCCTCTGCTCCACTCCCATCGCGACATTGCTCGACGAGCCTTACCACGCGGAACTTCTCCGGCTGGCCGGAGCGAATCAGGTGGTCCCCCTGAAGAAGATCCTGGGCCGCTACCTGGCCATCAGGGCCACTACCAAGGGGGCGTTTGCCCATGTTCTGGACTCCCTTGGCAAGCTGCGTATCGCAGAATTGCCGGTACACGGCACGCCGTTCGCCAACAAGACCCTGCTGGAAGCGCGCATCCGCGAACAGACCGGTCTCGCCGTCGTCGGGGTATGGGAGAGAGGAAGGATCGTCATACCGAACCGCGATACTCTCCTCGCCGAACAATCGGTTATCGTGGTGGTGGGAACCCGCGAGAACCTGGAAACCCTGGAAGAACTTACCGGAGAGACGTCGGACCAGGACCTGGTGATGATCATCGGCCATGGCCGCATCGGCTGTTCGTCCGCCAGTTTCCTGGGGCACTGGTCGGTGCCGTTCGTCCTCATCGACCGGGAAACCAATCCCGGGTGTACGGAACACGAGGTCGTCATCGGAGACGCCACCAGCCGGACCATCCTGAAGAACGCCGCTATAGACCGGGCAAAGGGGCTCATAGCCACCACCAACGACGACAGCACCAATATCCTGTTTATCCTTGCCAGTCGCCACCTGAACCGGCATATCCGCATCGTCGCCCGGGCAAACCGCGAGGAAAACGTGGCCCAGCTCTACACGGCAGGCGCCGACTTCGTGGTGTCCAACACATCGGTGGGCGCCAATATCCTGATGAACATACTGGAAAACAAGGATTCCATCTTTCTCTCGGAAGGAATGCACATCTACCGCCATCCCGTCCCCGATTCCATGCACGGTAAAACCATCCGCTCATGCCGCATCAGGGAGACAAGCGGTGGAACCGTCATTGCGCTGGAACAGGGTAAAGGGGTTGAGCCGATAGTAAATCCGTCCCCGGATACGGTCATCACCCGCGACATGACGCTGATCTTCATCGGCAGCCCCGAACAGGAGGCATGTTGCCGGGAACGGCTGCACTGACCAGGGGAGCGTCATCCACGGCTGTTATTCGTCAGGGAAGGCCAGGCGCAAGGTGAAGATAAGGCGCGATTACCGCCGGTTGATAAGCTTTCTGATCTGTTCTTCAAAGGTTTTTTCGATTTTACCCTTTTTTCCGGAGCTGTAATAACCGGCAAGGGCAAAGACAATCCAGGCAAGGAGTGCGACCGATAAAGCCGCGCAGAGCGTGAGCATAACCCTTTTTCGGCGGGAAAACCCGCTCCAGCCCGTTATTTCCGGTTCATCGGCCGGATGCGGCGAAGAATGCTCCCTCATCCTTCTCAACTGCTCCAACTGCATACTGTGGATAAACTTTACCAGGCTGTCGCTTTGCTGCTCTTCTACATCTACGAAACGAAGGGCGGTGTCGAATATCCGGCGGGTATCGCCCGGGCGACCCATCAGCATGACATATACCACCTGACCCGTAAGGGTTATGGCGCCCCCGAACTCCGGCGGGAGGAACAGTGTCAGTTTCAGCAACTGGTCGATGTGGAAGCGATGCTGAATATGGATCCTCACCCCGGCGCCGCTCAGATTGGCGGCCACGGGAAGCGGCATATTCCGTCCCGTTTCCGATAGGGATTCGCCATTCTCCCCTTGCGGAAGACCTGCAAGGCCTTCCGCGTTTGTCCCGTCTTCCGCTTCCCCGTGAGCCTCACCGGCACAAGCCCGGTAGCCGAGAGGGATGTAAACGTCGATGCGGAAGTATTCGCGATCGTTGCAGGAAAGGATTTCTCCGGTAAGGCGGATGAACAGGCCGGACATCCGGCCATATTCGAGCACAATGCCCCGGCACCTGAAGCCGACACCTTTTTTCCCGGTCCGGACGTGCAGGGGCGTTCCGATATTCAGAATTGCCGATTCGGGAAGAATTGTCCTGGACAGCCGGAGTTGAAGAAGATCGTGATGAAGCGAGACGACTTCGGCATCGTCCCGGAAGACCTTTTCACCGGGCAGCGGGATCTCCACCTGGATACGCGTCCCAGGGAAAAAATAATCTTCATATCTAAGGATGTCGTTTGCCATAGGCCCAATGAATTCCGCGGATGTGATTACCGCTTCAGTTCCGGTTCAAAACAAAGGAACGTCCATCTTCTCCGTGATTCGCGCCCGGGACCCGCTTCCAGTTTTTCCCCGCTTTCCCTTGGCTCTCAAGTGAATGGAGCATCTGCCGGACCCGCTCGACTCCTCGTTCAACGCCTTTGAAGAATCCGGAATACGTAATCAGTATCGTAGGTACGGACGAAGAGCCGGTCGTTTTTGCGGAATATGTATTCAGGTCCGCTCTTCACCGGGATCCTGGCCACGGCCTCGCCGGTGTCGCGGCGCAACAGGAAAAGAAAATCGGGTTCGGCGGTAAACCCGTAGCCGGTGATGAGATAGTCACCATAAACCTGGAAATTATAAGCATTGCTTACCAGTGGCGAACTGTGCCAGAGCGCTTTCATGCTTACGAGGTCGATGGCCGAAACATAGGCATTCATGCCGAACGAGCTCTTCGCGTATGTATTATGTCCATGGGACACATAAAGGACATCGCCGATCCGGGTCGCCCATCTGATCTGCTGGAACACAAAATCCCTGTCCGCGGTGACATATCTCGGCGCATAGGAGTAGCTGGAGAAGTCCAGCGCGTATTCCAGCTTCCCGTTGTCAAGACGCTGTGAAAGGAGCAGACAGCTCGAAGAGTTGTCGGGACCATAGAACAGCAGCCTTCGTTCACCATCGATAATGACGTTGTTAAGCTTTAATCCGCGAAAACTCCTCAGGTTCGGGTCATCAACGGCAAGATTATTGTCCGGCTGAACCAGGGAGTGCTCGGCGAACCAGGCATCCTGATCGATAATCTGGTTACGTTTCACCGAGACGACATCGAGCATTACATGGGAGGATTTCCTGAGCTTGCCAACGGGGACCTTCTTGAAATCGGGCGGATCAAGGATTTTAATCATGACGTCGGAAAGGCCGCTGTCTTCTTTCGAGAAGTCAGTCCTGACCCTGAAAATATCGTCTTCACATGTCGCGGCCTGCGGCGAAAAGACTATCAGAACAAATCCCAGAACCACCGGAGCAAAGGCGCACATCCTCTTTCGAAAGCGGAAGATAGGCAATTTCTCCGAAAAGTCGGCTAAAAGCCGGGGAAGCGGCGCCTGCTGGCGTCCCATCCTCGAAAAGCACACTGGTTCCCGCGTGCAATCCGGCCGGGATATTCCTGTCAGCAATCTGGTCATCATTCTCCTCCATCGGCGGGCGGCAGCGGCTGGATTCCCCTCAAAATGTGGCAATCAGGGAAAAAGGCGTGGAGTCCCCGCAAACTGTTCAATAAATGTCTCAAGCATAGCATTGCACGGAATCTACGTCAAAAAGCACATTATCCCGAATAATCCAATGATTCGGGACATCCCCCGAATGATTCGGGACATCCCCCATATTACCGCATTGAATCTATGGTAATCTGGCAAAAACTGGTGCGTATCACTGGTTTTTAAAGCTAGTGAGTTTCCTTAGCTTTTTCCAAGAATTCCACAAACTAAAGTTTAGCTGAAAAGTTCCGATACAAAAGGAAGAATCTTACTCTAAAGGACATGAAGTCCTTTTCAGCGGGCAACCGCGGGGGTGATGCTCATGGCAGACGGCTACAGGGGCCGAAGATGACTGAAAAATTTTCACCGGGCGCCGGTCTATCCTTGCTCATGAGTGAAGACGGGAAAAAACTGCGGGCTTCGTTTACGCCCAAGACGCCTGTCATACTCATCGACATGGAGCGGGTAAATCAACCGATGGGTACGCTGGTGTAGTCTTCGTCTCTCGTTCTATGGGCGGATGAAGATCGTACTCTTTTCCATATTTCAGCCAACATCCTGAGGGTGTGCGGGTTCACTGCATCACTTAATGTCATTCTTTGTCATCGTCCTTTGGGCCAGGCCAGAAATGAGGATTCCAGGCCACCTCCCACAAATGGCCATCAGGGTCGGCAAAATATCCAGAGTAGCCACCCCAAAAAACATCCTGTGCCGGCTTGACAAGTATTCCACCACTCTGCACAGCTCTGCTCAGAACCTCCCGGACTTCCTCTTTGCTTGATACTACATGAGCTATTGTAATGCCTCGAAAGCCAGATCCATTTGCATTGACAGTGGCATCTTCAGCAAGTTCATTCCACGGGTACAATGACAACCATGACCCGTTTAATTTGAAGAAGGCGGCCCCTCCTTCAAATGGCATTCTTGGAAAACCGAGCCCTCTTTCGTAAAACTCAGCTGACTTTTTTAAATCCGCAACTCCCAGTGTAATCATATTGATACGCGGTTTCATTGATATCTCCTTTATTCAGGCCTCACCCTTCGGGTGACCTGCGCGGTCAACTTTTGCATGGAAAAGTTTCTTGCCAGGCCAATGAATTCCTCGTTTTTGAATTGGAAACCAATAAGGTTCTTCATTCCCAGGGTCACTCCTCCCAGATTGTGAGTCTTCATCATGGGGACGGAGCAAAGCATGTCGATGTCGATCAATGAACGATGCAGGGCAATGCTGTCGTAGACGAAGCCGTTGGGCACATCCACCTCGACCATATTTCCCGAATGAAGATTGACGAGAGGGATTCCCAGTGAGCGGGCGATCTCGGAATATCCCAGGACATCGAATATGTGCTGCTGCATTGCGTCCAGTGTGTCCCGGTTTCTTGTCCGATACACCACGCCGTTCAGAATATTGTAGTTTCTGCAGGCCGCCGATCCTTCACCGATGGAAACTTCTTTTCCCGCACCCTGCATGAGGCTGGCAAGAGCCCTGATTACTTCAGGATTGGTAGTGGAGCGTGGATTGTCGGAAACAAGATTGGGCTTCAGCATGATCTTCTGTTTGCCCGCTGTCACCGCGCCGATGCCTCCCAGAAGTTCAATCGCCTCCTCAACCGCCTGGTCGGTTCTGCCGTTTTTTATCTTCACGATGCTTACAACCGCTGATCTCAGCTCATCACCGCTTACCAGCGTCCAGTTCCCGGTTATTTCGTCAAATTGAGCCCCAACAAGAGAAGCGCCTTCCAGGAGGGCGCCCCATGACTCGCCCGAACTGACTTCAACCTTGGCAGAGCCTGTCGTTGTGCGTACCAGCTGTTTCCCCCTGATGTTCACCGCAACGACAGCCGGGCCGATGCCGGGCGGCACGAGATTGATATAGGAGGGGCCCGGGTTGCTTCTGTTGAACGGGGGCAGTTCCGATTGCGGTGTAAATGTCATTCGCATCACACTTCTTCCCCGCTGCTTTACTTCTCCGATCCATGTGCCGTTGCCGGACCTCAGAACAATGCTCTCGGCGATATATTTGGGAAAGCCGAAGGCGATTCCGACGTCATTGGCCGTCTTGTCGGTTACGGGCATGGTAAGGGTGTGCAGACAGGCCTGTCCTCGGTATTTGCACGCAAGCATCGCAAAGCCCTCGTAATACGGAACCAATGGCTGGGTGACATCGGAATAGGAAATGATGGAAAGAACGAGTTGCAGGGTGTCCGGCATGTCGAAAACGCTGGGAAGGAGTTGTCGGTACAGAGTGCTGTTCGTTGGCTGATAGGCGGCTGTTATCCCTTTCTGGCCATGGTACGACCATGCCTGGTTGGGCGAAGCGTCGCTGTTTCCCGTCCCTCCGTCCGACCCGCCGGAGCACCCGAGCAAAGATGCTGTCACGATGCCGGCCGCGGCTCCGGCCCCGGCCTTCAGAAACTCTCTCCGTGATATTCCTTGTTTTTTCATCTGTTTACTCCTCCTTTCATGATGTGGGGTTTACCATGTGGCGCGGAGAAATGCTGCGTCCATGCCGGAGGTTCCGGCGCGATGTGATGGGACGCGCGCGCATCACGGAAACCGGACATGATTCCGTACAGTGGAATGCTTCGGAAAAAACTATTCGCGGGAATAGTCATAGGGCGGAGACTGATATGGTGAGACTGGGTCACGGGAGAGGCGCGTATGGTTTGGAGATGGGATGAAAGGGCATGGTTGCTCGGTCCTCTCCCTGTGTCCGTATATACCGGAGGCTTCCCCACCGAAAGAGGGGTGTGGATTTTTCGAATTAATACTCAAAGTGTTAAAGGACGAGGTTCGTGGATACAGATATTATGTTATTTAAAAAAAACAAACAAGAAAATTGTTAACTAGAATTACTGAACTTTGTGGGGCTCTTGGGGTGCTATGGGTTGTTTGTCCCCGGATGCCGGCGCATGGGTAGTATTTTCGGGTTGCTGGTTCAAAATGCAAACAATCCGAATCCGCTCTGTCATTCGCGCATTTCAAAGAGGGACGCCATTTCCTGGAATTTGGACGATTGCGGAGGAAGTCTCCGTCTCTGAGGAGGGAGCAAGAGCGAGTTTGCCGAATTTCGATGGGGCAATCCCGCCACCGGTGAAATACCGTTGGCGCCTCGCAGTTGCAACTCGTCGCGTTTCTTTTTTACTTGCAACATGTATTCTGGAAATCCCCGGAGTATGGTCAATGGCCTGCGAAACAACCATTGAGCGGCGCATCGACACAGGGGGTAAGGCAATACGCCCAGGTTTCCACGCCGCACTTTCGGCGTCACCCGGCCATCAGCGAGATGTCTTCCCGGTAATCTTCGTCCCGAAAGAAGGTGGTAATTCTCCGGTTTCCGCATTGGGTAAGGTGATGAGGTCTTCTGACTGCTATGATGCGAGCGGTGCGTGACATGTGCGGACACAAATTTTATGCTGTTTATAGGTCATGGAATAATTGCGATTGGTGTCCTCGGAATTACCACGTGATGTTTCCAAATTTATCCACCCGACTAATACGGCCACTTACAACGCATTTCAGAAATAGAGTGTGCTTGTACCTGACTATACTACCTCTGTCGGGTATGATAGTTAAAATGTGGCCGTCATACCGAAATCCTAAACTGTTAGTGTTTTCATTTCCTCGTGTAATGTCCCCCTCAAGATCAACCTTCAGGCCATGCGTAAGTTCTGGAAACAAGACTTCTTCTGTATCTTCTTCATAAAAAAATGTATTTATCTTTGGTAGTTATTTCTACTTCTTCTGGCACGCTGTCCTCAATAACACCAACTACAAGTATCCTGTCAGTCTCTATAACCTTGGCAACTTCCTCAAGAAGCTTAGAATTACATGACTCGTACAAATCAAGGAACTCTTTTGGTACGTATAGATATTCACCTTTTTCGTTAGGTATTCCAATAAGTCTATTGTTTTCAGTAAACTTAATTTTTTCGAATCTTTTTTGTTTCAAAGTTCTAAGGTGCTTCCCAATGGTAATAAACCACTGAATTGCTTTAAATGCCTTGATAAAGACTTTTTTCAGGGACACATCTTTAAAATCGTTCTTTGCCAATTCTTTCGCGGCAGTGGTTAAATATGCAGTAGCAGCCAATCCCGACCCTGTGACTATCCAGTCTCCAATAGTTTGTGGAATGATAGCTTCCCAGGAGCCTTTTCTGATCCGAACAGGAATTTCATAGTTAATGCTGTCAAGTTCGGGTAACTCCTGACTTACAAAGTGCCTTATAGCTTCGTCGAAGCCCAAGAGCGCACCTGCTGATTTCCGTGCGTCTAGGAATCCCTCTTCGACCGATTCGCCCTTATATTTCAAGTACCCAAGAACATCGTCATATGATTGTCTAACTGTCTGGTTGGAGTTTCGTTTTATTTCGGGCTTTTGGTTTTTTGTGTTATTTGCTCTTCAACAATTAGTTGGTCGTTAGGTATCTCAAGATTTCTGATAGTGCTCCCATCTTGAAAAGAGATTACCGTAGTTTTCCCGAATCCTTTGAAAAGCACAGAAATTTTATCAAATGCAGTATATCCAACAGGACTGTTTCGGTTCGTTGCGACAGCTGATTTCGAAATTAGAGAAGAAAATGGCTCCTTGACATAAATGATTGCTTTTTCAACCCGCACATGCGCCATTCGCATTGCTGCATCGAGTAATTGCCCGGTGATACCACCCAGAGCTAGCGGGACAAGGAAAATCGTAGCGATACTGAAAAGCTGAGCTTTTCTTAGATCCTGCAAGTTTCCAAGTTGTACAATAGTCTCTTTTTCTGCCGTGTGGAGGACTGTGTTTGAAACAGTTTCAATCTTCTTAAGTTTGATTCCGCTGGATCTGTAGATCGAATAGAAAAAGTACAATCCAATAGAAAGTAGCGGCAAGCTCCAGTACATAACTGGATCGCGGCTACCGAGTGCAAGAATGATGATTATTGAGAAAAGTGAGAATGGGACGGCCAACCACTCAAAGGGCGCAAACTCGTATAGTTGGCGAATTTTTCGCTTTCGTCGTAAGGAATTTGCAACCCATACAAACAGGCGTATAAGCATGCGAACGGCAGGTGAGAGTGATATTCCTAAGGCAACCAAGCTCGCCGTGAAAAATACATAGATAACTCCGAAACATGCCGCTGCCGTTAAAAACAGCAATCCATCTCCAACTGATAAGTCTTGTGGAAAGTGGTCAAATCTCAGCGAATAGCCAACAACGCATGCGCCACCAAGGAGAACTCCAAACTTCGAAGCAGCGGCCACTATTTTTGATAGCGACTCTATGTTCTGCTCAAGGGAAGAGATGTGTTTTATGGGCATAATGGATTTGGTCTCCAATGTATTACGTCTTTACGAGCTCCTGAATTGACTGCCAACGCTATAAGCCTGACCGGCTTGTCCGGTCGTGGCGCTTGTTATGCGTCTTCGCTTTTCAGGAATTTGTTGATAGTCTCTTCCAATCTCATAGCGTCTTTTGTCTCGCATTCCCATACAGTCAAGACACTCCATCCAAGAGATTTTAATAAGTTTTGATTTTTCTGGTCTCTCTCTATGTTTTTTCGGATTTTTTCAATCCAATATTCTCTATTTGCTTTGGGTGTTCGTGCTCCTCTGGCGCACTCATGCCCGTGCCAAAAGCAGCCATGTACGAAGATTACTTTTCTGAGTGAAAGGAATACTAGGTCGGGTTTTCCAGGAAGGTCTTTTCTGTGGAGGCGGAAGCGGTAGCCAAGTCGATGCGTTAGAGAGCGAACCTTGATTTCGGCGGTAGTGTCTTTCCCACGGACGCGGCTCATTATCCAACTGCGCTTTCCTTTGGGAAAGATGTCGGTCATCTGGCGATGTCGATTCGCAAGCTCGGATCGGTTTCACACTCATCGACTATGGCGTTGTACTCGGAAATCAGTTGCTCCGCCGTGGTTCGCCGTCCGGCTTGCGCGAATTTGCCGAGCTCGTAAAGATTGCCCGCAAGGAACTGTTCAGCCTCGAATACGTCGAGACGTTCAGCAATACCAGCTTGTTCGGCCAAGCCTTCTGCGAGCAATGAGCCGCGATGGGTGGTGATGATTATTGGTTTAAGGCCGTTATCCAGGTTTCTACGGCATTTGCGTATCAAGGCTTCGGATGGGGAAGTTGTTACATGTATAGCCACGTCTTCGACAATGAAATCGCCTTCACGACCGGAAACATCGTCTGCGACGCACGCGCCATGATGTTGGAGGGGATTTTCAAGAAGCAGATTCAGCTTCGCACCGACAAGGTGCTGAAGCATTGCTCCTACGAATGTTGACCCGTTGTCTTGCTCTTGCCGCTTTTGGGCTTGTGACAGCAAATCTCGGATTACTGCTCGTAGAGATTTGGATGCGTCAAAGCGCAGTACGAATGGTTTCCCAGCAAAGAAATCTCTGACGCGATCCGCCCACCACGACTCGACAACTTCCAGATCAAAACCGCCCTGCGCGTATTGAGCGTTGAGGAAAGCAACGTACTTCCTCATGTTGCCGACACTGCCTCTGCTAGTGCGGCCTCCTTCTTCGGCTAGTACGCGGTCAATGCCATGATCTTTCAGAACCGATTGCACCGCAGACTTACCCAAACCCATGACCTGCCCACCGCCGTCTGTCAATAACGCCTCTGGGTCAAGGGGCATGCCGAGTTTTTTGGCATGTCTTGTGATTACAAGAGCGACACAAAGAGGGCCTTTGCCCTTCATCCGGTTTTTCTGAGCGAAATCTTTGAGCTTTTTCTCAATGGACATCTATCGCCTCTCTCTGCGCCAAGTCTGCGAGGGGTGAAAGCAATTTCTCCGCTAAATAACGCGATACAGGAACTGCGACTGCGTCTCCCATGGCTTTATAGCCATCATTGTAAGTTCCGGGCAACTTGTAGTCCTCGCTAACGCCCATTAAAGAAGCCGCTTCTTTGATCGTCAATAGGCGGGTTTTGAAGCTGCCGTTTTCCCTTAGCACTAGAAACTGCCTACTGCTGCCCCCTTCCGGTGTTCTTAAGCAGCCTGCAATGCCGTCAAACCGCAACTCCAAAACTTGATTCCCATGTCTTATCCGCTTATAGCCGGGGAAAACGCTTCTGCCGTTTTCCACGGCAAGCTGCATGAACCTTTTATGCTTTTCCGGGACCAAACTTAATAGACGTTCTTGCTTTTCTTGTTCATCACAAGGCGCATTGAAATCAACAATCTCTTCAAGCCGCGCTCTTTTTACGTGCGGACGCGGGAGGTTCCACCAAACCCAATCTGGGAGACCTTCAGCCGCTCGAACAATAGCGTCGGGATGGCACCATGTGGGGTGATATGTTTCAAAATTTTCCGTTGGAATGCGCTTGTCTACCGCGATTACAAAGACCCTCTTACGGGACTGCGGCACCCAGAGGGCCGCATCGAGAATAACTGCGCCAACTTTGTATCCGCGCTCAACAAGTGCATTATGTAGTTTGCGGTAATGCTCTCCTTTTTCAGCAGATACAAGCCCCACCACATTCTCTGCAACCGCCAGCGGCGGTTTTTTGGGAAGCTCATCCATGACCCTGAGCCACTGCCAGACCAACCCGCTTCTTGAGCTGGAAAGTCCTCCCATATTCCCGGCAAGGGATAGATCTTGGCAGGGGAAGCTTCCCCAGGACAATACAGCGCTTGGAACGTCCTTTCCATGAACTTTCTCAATTGAACCAAGCTGGAAAATTTCCTTCCTATGGTTCGCGCAGAAAACCTTGGCCTTCTTTTCACAGATATCGTTGGCCCAGACCGTTTGAAAGAAGTCTTTTAATCCTTCCGCCACCAGTCCGCTTCCAGCGAAAAAATCAAGGCATGTTGGCTTTTGGTATTGTGCCATCATCGGATTAGCTCCACATTTTTTCTTAGCGTGCAATGATACATGATCTTGAAGGGTGGTTCTATTCCTTTTTTGGGTATCTTTTTAATCGCGTAACACAAGGCTGACCGGCCCTGTTTTTCAGGGGGCCGGTCTAGCCGCGAGTTGGGACATCACTTTGTTTCATATCCTATTTCGAGGGCTAACATCAGGTCCAACTGACAAAAGATAGTTGACGTCATGACGCTATAGCGCTATTATTTTTTGTAGGAGGCAACAATCATGGGAAATCTTGCCAAACGTGCAACAATCTATTTCGACCCTGCCATTCATAAAACCTTGCGCCACAAGGCACTAGAAACATCCAGAAGTGTGTCGGACATAGTCAACGATGCTGTTCGACTCGCCTTGTCAGAGGATGCCGAGGATATGGCCGCCTTTGATGAGCGGATACACGAGCCGCTGGTTACGTATGAAGCTATGCTGAAAGAGCTAAAAGCCAATGGCCGCATATAGCATCCTTTTCAAGGAGTCCGTCAGAAAGGATTTTGACTCCATACCTTCAAAAGACCTTATGCGTATCATGGAGCGCATCGGAATGCTCGCCGAGAATCCCCGTCCGGTAGGTAGTGAAAAACTTTCCGGGCAGGAACGATATCGTATCCGTCAGGGGAATTACCGAATAATCTATTCCATACAGGATAATGAACTTACTGTTTGGGTCGTGAAGGTAGCGCACCGCCGGGAAGTGTACCGTTGACAGTAATTGTAACTTATCGGCACTCAGCCCCTTAATCAGTTTTGCTTTTTCTCCTCTTACATACCTGTTTCAGTCTTTTTCACTTCCTTCTTTTTTTCGGATCATTTTTTTGTTAGCTTTATTTGCCCCTGTGTCAGTGGGTTGTCATTTTTCTTTCTTCCATTAACGGCTGAGAGCACAGCAGCGGGGCTTTATCCCGCCTGCTGCTGCGCTTTGTTATCAACTTTTAATTCCGTCTTTTTTATACTAATATGCCTTCGAAATTACTCTAATTCGGGGGTGCAAAGTGGGTGAAGAAGTGAAAATGACGATTGAAATAAAAAACACCGAACCTGTTGAGTTAATGGATTTGACTTTAAGTTTGAGCAGTCTTGCTGACGAATATAAAAAGTTCTTGGTGAAAAATGAGAGCTCGTTAGACCCGGATTGTGTGAAGCTTTATATTAAAGAAATTCGTACTGGAAGCATTATTACTGATTTAGTTGCTTGTTCTCCAATGGCATTACCTTTTATTGAACATGCTGCAACTGTGGTTAAATATGCAAAATATCTTAATGATATTTATGGTTTTCTTACTGGTAAGTCAGATAAACCTAAAGATGTTATTGAAAAATCAACTTATCAGAATCTTTCTAATATTGTGGAGCCAATCGCCAAAGATAAAAGTTCTCAGTTCAATATTGGCGCAATAAGCGTTACCGGTAATGTTACCGTAAATCTCAATATGAATTCTCTTGAGGCTAATGCTGCCCAAAACTCCGCACGTAAGGAAATAGAAAAACTGAAAGAACCGGATACGAAACCACATACTCAAGTTCTCATGTATTTGTATCAAGCGAGAAATGATCTTTCCAGCACCACGGGTGACAAGGCGATTATTGAAAGCATCCACTCCGGCCCAGTAAAAACCGTTTTTACCACTGAAGAATTAAAATCAAAAGTCTTATCCGATAAAGCCAATCTGTTCAGAAGGGCATTTGTCGTAGATGCCACAGTAGAAACAATCGCTGGCACTCCAAGGCTGTATAGAGTTTCGGAAGTTCATGATGTTTTCGATATTGATTGATAACGGCTCGGCAGTTGACCCGCCAGCCCGGCTTTTTCGGGCAGGCGGTGTCCAACTGTCTGG
>CAZFCG010000046.1:0-28683 GCA_964517595.1 uncultured Geobacter sp. | reverse complement strand
TCTCTACGGATACCTCCAACTGCCGGTTTTAGGTTTATTCCGGGGTTGGGGACCAGGGGCCGGCTGTTGTCTCCACATTGTCATGCGTCTTATGCCCTTAATCCTTCGCCCTTTGCCTTTCGCTGTTCTCCTCGTACCTCGTACCTGCTCTTCATCGTATCTTCAACGTCGAAAAGGCAATCAGCGCCAGGATGATGGTGATGACCCAGAACCGGACGATGATCTTCGGCTCGGCAACGCCCTTCAGCTCGAAATGATGGTGGATGGGCGCCATGCGGAAGATCCGTTTGCCGCGATACCTGTAGGAACCGACCTGGAAGATCACGGAAAGGGCCTCGATAACGAAGATGCCACCGACAATCACCAGCAGGATCTCCTGCTTGGTAATCACCGCCACGGCGCCCAGCCCCCCGCCCAGGGGAAGGGATCCCACATCGCCCATGAACACCTCGGCGGGATAGGAATTGTACCAGAGAAAACCGAGGCCGGCGCCCGCCATGGCGCCGCAGAGGATTGCCAGTTCACCGGCCCCGGGCACATAGGGGATCTGCAGATACCCGGAAAGTTTGATGTTGCCGGCAATGTAGGTAAAGAGCATGTATGTTCCCGCGTTAATTGAAACTGGTCCTATGGCAAGGCCGTCCAGGCCGTCGGTCAGGTTCACCGCGCTGCTTGCCCCGAAGATCACCAGCATCACGAAGGGTATATAGAATATCCCCAGGTCGGGACGAAGGTTCTTGAAGAACGGAATGGTCAGTTCCGTGGAAAAACCGGGCGTATAATAAAGGGCCGCGCCCACCAGGAGCCCGAGCAGTACCTGGAAGAAGGTCTTCTGCCGGGGGGAGAGCCCCTTGGGATTCTTTTCCACCACCTTCTTGTAGTCGTCCACGAAACCGATCAACCCATAACCGGCAATTATGGCGAGCGCCAGCCAGACGAACCTGTTGGACAGGTCGGCCCACAGAAGGGTGGGGATGATAATGGCGGCCAGTATCAGCACGCCGCCCATGGTCGGCGTGCCCTGCTTCTGAAGGTGGGATTCCGGACCGTCGGTACGTATCACCTGGGTCATCTGAACGGACTGAAGTTTCCGGATTACCCACGGTCCCAGGAGAAAGGAGACCACCAGGGCGGTTATTACGGCATAGACGGTCCGAAACGTCAGATACTTGAAGACATTCAGAAAATGAAAGTCGGATGCCAGCGGATATAGAAAATGGTACAACATCAGTTCACATCCCCTTTCACCATACCGGAGCGGAAGGCTTTACGGATTCCCTCAGCAATGTTTTCCATCCGCATGCCGCGCGACCCCTTCACGATGACGCAGTCACCCTTGGCGAAAAAACGGATCGCATCGTCAATAATCTCACCGTGGCTCTTCGCAACGAGTATTGAAGAGGCGGGAAGCCCGCCGGCCATGGCGCCCCGCGCAATGGCGCCGGACATCTCTCCCAGGAGATAGAGGCGCTCCACCGTCCCGGCGGCCAGGATTCCTATCTGCTCGTGGAGGTCAGACGAAGATTCGCCCAGTTCCAGCATGTCTCCCAGGATCGCGATGCCGCGACCCCTCTCTTTAAGGGACCGCACCGTCACCAGCGCGGCCCGCATGGATGCGGGGTTGGCGTTGTAGCTGTCATCAATCAGCAGGATCCCGCCAAGCTCTTCCGGAGCAAACCGCTTTTCAAAGGGAACGAATGATTCCAGCCCCTCCCGGATATGGTCGGCGGCAACGCCGGTTGCATGGGCTGCGGAAGCGGCGGCAAGGGCATTCGCGATATTGTGGCGGCCAAACACCTTCATCCGGACCAGCGCCTTTTCCGAGGGTAGACACAGGCGGAATTGCTGCCCTTCCCTTCCCAGATCCCGGATATCCTCCGCCACGACATCACCCTTGTCAAAACCGAACAGAATTCGCCGCACCCCGGCCGGAGACGGCAAACGGGAAACCAGCGGATCGTCGGCGTTGATCACCGCGGCGCCACCGGCGGGCAGCCGCATGAGAAGTTCCCCCTTGGCCGAGGCAACGGCCTCCACGCTCCCCATGCTGAGGAGATGGGCCGGAGAGGCATTGGTAATAACCCCGACGGCGGGGCGGGCAATCTCGGCCAACCGGTCGATCTCTCCCGGCTCGCTCATTCCCATCTCCAGCACGGCCCATCGGTGCTCCGCTCCAAGGCGGAACAGCATTTGCGGAAGGCCGATGAGGTTATTCAGGTTTCCCGATGTCTTCAACCCTTCACCCGTGCGCGACAGAATTGATGCCAGCATCTCCTTGGTGGTCGTCTTGCCGTTGCTGCCGGTTATTCCCGTCACTTCGGGCGAAAAGCGGTTCCGGTGAAAAGCAGCCAGATCACCGAGGGCGCGAAGGGTATCCGCCACACCTATGCATGTCGCCTCAGTGGGCATCTCCCTGACGTCCCATCGTTCCCGCTCCGCGAGAAAGACCCGGACTCCCCGCTGACATGCGGCGGGGATATACTCGTGACCGTCAAAACGCTCGCCCCGCAGCGGGATGAACAGTTCGCCCGGCGCAACGGTCCGGCTGTCGGTGGAGACCCCGCATACGTCCGTATTCCCGTTTCCGTTTACTACTCCTCGAACCGCTTCGGCAATCTCCATGACCGTGAATCGAGGTTTCATCGCACCGCCCCCTGTTCCCGAAAGGCCCGGGTGGCCTCTTCACGATCATCAAAGTGGTGTTTCTCGGTACCGATTATCTGATAGTCTTCGTGACCTTTACCGGCGATGAGCAAGATATCGCCCGGTTCGGCTATTCGAACCGCGAGACGTATCGCCTCCCGGCGCGATTCCACGCAGAGAAATCCCCGCTCTTCCAAGCCTCCGGAAAGTTCTGCCCCGTTATACTCGCGAAGACCCAGAGGGATAATCCCTGCTCGCACCTCCTCGATAATGGAGGCCGGTTCTTCGGTGCGTGGATTGTCGGAAGTAACAATGGACAGATCGCTGCAGCGAGCGGCGATCCTCCCCATGATGGGACGCTTGCCGCGGTCCCGGTCCCCGCCGCAGCCGAAAACGGTAATAATGCGGTGGTGTTCCAGCTCGCTGAGTGTCGTCAAGACGTTTTCCAGGGCATCACCGGTATGGGCATAATCCACGAGGAGAGTAACACCCCGCTCGTTCTCGACCCTCTCCAGCCTCCCCTGAACCTTGCCATGTTCCGCGATGCCGTCACGAATCGCTTGCAGCGGAATTCCGAGGGCAACGGCCGCTGATGATGCAGAGAGAATGTTGTAGAGGTTGAAGCGCCCGAGAAGCAGGGAGGAAAAATGGATCTCCCCGGCAGGCGTGCACAGGGTCCCGGAAATGCCGCCGGTCGAAAAAACCACATCCCTTGCGGTGATCCGGGCGCCGGGAGAGAGACCGTAGGTGATGACCGGACACGAGGATACCCGGACGAACTCAAGACCCGCCGGATCATCGATATTCACCACCGCCGCCCTGGAGGGCTTCACTCCGTCCGGAAGCAGGAGTTGGGAGAAAAGCCGCTGCTTGCTGGCGCGATAGGAGTCCATGTCATGATGGTAGTCCAGATGGTCCCGCGTCAGATTCGTGAAGATGCCCACATCAAACCTGCATCCGTCAACCCTCCGCTGTTCCAGCGCATGGGAGGAGACCTCCATGACAACGCCCCTGGCGCCGAGATTTACGAGCTGACGGAGAGTCTTCTGCAGGTCCACGGACTCGGGGGTAGTGTTGGGAGCGGGAAGTATGGTGTCCCGGAATCGATAATTAATCGTCCCCAGGACCGCGGCGGGGATGCCGGATTTTTCCAGCATGGATTCGATGAGATAGGTGGTGGTGGTTTTTCCGTTGGTCCCGGTTATGCCCACAACTGGAATGTCGTCCGTGGGATTTCCGTAGAAGGATGCCGCCATAAGAGACATGGCAAGGCGGGCGTCGGAAACGACCGCGCACGGAAAGCCCGCGGGGACGCCTGCCGCGTCCTCGACCACAAGGGCCGCGGCCCCGGCCGCTACCGCCCGGCCCAGGTACTGATGTCCATCAACCGCTGCTCCGCGAAGGGCGAAAAAGAGGCCGCCCGGCTCAACTTTCCTGGAGTCGTAAAACAGATCGACGATCTCCACGTCCGTATTACCGGTGATTGTCACCGGTTCCATTACGGATTGTAGCATTTGGGCAAACCGCATTATTTCCTCTCAGTAACGGTGTTCCGGCGCGCGTTGCGCGCGTCACGCGGACGGTACGAACCTGACCCACACCTGGTCTTCCGAACCGATCCGCCGGCCGGGAAGCGGGTTCTGCTCAACTGCCCGGCCGCTCCCCACAATCTTCACATTCAGGGAATTCTTTTCCATATACTTCAGAACCTGGCGGATACTCATCCCTCGGAAATCCGGCATCACCACACCTGGCGCCGTTTCGTCTATTACGCCTTCCACCATGGCCACCGTTTCCTCGGTCCTGGTTTTTTCTTCGGCGCGGTTCTCCGGCGTCTTTGTCGCTTTCGCCTTTAGCGGGACATTGGGAGGCACCTTGAGATAACACAGGGACTGGAGGGCAATCTCCCGAAAAGCCGGCGCCGCCACGACCCCTCCATATACATTTGTCTTCGGCTCGTCCACCACCACAAGAATTGCCAGTCGCGGATCATCTGACGGCACGAACCCGAGAAATGAAGCCGTCCGCTTGCTTGCGGAATAGGATTTGGTCAGGGAATCCACCTTCTGGGCCGTGCCGGTTTTTCCAGCGACGCGATAACCGTCCACCGCGGCATTCAGACCGGTACCGCCATCCGTAGTGACACCCGTCATCATCTTTGCCATTGCCCGGGCGATATCGGTTGAAAGCACCTTGCGGCGGATGCTCGGTGAAAACTGGTGAATGATCGTTCCGGAATCATCGGTTATCCTGTCCACCAGATAGGGTTTCATCAGCATGCCACCGTTGGCTATGGCTGACACAGCCGCAACCAGTTGCAAAGATGAAACGGAGATGCCCTGCCCGAAAGATATGGTAGCCAGGTCAAGGTTCCCCCATCCGCTCCTCGGACGCATATAACCGGGAACCTCTCCCGGAAGGTCGATGCCGGAACTCTCCCCGAAGCCGAATCTCTTCAGACCGTCGTAAACACGCTGAGGCCCCAGCCTGGCGCCGATCTTCGCGGATCCGATATTGCTGGAATACTTGAGTATGTCGGACACCTTGAGCGATCCGTACTTGTGGGTGTCATGGATCACCCGCCCGCCAATGGCGTAATTGCCGTTCTCGCAGAAAAAGCTGTCGCCGAGCCTGACCGCTTTTTCCTCAAGGGCGGCCGCTATGATGAACACCTTCATGGTCGAGCCTGGTTCGAAGCTGTCGGCGATTGCGCGGTTGCGCAGGGCATCATGGGGATAGGAGCGAAAGGCGTTGGGGTTGAACCCCGGGCTTGACGCCATCGCCAGAATCCTGCCTGTCCGGGGCTCCATGACCAGCGCGATTCCCCCGACTGCCCGGCTGCCAGTCACCGCCTTGTTGAGCTCCTTTTCCGCTATATACTGAATGTTCTTGTCAAGGGTAAGGGTAACATTATAGCCCTTTGACGCTTTCTTTATGACCGTCCCCACAAGGGCGATTTCACGGCCATACGCATCCCTCTCGGTAACCATGTAGCCCGTGCTTCCCAGAATCTGCCTGTTGTACCCCAGTTCGATCCCTTCCAGACCTTCCGGATCCAGGCCGGTAAAGCCGATGACGTGAGCCGCCACCTCGGAATTGGGGTAAAACCTCCGCGACTCCTTAACAAATCCTATACCCCTGATTTTCAAGGCCTTTATCTTCTTGGTCAATTCCGGGGTTATCTGTCGCCGCAGCCATACAAAGCATCTTTTCCCCGAAAGTTTTTTTGTGACCGCATCAACGGGCATTGCCAGCAAAGGCGCCAGTAATGAAGCGGCCTTCTCCACATCATCGATCAGGACGGGTTCCGCAAAACATGAATCAACTTCCACGGAGACCGCCAGGGGTGCTCCGTTGCAGTCATATATGGTTCCGCGGGCGGGTGTAAGGGGAACCATCTTCTGGTGCTGCCTCTCAGCCCGCTTGACCCAGTCATCTTCCTTGATTATTTGCAGATAGAATGCCCGGACGGAAGTTATGACAAAGAAAACGGCAAAAAAAATCCCGACGATTTTTATGCGTATTCTCGACCATTTTTCCCGGTTGTCCTTCATTTTACGATTATCACCTGCTGGTCCGTCGGCAGGTCCATGCCCAGCTCACCCTTGGCCAGCGCCTCAATCCGCGCCGGATTCTTTAGAGACGCAACCTCCAGCCTCAGCATGTTCTTTTCCTGCTGCAACTGTTTCACAAGCCTGTTCCCTTCGGTAATCTGAAGATTGAGATCTACCACCTTTACCCGGGACCAGACGTGAAAAAGCGACAGGAGGGTCAAAAGAGCCAGGAGGATAATCAGATATGGCAGAAGGTCCCACCTCTGAGAAACGGAAATCTCTGCCTTCTTCGGCGCCGCTACCTTGCTGGACATGACTTTGGCGATAGACATGGGGCCACTCCTTTCCGGCTAAAGCTTTTCAACCGCCCGCAATTTCGCGCTGCGGGACCTGGGATTCTTCTCTATCTCTTCCGCGCCGGCCAGTACCGGCTTTCCCGTCAGTTTTTTTACCATGGGCGTCTTTCCGCAGACGCATCGGGGGATAGTCCTGGGACAGACACACCCCTTGGCGGACTCATTAAAGGTATGCTTCACAATCCGGTCTTCCAGAGAATGGAAGGAAATAACAGCCAGCCTGCCTCCCCTGGCAAGGACGTCGATTCCGTCTCTCAAACCCTTTTCCAGGCTCTCAAGTTCCTCGTTTACCGCGATACGGAAGGCCTGGAAGGTCCGGGTAGCCGGGTGCAGACGCTCTTCCCAGCGTGCGCGCGGGATCGATCTTTTGACAATTCCCGCCAACCGCAGTGTCGTAAGGACCGGGGCCGAGCTTCGTTCGGCGACGATGACCGAGGCTATACGCCTTGCCCACCGTTCTTCCCCGAACTCGCGGATGATGCGCTCCAGCTCCTTTTCAGGAAGGGTATTCACAAGGTCTGCAGCGGTCCTCCCTGCTGTCGCATCCATCCGCATGTCCAGTGGAGCATCCTGCTGGAAACTGAAGCCCCTCTCTCCGGTATCCAGTTGGTGTGAGGAGACACCCAGATCCAGGACCATTCCATCAATCACCTCAACTCCCTCCTGGATCAATATCTCCGAAAGCCGGTTGAAGTTCGCATGGAACAGGCGCACTCTCTTGCCAAACCTTGAAAGCCGGGACGATGCGGCGGACAGAGCGCTTGGATCGCGATCGAAGCCCAGGAGAACACCATCGGGAGATGATGCCTGAAGAATGCCCAGGGCATGCCCGCCTCCGCCAAGGGTACCATCCACATATACACCGCCGGGCCTCGGCGCAAGAAGACGTAGAACTTCTTCATACAGGACGGTTGTGTGCGAAAACTCTTCCACTATAAACCCAAATCAGCAAGCGCCTGGGAATTGCTTGGGAACACCTGGATATCCTGCCGTTCAACCTTGGCCCATTCCTCTAGGCTCCAGATCTCCGCCTTCTTCGTCATCCCCGCGAACACTATCTCTCTCTCCAATCCCGCATTCCTGCGAAGTTGTGGAGGAATAAGTATCCTCCCGAGTTTGTCGGGGACACATTCTGTGGCCGGAGCTATTACTCTTCTTATTACAGCGGCCAGCTCCGCTGAAGAAAGGCCGAGGCCGGCGCCGTTTACCAGCTTGGATTCAAGGGCTAGAAATTCCCGGTAGGGATAAATGGCAAGACCGAAGCAGGAAACCCCGCTTTCCAGGCGCACAGGGTTTGAATTGGTGAGAAAAAAACGCTCTTCGCCAAAGCATTCCGTCAAAACTTCACGGAATTTGGCCGGAAGGCTCGTTCTCCCCTTCGCATCGATGGTGGTCGAAGTTACCCCCCGAAACATGTCCCCTCCGGCATCAATTACCACATATTGCCACTTTTTACCACTTTAGGGCAAAACTATACTAAGGGGTGAAGGGTGTGTCAAGGTAAAAGTAGGGGTATTAAACAGTATTTTTCAGCGATTTTTTAGGGGCTTATCCGAGGTTCGCGAGTGGCGGAAGACTCTCTTGGGCTGGGAGGTATCAATACAGAAATCATGACGGCAAAATCTTATCACAAAGCTTTGATTTTCAAAGACATACATCCTTCAACCAGTGCGGAAGATGAAATCAAGGGGCCGTAACCCAGGTACGGGGTGACCCGGGGCAAATGCCCTCCAAAAGGTCATGGTTTCTTTTTCCGCGCGAGGAGGGATACAACCTTGTCCCCCTCCTTTTTATCAGTCCTTCCGGGGCCTTCTTTATTCTTGTTCCCCGAATCAGGGACGTCGGCCCGCGCAATTGGAGAAATGACCTTCTCCAGAAAGACGGGAGTACCGCCCATGGTAAACGGCTCACCATTTATCTGGCCTTCGTCCAGTATCCAGGTGATTATCCTGGGTGGGTTGGTCAGCACCAGCATTGAAACCTGCCACCAGCCCGGCTTTACATCAGGGGCTATATCTTCAATCCTGGCAAAAAAAGACGGCTTGTTCTCTATGTATACGGTAAGCAAATCAGAAATCGTTGTCGCCATGTTCCCTCCCCCTTACAGACCTTTCAAGCTCCGCCGACGCCGGCCAGGACGCCAGCGCTCCGCCCCCGCAAATAGCCGGTATAATTCAGGATAAGCCCCTGCGAAAAACGATTGCCGAAAAAACCTTCCAGACGCCTGTAGTATTCGCGCAACTCCCGTTCCAGAGAATACATTCGTCCGAAATCATCACATGACATCATTCTTTCCAGAGGCTCACAGTGAAAGATTATGCAGGTCAAGGGACGGAATTGCGGGGACATGAGACATCTTCCTTCATGGAGATAGGGGCATTGCCCACCATGAAAGTCCGGCGAGAAAAGCGTGAAATCTTCCGAAAGATACGCGAGAAGGTCAACAACCGTAAAATGGTATTTACCCTTAGAACAGCACGCCCCGCCGCATACAGCGCACAACCCGGGGGCGCCGCTGCTTTCGGCAATGGAATATAATTCCTCTTTTTTTCCTCTTATAATGGCGCAAACCAACTGGACTTCGCTTTTCGCCTCCACGGAGAGGGCAGCATATTCCTCACGAACCAATGCAACCGCCTGGTCCCATATCTCCTGATCCGTCAAAAAAAACCCCTTGCGGCGACATGCCGCCATAATACATTCCTGGTCGAAGCAGCCCATAAGCCGGGTTCTGTTTCCGTGGCGGGTCACCCCGTCGCGGACGATGGTCATTCATCTAGCGCCGCCGTTACCGGCGGCGTCAAGCGGCCAACCCGGAAGCACGGACGGGCAGCCCTTCACGCTCCCCTATTCGGCCTTGCTCCTGGTGGGGTTTACCTAGCGTCCGGCGTCACCGCCGGACCTGGTAAGCTCTTACCTTACCCTTTCACCCTTACCTGCCTTCGCCGAAGCTATGGCAGGCGGTCTGCTCTCTGTGGCACTTTCCCTGGGGTCACCCCCGCTGGACGTTATCCAGCACCATGCCCTTCGGAGCCCGGACTTTCCTCTCCCCGCACAAGCCTTAGCGCGGGCGGGCAGCGACCATCCGGGCTGCTTCGACCAAGCCCTGGAACATCAAAACGATATCTCTGGATTCAATACGGGAAACCGTACTTCCTTCTTCACTCGTGGAGCGAAGGATTATGAATCAGTTGGCGGCTTCCTCGCCTTGGGGCCTGAGAAACAGCATCCGTTGACAATGGGGACAAATCACAAGATTATCAACCTTGTACAGGCTGTTGAAAACCTGGGGCGGAAGATTCATATTGCAGCCGAGACACGAACCGTTCCTTGCTTCCGCAATGGCAACCCCATGACGCTTCTCTCTGAGCTTCATATACTTTTTGATCATGGAAGGAGAAATTACCTGGGCGGATTCCTCCCAGGAGGAAAGACTTTTGCCTATAAGGGTGTCAAGTTTTGAGATTCGCTCTCCCAACTCAACCTTTTGACTGGCGGCCGATGCCTCAAGCTCCCTGAGCGCCCCCTCCTTTTCAAGGATGAGCGACTTCAGATCGTCGCATTCCTTGATCTTCTGGAGGATCTGCTCTTCAACTTCACCGATCGCCTTCTTTGCGGCTGCTATCTCCTTGGATACCGCCTGATACTCTTTCTGGGTCTTGATATCCCGTAATCTGACCTCCGATTTGGCCACAGCATCGGTTTCCGCGGCCAGATTTTCTTCAAGAGTCCTTTTTTCTCCATCCAAGGTCTCCAGGCCGGCATTATGGCCGGCTATTTCTTCCCGCATGTCCTCCAGCTTTTTTTCCAGGGAGAGGACACTTTCCTGCATGATCTGCTTTTCACCACGCGCGGAGTCTATCCGCAGATCAATCTCCTGCAACTGCGCCAGCAATTTTACGTTCTTACCCAAAACCTACCTCCTGTTTTTTTCCTCTCAACACTGATTTCGATTGCCCTACCGGAATCACAAATACCGATAAGGGTCCCTTTCCGTTTCGCACGCCATGAGTTCCGCCATGAAGCCGCGTGCCTGCATTTCTGTCTCCAGTCGTTTTATCAAACCGTTCACCATCAGTATTTCCGAAGCAAAGTGTCCCATGTCTACAAGGCCCAGCCCTAATCCCATCGCATCGCGCGCATCATGATATTTCACATCTCCCGTCACCAGGACATCGGCGCCGAGGCGGCTGGCCTGATTAACGAGAGAAGCGCCGCTGCCACCGCACAGCGATATTTTTCTGATCATACGATCTCCGTCTCCCACGTAACGCAGGCCTTCCAGCGAAAACTCCTCCTTTATGCGCTCGGCCAGTTCCCTCAGGGAAACGGGGCAAGGAATATCACCTATCCTTCCAAGCCCCGTCCTTGGTCCCCTGTTCGCCAGCCTGAACAGATCGACGGCCGGTTCCTCATAGGGATGTGCAGCAGTGAGGGCCACCATGACGGCGTCCACATCCTTTTCACGTAGCAAGACCTCTATCTTCGTCTCCTCAGCGTATTCACGGGTACCTATGGAACCAATGAACGGTCTGGCGCCCGAATTCGGCCTGAAGGTCCCGGTCCCGGAAGTAAGAAACGAGCACTCACTGTAATTGCCTATGAAGCCGCTGAACTGGAAAAGCTCCCCCATCACCTTCTCTTCATGTCCTTTAGGCACGAAAACAGCAAGTTTTACCAGGTGTTCCATGTGATCGACAGTAAGGGGAGCAGAAGAAACGAGGCCGAGCCTCTCCGCTAGGAGGTCATTGATACCGCCGTGGGCTATATCATAATTGGTATGCAGGGATACTATGTTGAGGGAGTGTCGTATTGCTTTAGCGAGGAGAAGACCTGAGGGGGTAGCGAGGTCAACGTTTTTTTGAGGATGAAGGATAAGGGGATGGTGGGTAAGAAGCAGTTGGCAACCGTTGCCTGTGGCGGCATCGATGGCTTCTTCACCCGTATCCAGTGAAACCATGATCTTCGATGCCTTAGCTGAAGGGTCACCGACTTGCAATCCCACGTTATCCCATTCCTCAGCCAGACAAAATGGAGCTATAATATCTATTATTTCAACAATATCTGAAATTCTGGGGTTCATGTTCCCAGCCAAAAGAAAAGAGTGCATTCTTATTGAATTGCACTCTTTTCTCCTCTTTCGAGTCGCTATTTTTAGTACCCTGGCACCGTACAGGCATCCCCAATCGTCCCGTTGATCAGGTTGGTGGGCCCACCAGGATTCGAACCTGGGACCTACCGGTTATGAGCCGGTGGCTCTAGCCAGCTGAGCTATAGGCCCGTAAAGTGAACGTCCATCATAGAAAATGCGGTCCGATGTGTCAAGTTTTTTGATCATCTCTCTGAATCCATTTTTATTATCTCTCAGCCTGTTTTCCACGTGGCCCGAATTTCAATCCACATTGCCCGGAGAGCCATGTAACCCAATCTTCCAGTCCGCTTCCGGTCCTGCAGGATATCTCGAAAATCGGGGGCAGAGGTCTGACCGAGGAGATTCCTTCACGAAACATCTCCCTGTCGAACTCCATGGCCTTCGCAAGGTCCGTCTTGTTTATGAGTACGGCATCCGCCCGGAGATAGATGGACGGATACTTGTACGGCTTGTCATGCCCTTCCGTAGTGCTGGCAATGACTATGTTCAGATCCTCCCCGAGGGAAAACTCCGAAGGGCACACCAGATTGCCGACGTTTTCAATGAAAAGAACGGTCGGACGCCCGTAGGTAAATTTCTTCGCTGCGGCGCCTATCATGTTTGCATCCAGATGGCACATATTGCCGGTATTGATCTGCTCGACGGGTATCCCTTTCGCGGCCATTACATCCGCGTCTATCCTGGATGCCAGGTCTCCCTCGATCACCGCAAACGCGTAACGATCCGGGAGCATTTCAATTGTTTTCAGTATGGCGCTGGTCTTGCCTGCGCCCGGCGCCGCCATGATATTTACCGCCAGCACATCGTTTGACAGAAAAAACTCCCGGTTGCAGCGGGCCAGATTATCGTTGGCCTCAAGGATATTTCTTTTAATCTCAATCCGCGCCATCATCAACCTCTATGCTTTCAATGTAGAATTCCCGCCCTTTGCCGGCCACCATGCTCCTGGCGCCGCAATCCGGGCAGAGAATGCCTATGGAGCGCCCCGTAAAGACACGATTGCAGGCTGTGCACTGAAACTCAGGCGCAACCCGCTTGAAAAGCAGTTCAGCGCTTTCCAGGGGCGTGCCCCTGGTCATGATCTTGAAATAAAAGGAAACCGAGTCATCAACAATGCTGGCCAGGTCACCGACGACCAGGGTTATTGCCGTTACCCTGGGAAGGTTTTTTTTTTAACCTCGTCAGTGACAATCCGGATCAGACCTTCCGTAACTGACAATTCGTGCATGTTTAACTCGCCGGCTCAGCAGCTTCCTTGGGCTGCTGCGCATGGAGAACGGTGTCCTTTTCAGGAAGTGGCGCCCTGTACTGGCTTTCCTGATAGAGACACTTCACCGGACATGCATCCACGCAGACACCGCAATAGACGCAGGCAAAGGGGTCCACCTTCCACGTCTTTGCCTGCTTGTCCACTTTTATGCACTGGGACGGACACCTCATCTGGCATACGCCGCACAGGATGCACTTCTCCATGATAATCTTCAACTCGCCCTTTGAGTGTTGAAACGGCTCCTTCTTTTGAAATGGGTAAAGCCGCGTGGCGTATTTAGTGAAGAGGTTTTTCAAAACTATCTTGGTCATAAACATGGTGAATTCTCCCGTTGATTAGCGTTCCGTACAACTGACGCATGGATCTATGGTCAAAATAAGGACCGGGACGTCGGCCAGATCGCACCCCGGCAGCATCTCCAGGAGAGGGGGAATATTCGCGAACGTCGGTGTGCGTATCCTGACCCTCTCCAGGAACTTCTTGCCCGCCCCCCGGAGGTAGTATAAACATTCGCCGCGGGGCTGTTCAACGCGACTCACCACCTCACCGGTCGGGAGACCCTTCGGTTTTACCGACAGTTCACCTTGAGGAATCTTGGCAAAACACTGACGAAGAAGGTCGATGGACTGTAGCGCTTCTTTGAATCTTACTGCCGTGCGCGCATAACAGTCACCATCGGTTTCAACCACCGGAGCGAAATCCAGCTCCGAATATGCGGCATACCCCGTCTGCCTCATATCCTGAGCGATTCCGCTCCCGCGGAGGGTCGGGCCAGCGGCGCCCAGTTCATACGCCTTTTCCTTTGTAAGGATACCCTTGCCCACCGTTCTGAGCTTGACCGTTGAATCATCTAGTATCGTCGATTTGAGTTGCAGGAGTTCCTTTTCTACAATCGTTATGGTGTCCTGTATCCATTTGGCGGCCTCGTCGGAAATGTCCCTTCTTACGCCACCCACCTGGTTCACCGAAAGGATAACACGGTTTCCGGCGGTCTCCTCCTGGAGGTCCATGATCCTTTCCCGTATTCTCCAGAACTGCATGAAAAGACTCTCGAAACCGAACGCGTCCGCGAACAGGCCCAGCCAGAGAAGATGGCTGTGGATCCTGTGCATCTCAGCCCAGATCGTGCGGAGATACCTGGCTCTTTCAGGCACTTCCAGACCCATCAGTTTCTCAATCCCCTGGCAGTAGCAGAGGGCGTGCATGCAACTGCAGATCCCGCACACGCGCTCCACAATATATATCATCTGGTTGTGATCACGTATCTCCGCGAGCTTTTCCAGCCCGCGATGAACATAGCCCAGCTTGGGAATTGCCTCTTTTACAATCTCATCCTCAATCGAAAGGGTCAGATGCAGCGGTTCCGGCAAAACCGGATGCTGCGGCCCGAAAGGTAAAACTGTCCTAGCCATGTAGTATGCCTCCTATTCCTGAACAGCGCGCATGAATTTAACTCTCTACCCTATCCCGGCGTCTTGCCGCGGCAGCCCGCGCTCAAGCCCTCTTGATGCCGATATTACAGAAAGGTGTTTTCTGTACCTCTTCATCACTGTACAGCATCCCCTGAAAATCCAGGGGGATGCCGTCGAATTCAACGCCAAAATGCTCTTTTATTTCATTTTCCACGAGAAAGGCGCAGGAGTATACCGATGCCACACTCGATATCTTGCTGCCCTTGGGAACGTGCACCTTGAGATTCCTAAGCTCCAGGTCCTTGTCAAAGTGATAGAGCACGCACACGCTGTCTTCAAGCTCCGCGGAAGACATGGTAATGAATCTGAATCCTTCGTCCTTCAACGCCCTTGACTGGGTAATGACCTCATCGGGGCGGACCTCCGCCGTATTCTCTTCCGTTACGACAACCGAACTATCTATCATGGAACAAGCCTCCCTGTTTCTTTTCTAGCGCGCCTTTATGGCCAATTGGGTCTTTTCCAGACGCTCAAAGATACCCTGATCGACCTTCTTCCCTTTCTCCGCCAGCTTGCCCAGAGCAATCACGACGCCGTCAATAATCGACTCCGGCTTTGCCGCGCACCCGGACACATACACATCCACGGGAATTATCTGATCAACGCCGCCGACTACATTATAAGCGTCTCGAAAAATGCCTCCGGTGGTGCCGCATGCGCCGATGGCAACGACCACTTTCGGCTCCGGCATCTGGTCATAGACGTTTTTCAAGGCCTTCTTGTTCCGGTGATTGACGGTCCCTGTAACCACCAGGACATCAGCATGCTTGGGATTTCCGACATTTATAATCCCGAATCTTTCAATATCATAGACCGGGGTCAGACATGCCAGGACCTCAATATCGCAACCGTTGCAACTCCCACAGTCAAAGTGGATAAGCCAGGGAGATTTTACTCGTGATGTTGATATAAGACTCATAATCGTTAACCTCTTTTCACTCGAGCTGGAAAAAGCACCTCTACATCTCGTTCCGAAAGTCGATTTCTATTTCAGCTTCGCGTAGATCCAGAAATAATTGGCAAAAGACATGAGCAATCCCCCGGTCCAGGCATGGGGAAGCATCCATCTCCAGGTCAGGCGCGCCGTAATGTTGTCCACAAGGACTTCGCCGAAATACGTGACAACAATGAGAACCGCCATCCAGAGATAGTTTGTATGCCAGAAGAGCGCGCAAAGCCCGAGGATAAAGACCGTTTCGTACCAGTGGGAGATCTCGATGACGCCAAGATAAGGGCCGGAGTATTCGGTCATGACTCCCTTGACCAGTTCCTGGTGGCCATGGTGCGAACTGGAAAGGTCAAACGGAGACTTGCGAAGTTTGATAACAAATGCATACCCCAGCACGACAAAAAGCAGGGGCAGGGAAACAAGAAGCGGCTGGTGATAGGTAGATACTATCTGGGAGATCTTGAAGCTGCCCGTTTCCAGATATATCCCGACGAAAACGAGAATAATCAGGGGCTCATAGGTCAGCATCTGGATCAGTTCACGCTGCGCGCCGACCTGGCTGTAGGGTGATTCCGCCGCCAGTGCGCCGATTACCAGGAAAACGCCACCCACCGCCAGGACAAAGAAGATGAGCAAAAGGTCGGACTGAAGCGCAAGAAGCACAACCGTCAGAATATTGGCCGCCAGATACATGTATGCGCAGAATATCTGCCAGTAGTTGACCACCATCCGTTCCTTGCCGAACAGCTTGAACACATCGTAGAAAGGCTGGAGTATGGGGGGACCGTAACGTCCCTGCAGCCTGGCGGTAACCTTGCGATCGAGACCGGTTACCAGGCCGCCGATTAATGGTGACAAAAGAACCGCGGCAATAACTGCAATTACGTCCACTGTGCTCATCGAACAACCTCCCCGAACATTACTATCAGAATGATGAGTGATAGAATGTTAATCCAATATGATATCTTTTCTTCACCGATGAATTCATGGAGGTAAACGTTACCGGCGAGATAATCTCTCCAGGAATTCATATGGCTCCTGAATTTGGGCTGCGTCGGATCGTGATAGTGTTCTCCACACATGTATGGGGCGCTGATGACCCGATGGCCACCCTTTTTCGATGCCAGGACAGCCAGAAGATAGGCAAGTATGGAGACAAGGAATACAGGGAGAACGTAAAAGGCGCCTACGCCGCTGGTAAGACCAAAGGCGCCGGTTGTGAACGGTTCGACAAAAAGGCCCGGCCTGTATGAAGTCACCACGGGCTCCACAAGTACGGTGTAGATCCAGGGCACGGCCATGCTCAGCACGATTGCGCCTGTCGCAAGCAGGACCAGGGGCACCTTTATGGAGGGAGAATCATTCCATTTTGCATTGGGATAGAACCCCCTGAACATTGTAAGAAGGGTAGACTTGAGCGCGGACTCTTTAGAGACCTCCTGCTGCTTGAGTTGCGGACCGCTCACGAACAGACCGGCCCAACGCGCCCAGAACAGAACCGTCAAACCGCTTCCAAGCGCAACCATCACAACCACCCAGGGTATGTTAGCTGCCGCCTCGATTGCCATCCACTTGCTCATCAAAGCCCCGAATGGCGGCAACATCATGGTCAGTATGCCAATGATTGTAATGCGCGAAACAGCTGGCATGCTGTTGTAAAGTCCCCGCATGTCCTCGATGTCGCGGCTTCCGATTGCATGCTCAATGGTGCCGACGCAAAGAAACAGCAGGCCCTTGGAAACGGCATGGAAAATTATAAGGAGGATGGCAGCGATAATAGCGGCCGGTGTATTTATCCCCGCACAGGCTATGATCAGTCCAAGATTCGCTATGGTTGAATAAGCGAGAATTTTCTTCCCGTTGCTCATGTTTACTGCGAGCGCGGAGGCCGTCACAAAAGTGAAGGCGCCGAAGGTCGCCACCATGGTGCTGAGATAAGTGCCCTGGAAGCCAGGAGCCAGACGAACCACCAGATAGACGCCTGCCTTGACCATGGTGCTGGAGTGAAGCAGGGCTGAAACAGGCGTGGGAGCAACCATAGCGCCACAGAGCCAACTCTGGAAAGGCACCTGGGCTGACTTGGTAAATCCGGCGAAGCAGAGCAGGGCAAGGGGGAGCATCAGGAAGCCCGTAAGCTCTGGGCTGTGATTTATGAGGGTCTGCAACGAAAGGTATTCAACGGACTGGGTTTTATAATAGATCGCGATGATTGCGGCGACAAAGGCCACGCCCCCGGTCATGTTCATCCACAAGGCCCTGGTCGCGTTTCTTACGGCAATCTCCGTACGGTCATGCCCAATCAGCATGAAGGAACAGAAGGTTGTAACCTCCCAGAAAAAGTAAAGCCAGAGGAGGTTGTTGGCAAACACCAGACCATTCATGGCGCCCAGGAAAAGAACAAGAAAAAAGAAGAATCGGGGCTGTCGACTCTTCTTAAGATGCAGGTGGTGTTCATGGTCGCGCATGTACTTGATACCGAAGATGCAGACAAGCGAACCGACAATGGAGATGATGAGGTTCATTATGAGGGCAAGGCGGTCTATGTAGAACGCCGGTGAAACTTGCACATGCGGGGCCATCTTCAGTTCGAAATAGGCAAGAGGCACTATCTGAAGAAGCGTGAGAAGTATGACAAGAGGATTGCCCAGCTTGAAGGCAATGCCCAGAATAATGAACAACAGACCGAAATCCGCGACGGTTATGAGCAGGTTGACATCAAGGCCCATTATCGTTTGCGGAGTGTAAGTGCAGGGACCGATTTTAAAGAGCATCAGGGCGCTGATCGTCAGCGCTACTCCAGTGGCGACGATAATCGCCGAACGGGCGCCGGAGCTCTTTATCAAGTAGCAAAGAAGACCGGCAATGCAGGGCAGCAAAATGCTGACACCAATTAATCCTTCTACCATCTTGAACCTCCCTTCACCAGAAAAAACAGCTCTTCCGTTTTTTTCCTTGCCATGGCCTCTCCTTTCAATAGTCTCCGCCTTCCGGGCGCACCGGAAGCCTCCACTGCTTCAGAATGAAATATTCAGCAGGAATAAAATCAGCAAAACTCACGCTTCAGCAGGCAGGGATCGTAAATACGCCGCAAATCGACTAATGTTATGCTCGTAGCATTACGGCTGTCAAGAAAATTTTAGCAAAAATCAAATTAGTTTACTAATAGCAGATTTTGTCGAGTCGTATTTTTAATGACAATAAAACGATTACGCCCTGAAAAAGACCCGTTAAACCACGGGTGAGCACATTGACCCCGCGAAAACCGCTGAGGAAGGCAGGAATTCAAGAAACGTCGTTCTATTTAGGACGGGCCTCTTTCCGGTCAAACTGATTGTCAAAAACAGAAAACGGCCAACGCAGCCAGAAGAACTCTGTGACGCCGGCCGTTTCAAGAAACGGTGTAGCCGCGAAATCAAGCGGGAGAAGCCGTCACCACCGGGCAAGCCTTCTCCGCTCAAGACTGTTGTACGGTCGGCCTCCGGGGCCGCTCCACCGGGTTAACGACATCCAGGACACCCCCGGCCCCCCCCTATAGATTCCCTCGCTAACTCAAGGGTATCCACATGCTTTTCGCGGTTCCGATAAAGGTGCTGTAGGAATGCAGCATGCCAAAGTTGGAACAGTTTACGGAATAGCCTTCGATATCTCGAATGTTCGCAAGCTCTTCCTTGATCTCGTCAACCATAACCACGCTCGTCTTCTGCTCGCTGTGGACCTTCTTGATTACGAATTCCTGGTCTTCCTCCGTGAGGAACGAATAGATCGGCACGAGCGCGTGTTTATCCACTATTTCAATAAGATCTTCGGGAAAGATGTCTTTTTGTGACTGAACCTCGAGGTCCACCTTGCTCATCTGTCCGAAAAGTCCGCCCGGTTTTTCGGGAGAGGAAGTAGGGTATGTCGTGAGACAGGGTGCGGAAATCTTCAAGGCGACCTTCGGCTTGAGATCACTTTTCGCGACACTCGCGGAATAGGTGCAGTTATAGCCGACAAGGCATTTCGCTTTCGAGACAGGCGTCTCTTTTTCAATGAAAAAGGGATAATTGAAGTCAACCTTGACCTTGGTTGCATTCAACTCTTTCATATAATCAAGAATATTCGTCTTCAGCGATTCAGTCCCTATCTGGTCGCGATGTTGATGGATAATATGGATGAACTTGTCAATCCAGCGGGCCTCGAACTCTTGCATGATGCGAGTGGCAATGGAGATCTTGGCGATGGTGTTCTGACCTTCTTTATTGTCTCGCGACAAGACCTTCATGGGAAACGGCAAGTCGGTCATTCCCACATCCTGCATAAACCTTTTTTCATCTTTCATGTCTGCCTCCTTTGATAAACTCGTTTTGCTGCCCCAATAAAGCCCGCCTCACCACCCTTCCAGTGAAGCCATGCCTTAAGCGAAGACGAATATAAAACATGCTGGTTCAACATTTAACTCATTTCATCTAAACTGATTATGTTTTATTTAAACTGAAATCAACTGGAAAAGTCAAGAATATTTTATCTGAAATAAAACATATTTCAATTATGCTGAACAGCTATTTTGCCCCCACTCAAACGAAAAGCCCCTGAGAAGTATTCTCAGGGGCTTTTCGTGTTTATACACCTTACCGGAATGACCGGTTTTTACAAGTCAGCGCTCTCAAAGAAAGAGATTATTCGTCTCTTTCATAGTCAACAATCCGCTTGGCAATCGACTTGATGCTCATCAGGTCTCTGAAGCTGATGTTGTTACCCAGGTAGTTGCCTCCGTCCGTACCGCAACCAAGGGTCAGTGAAGGGGGCAGTTCGTTGTAGATGAGGCCAACGCTGCCATGTACCGCAGGCTGATTGAGGAGCAGACGGTTTGCGGGAATCTCCATGGCGAACTTGTTGATAACTGCGTCGTCCTGAGCATGGACGACGGCGGTGTGTCCGGCGCCGCCCCAGCGGAGCTGGTTCTTGGCCGCGGTGATCGCTTCGTCGGTGCTGTTGAAGCAGATGTAACCGAGAACAGGAGAAAGCTTTTCATGGCTGAACCAGTCCTCAGGACCAATGGTGGTCAGGGGCACCAGGAGCAGCTTCCTATCTTCGGGAATCTCGAAACCCGCCAGCTTGGCGATGTATTGAGGAGACTTGCCAACGATGGCGACAGCGGGTACTCCACGCTCCTTGTCAAACATGACCGCTTCCAGCTTCTTCTTCTCTTCCGCGTTGACCAGGTAGGCGCCTCTTTCCACCATCATCTGCACTGCCTTGTCGCAGATTGCTTTGTCGTCGAAGATCATTGACTGGTCCGAGGAACAGATGGTGCCGTTGTCGAAGGTCTTGGAGGCGATAACATTGTTCACCGCTACGCTGAGTTTTGCCGATTTTGAAATGAAGACCGGGGTGTTGCCCGGGCCGACGCCGATGGCGGGGTGACCGGAGCTGTATGCGGACTTGACCATGGCGCCGCCTCCGGTAGCGAGGATCAGATTCACGCCCGGGTGCTTGAACAGAAGGTTGGTTGCCTCAATGGAAGGCTCGTCGATCCACTGGATGCAGTTTACCGGAGCGCCTGCGCTCACTGCCGCGTCATGCATGATCCTCGCCGCCTCGACGCTGACCTTCTGTGCGCGGGGGTGAGCGGCAAAGATGATTACGTTGCGCGCCTTAAGGGCGATCAGCGACTTGAACATGACCGTGGAGGGCGGGTTGGTGGTCGGGGTCGCGGCAGCGATGACGCCGAAGGGTTCAGCAACGTATGTCACGCCAGCTTCTTCCCTGATTACGCCAACGGATTTCTGGTTTTTTTGCCATTCAGCGACAATGTGCGCGCCAAGATGGTTCTTGATTGCCTTGTGGTCGGCCCGACCGATGCCGGTTTCCTCAACCGCCATCTCAGCAAGTTTCACTTCGTTGGCAACACTGGCAGCATCCATAGCCGCACAGATTTTGTCAACCTGTTCCTGGGTCATTTCCCTCATGATATCGGCGGCTTTACGTGCATTTGCAACCAATGAATCAATCTTCTGTACTACGTCTGCCATGACATACCTCCATTAAGTTAGTGTTAGGTGAATTGCTCATCGCATAACAATTCAATACCTATGGGTAGCCCGTGTGACGACGGCGATGCCGGTAATATAAACTGAAAATCGCGAGTTGAGTACGAGGTGGAAAGCCTGCTTGGCATATAGCGAGACGCACCGGACAGACCCCGGTAAACGCAACCGAAAGAATACACAATACGCTAAATCTTGTCAAACAATTTTTCCCAGACAAAACGGCCTAACCTGCTGTATTTCTTATTTTTTTATTTTAAGTAAAGGCCTGCCTGACCACATCTTTTCAACTCTAATGCTTAATTTACTGATTTCATTCTAAAACTTCATATCTTATCTCGCCCCAACACAATCACTTCTTTTTGTTATAGTGAAATATTCTACTATAACTAAAGTATTTTGCATCTGCCTAATTTTCTGGAGCAGCGCACCGCACATTCATCAAACCCGAGGCAAAGCATGTTCCACCGCCCGGGACTCTGTCTCGATCAGGGGGCGGATTTCATTTTTATCAATTTGTACGAAGGGTTAAATCCGGTTTTATGTTGACCGGCAATACCCCATATGTTATAGCATCGTGGGTTTGTGCTGAATGTCATACTTACAGACTTGAAAAAAAGCGATTACAATCCAAAGGAGGAAGCCATGCATCTAATCGACAAAATCAAGGCAAAGGCGAAAAGCAATCCACAAATAGTTGTTCTTCCTGAAAGCTATGACGAAAGAATGCTCTTCGCGGCTGAAAAAATCGTCGCCCAAGGGTTAGCAAAGATCGTGATGCTCGGAAACCCCGAAAAGGTCAGTGAGTCCGCCGCCGCAAAAGGAGTTAATCTCAAGGGAGTCGACATTATCGACCCGGCGACATCCTCGAAGCTTGATGCCTATGTGGCTGAGCTTGTTGAGTTACGCAAAAAGAAAGGACTAACACCTGAAGATGCGCGAAAGCTCCTTACCGCGCCGGACTACCTGTATTACGCCGGCATGATGGTCCGTATGGGCGACGCAGGCGGCTGCGTTGCCGGCGCTACCAGCACCACAGGGAACGTGATCAGATCCGCCATCCAGACAATTGGAACCGCTTCGGGCTTCAAGACGGTTTCCTCTTTTTTTATCATGATAACGAAAAACGAGAAATTCGGCGAAAATGGTGTTCTTTTCTACGCCGACTGCGGAGTTAACCCTAATCCTGACTCACAGGCCCTTGCGGAAATAGCCGTGGCAACCGCCCGCAACTGCAAGTCATTTCTGGACGTGGATGCGAGAGTCGCCATGCTTTCCTTCTCCACAAAGGGAAGCGCCTCCCACCCGGATGTAGAAAAGGTGACCAAGGCCCTGGAAATCGCAAAGCAGATCGACCCCAATCTGCTGGTAGACGGCGAACTCCAGGCCGATGCGGCGCTGATTTCCAGCATCGGCGCGAAAAAAGCGCCGGGAAGCGCGGTTGCAGGCAAAGCAAATGTTCTCATATTCCCTGACCTTGATGCAGGAAACATAGCATATAAATTGACCGAGAGAATCGGCGGCGCTGAAGCTTTCGGCCCGATTCTTCAGGGGCTGGCAAAGCCGGTAAACGATCTCTCACGCGGCTGCTCGGTAGAAGACATCGTCAGCGTTACGGCCATCACAGCCGTACAGGCCCAGTAATAAATGGGCAGCCCTGACACGGGGGCGACCAAAAACCCTGTCCACTTCCCATGATGAAAAAAGGCCGGCGAAATCGCCGGCCTTTTTTGTTGCTTAACACTCCGTTGAGGCTGTTTATTTTTTATAATCAGCCCTGGAGAATGAATACTCGAAGTTCATATGGTCGGTGTACGTGCCTTCAAGAATGGCCGCCACATCCTCCGTAAACACAAGCTCCTCATCAGTCGGGATGACGAAGACCTTGACGGGCGAGTCCTCGGTTGTAATGACACACTCCTCACCCTTGACGGCAGCGCGGTTCTTCTCCTTGTCCAAGTGAATACCAAGGCATTCCAGGCCCTCGCAGGCCATTTCGCGGATCTGCCAGCCACGCTCACCCACACCCGCGGTAAAGACAATGGCATCCACGCTGCCGAGAACCGCCATGTAGCTGCCGATATACTTGCGCAGGCGATATGCCTCTATATCCATGGCAAGCTTGCAGGTCTTGTCGCCCTTTTCAGCGTGTGCAACCACATCCCTGCGGTCGGTGTATTTGCCGGTGATTCCAAAGATACCGCTCTTCTTGTTCAGAATAGAGTCAATCTCGGGCGCGGAGAGACCTTCTATCTGCATCATGAATCCCGGAATGGCAGGGTCGATATCGCCACAGCGGGTACCCATCACAGCGCCCTCCAGAGGCGTCAGCCCCATGCTGGTATCCACTGAAACGCCATTCTTGATGGCTGTATGGGAAACACCGTTGCCGATGTGCATGGTGATGATATTGCAGTCCTTGGGCTTTTTATCAAGCAATACGGCCGCCCTCTTGGAGACGTAGAGATGGGAGGTACCGTGGAAGCCGTAACGACGGACGCCATAGCGAACGTACCAGTCGTATGGAAGCGGATAGATATAAGCGCAGTCGGGCATGGTCTGATGGAAAGCGGTATCGAATATGGCCACATTGGGAACCCCGGGCAGCACTTTCATCATCGCCTCGATACCAGCGATGTTTGGCGGATTGTGCAGCGGGGCCAGGTGCTGGACGGCCTTGACGGCTTCAAGCACTTTCTCATCAATAAGCACCGACTGGGTGAACTGCTCGCCGCCATGTACGACGCGATGACCCACGGCGGAGATCTCGCGGATGTCGTTAATAACGCCATTCTCCGAATCAGTCAGGGTCTTGATGATGAGGTCCATGGCCTCATTATGGTTCGGGCATTCATGTTCCTTTTTGTATTTAGGACGGCCCGGAACTTCCTGCTGAATAAAAGAGCCGCCGACGACAACCCTTTCAACGACACCTTTTGCGATGAGCTCCTTGCGTTCCCAGCTGTACAACTGGTACTTTACAGACGAGCTGCCACAGTTAATGGCGAGAATATCCATTTACCTTCCTCCCGTATGATTTGTAACCAACAATGATTGAAATTTGTGGTGAAAAATGATCGGATATGCCTGTTGCATGAAAAAGCGGCGGATTAATGAGGCACGAAAAAAAACAACGCTACTTTATACATCAGTGACAGGTCGAATTCAACTTTTTTTCGAATTAACGGAATGCCCTTTTTCCCCATACCATTCGTATTGTATTGATTATATTCGTCTATTACTATTTGAAAGGCTGACGAACGAAGCGTTTCAGAATTAGACCCCTATTATTTTCGATCATTTTATTTTATTGAAATGGAATTTTTTTTAATGATAATTAAAACCAGGACACCCAAAGGCAATGAAATCAACATAAGACGTCATACCAGCCAACGCGGGTATTCAGAGGTTTTGCAACGGAACATGCCCGAGGCCCGACGGGACACAAGGCCCTCAACGCAAATACCCTCCTTGACCTTTCTGAAACCCTTCTTCTCTGGATTATCCCTGAAAATACAGTAAGATTTAACAACAAAAACATGCACGGAAAAAGTCGTGCTCTTCTGCCTGAAAAATAATATTTTACTACGAATGAAATTTTATTATCTTGTAACCCATTGTCAATACAGTTAAAACAAAACTATTGCTTTTTAGTTTTATTAAAAATATAATTCGGTGTTTTGAAAAGTTGACGATTCGCCGGATGCGAAAGACGCGGCGCGGAAGGAGAGGATCTTTTATGAAGACACTTTACGAAGAAGTGCGGCACGAAATGCACGAAATAGGCACGGGAGCAGAACACTGCATGGTTCTGTTGCAGAGAGCCTTTATGAGGAACTCCCTTGACCCTCTGAACGCCTGCCGGGAAAAACTCGCCGTCTTCAAGAACGCGGAACCGGAACTTGCTAAAAAGGTCAAGGAACTGGCCCGCAAGGACGAGTCGAAGAAAGTCTACGCCGCGATTTTTCAATGTCTTGTAAGCATTTGCGATGACCTGGCGGAACTGACGGAGCCTTTGGAGAAAAAGATTAAGGAAAGAGTCCTGTTCAGCGACAGGGCTGTTACAGAGATCAGTTTTCTATCCCAGAACCTGGCGGAACTTTTGAAGGCGACAGGTGACCTGATCCTCGTGAAAAACCCGGTTCTGCTTCGTTATGTACTGGAGTCGGAAAGCATGGTTGTGAAGATGGCCATTGAATACGCAACCCAGCATGAAGAACGGATGATTGAAGGACTATGCCTCCCGGTGGCTTCGCCGATTTTTCTCAGGATGCTGGAACTGTTCAAGGGAATTGCCAGGCAGGCGAAAGAGATTGCTTCGACGCTCTCGCAATAGACGTTATTTCACCCCTTGCCCGCCGCCATCCAGGAAGCCGCCGGAGACGGGCAAGGAAAAAACCTCCTCTTTTTTCAGGGCAGACGCAGCCTGTCCAGGGGAATGCGCTGAAAATAGGCTGCTTTGCCAATGGGTGTACCCACAAGGCCGCTGCTGAGACTATAGCCCGGAACATCACTTTCAAGCTCCGTTTCACCCCCACCCTTGAAGAGAAACTTATAGGCCGCGGCAAGAAACTCCCTGCTACGCGCCACCGCCCTCTCCCATATTCTCTCAAAGCCCCCCTCTATTATTTCCCCGGTTACCGGATGGCGATAGGAGGTAAAATATATAATCTCATCGGGTATCTCCGCATATTCTCCAGGATAAAAGAGGGCGTGGAAGCTCATTAGCCTGCCTCCCAACATTCCATCCAGGCGCCTCACCACCTTTTCCGCCGACGCCTTTCTGAACAGCGAGTTCAAAGCCATCTGCACCCGATACCCACGCAGCAGATAATTCCAGGCAGACGGGTCCATCGGCATCGACTTTTCACAAGCGGCAAAAAAGAACTTCAGCAACTCCCTGTTTATGGGAGCATTCCGGCGTATGTCCCCCACATAGTCACTGCCGGTGGAGGTTCGCGAGTCCAGTCGCAGGAGGTGGAGATCCAGCCACACTTCGATGAGACGATGGCGGGCCTGGGCTTCCCTCCGCTCAAGGGTGCAACCGGCGTAATAATTACCGCTGACATGATATACAAAGGGATGGAGCGTCGCATCCAGAGCGATGTGCGTGAGGTAGCCGCAAACAAAGGCGGTCTTTTCCCTGAACAGGGGATCATTGGGAGCATCGCGCAGGGCCTTGAGCATTTCCAGGGCCGGCCTGGCTGTGTCGTTTCCCTCGGAACCGTGCAGGATATCTCCATACCTCGCGGGATTTCCCTTCGTGAACGGCGGCCGGACCGCATAAAAGAAGGTATCCGGTACAATGGAACCCAGGTGGTAGCAACGGGAAAAATCTCCCAGAATGGAACGCAGGCCCGCTCCCGGAAAATCCGCGGAAAAACGCGAGGCCTGGCCCGCGCACAGGATATGAGATATTTCCTTGCCCATGAATGTGTCTTCCCGTCCTTTATCCCTCTTTGGGAGATGTCGTCCCAGGGAGGAACGGACACCCGGCGCCTGCGCCCTGTTTCGTTTCCGAATTGGAAAGCCAATAGAGTCACATCCGGTGTTTTCCCATGAACGCTATCTCGCTTTTACAGCCACATAGATACTGGCATTTCCCCTTCTCACCAGCAGAACCATGGAACCCCTGTTTCCACTCTCGGCTAACACCCGGCCGTACTCCGCCAGATTTGAAACCCTGTAGCGATTGACGGAGACTATAACGTCACCCTTCCGCAGGCCGGCTTCGGCGGCCGCGCCCTCGGGATCGATTTCCGTGATTACCACCCCGGAAGCGCCCCGCATGCGCATCTCCCTTGGAAGCTCACCGACAGCCATTCCCGCCCAGTTCGCGGGAGCGGCCTCTTCCTGCTTTGCCCTGCCTGCCGTCGCGCTGTCCGAAGAGCCAAGCACAAGACTCAGTCTCATCTCCCTTCCCTCACGGAAGAGCCTCAGCTCCACGCGCCTGCCTATGGGGGTGTCCGCTACCAGGCGTTGAAGCTGCGAGACATCCTTGACCTCCTTGCCGTCAAGAGACAGGATGATATCACCCTGCCTGACACCGGCGGCGGAGGCCGGACTTCCGGTCATGACCTCGTTCACCAGCGCTCCAGCCGCCTTTTTCATGCCGAATGACGAGGCGATCTCGTCGGTCACGGGCTGTATGGAGACTCCCAGCCATCCCCGGCTGACCGTTCCCTTCTTCAGAAGCTGCTCAACCACGTGCTTGGCCATATTAATGGGAATGGCAAAGCCGATCCCCTGTCCGGACGCCACAATGGCGGTGTTGATGCCGATAACCTCACCGTAGATATTGAGAAGCGGGCCGCCCGAGTTACCGGGGTTGATGGATGCGTCGGTCTGGATGAAGTCCTCATAGGTCTCGATCCCCATATTCGAACGGCCGGTGGCCGACACTACACCAACGGTGACGGTGCGGTCCAGGCCGAACGGATTGCCGATGGCCACAGCCCACTGTCCCACCTGGAGTTTGTCGGAATCGCCCAACACAGCGACCGGCAGGCCTTCCTTGCTGTCAATCTTGATGATCGCCAGGTCGGTCTTCGGATCTCTCCCGACGATCTTGCCGTTGTACTCATTCTCGTTGGACAGCTTCACCTTGATGGACTCGGCGTCGCGAATCACGTGATCGTTGGTGAGGATGTAACCGTCGCGATTGATGATGAAACCGGAACCGAGACTGGTGTCCCGCCGGTAACGGGGCTGCCGGTCACCGAAGAATTCCTCGAAAAAGGGCGAAAACTGGAAAGGAGAAGGAACCAGCTTTTTCTTGCTAATGGTGGAGATATTGACCACCGACGGCGTCACCTGTTTCACCAGCACGGTGAACGCCTGCTGGGTAACAAGTATATCCCTGGGCACTTCCTTTACCGGCGCCTCCGCCGTGCCCTTACGGCTCGAATCGTAGTACAGCACGCCATCCTTTTTCTCGCACCCGGAAAAGGTGACGACAGCGCAAACAAGGGCAATACATGAAATAATGGACAGTCTCTTCATGGCAACCTCTCACTCTGTTGATTCACGGGGCAAACGAATCTGTTCAAGTTAATCATTGCCGTTCGGGATGTCAACCGTCATTCTTTCACCACTCTCCATGCACATGCTCAATTTTATTCTATTTTATCTGGTTTTTTCTCTTACCGGCTGCTATCATCCTCTCCGCGCTCCCAGCTTTCCATCGCACGCTTCCAACAAACCGTTCACCTGATATGGCTGTCAGTAGTCAAGAAGAAAAATATTCCCCGCCCCTCGTTTG
>CAZFCG010000045.1:3676-29665 GCA_964517595.1 uncultured Geobacter sp. | reverse complement strand
GGGGTGCCCAATCAAAGCCCCGTCCTTTGGGCGGGGATTCAACCGTCGTTTACTTTCAATTGTCTCTCGAAAGTAATTCATGATAGATTTCCGGCATGTTATCAGGACTTGAGCCGCAATCAAGATTAATGATCTCGCAAATTCTAATTGTCATGCCCGAATGACTTTATCGGGCATCCATGATTCCAATAGGTTACAGTCTGGATTCCTGATAAATATCGTTTCGGGAATGACAATTTGCGAAAGCGTCAAGCTAGAGGCCCCGATGCGGTTCGAGCCAATGAATTATCCAGTGGAGAACGTTTTAAATGGCAAAAGAAATAATACCCTACGAAGACTATTATAAAGTGGGACAACAGGTAAAGATTGGAATCCGCCTGTCAGGCTCGCTTTTTCGGGAGAGCAATGGTGAAATAACCCATATTTCCGGTAAAAGTGTAAAGGTGGAAATGCTGGGGGGGAGCCTCCCCGTGAATATAATCAAAGAAAAAGCCCAATCCCGCGTCCTCTTGTCCGGCTGGTCGGGATGGGGTTTTTTCTGCTGCGAGGCCCTGCTGAAAGACAGCGGCCCCACAAAGGAAATCACGCTCGCCCTGGTGGGCGAAGTAGAAGAAAGGCAGAGAAGGGAATATTTCCGGCTAGATGTCGTTATACCGTTTCTGGTTGACGGCGAAGACACCCAAAAGCCCTCAGAGGCGAAAGAGCGCTGGAACTCGGCGCTTATCCGCAACCGTAATGCGCCCCCTCCGGATGTCGTTCGCTCTGGAAAGGGCTACAGGGCGGTGACGCGTGACCGGAAGGATCTGCCTCCGGAGGCCGTCAACCTGAGCGGAGGAGGCATGAGGTTCCGCATGAAGTCCGGAGTCCGTATCGGTAACCTCCTGAACCTGGATCTCTATCTTCCTCTGAATCCTCCGAGAATTGTCAGTGTGGTCGGGGAAGTCATCCGGTGCAACGAACTGGCCCTCCGTATCCAGAAGGATCCCGTCTTCGTTGTCGCGACCAGGTTTGTTCACATCGAAGACAAAGACAGAGAGGCGGTGATCTCGTTCATCTTCAGCGAGCAGAGAAACCAGCTCAAGGCCGAAGCCGAACCCGATCTGGCCGACCTTTAGCTATTATTGACGTTTTCGGGAATGACTTTTTGTAACGAGCATCGTGCAAATTTCAAAGGAGTCCCCTCTCCCTTGGTGGGAGACGGATAGGGAGAGGGAGAAAGTTACCTAAATATCGCATGTTACCCCTTTTCACCCTCCCCCCAACCCCCTCCCATCAAGGGAGGGGAAGTTTTTTCAACACTTTTGCATGAGTCTCGTAACCTCATCATTTTTTTACAGCGCGCCATGAGGGGAAACCTGCTCATGACCTGCCGCGGCCGAACCGGATTCCACCGGCGCCGGAGTGGTTACAGCCGGCGGCAGGGTGGCCTGTCTGAAATCCTGCGGCTCACTTTTTTCCACATCGCTGTTCAACAGCACGATATCCACCCTTCTGTTTTTCGCCCTTCCCTCCACGCTGGCATTGTCGGCAACCGACCTGTATTCACCGTAACCGGTGGCAGATAGTACCTCGGGCTCGTACCTGTAGTAGGTTATGAGATGCTTCACGATGTTTGTCGCCCTGGCGGCCGACAGTTCCCAGTTTGAAGGAAAGGCACGCGTGTTGATGGGCACATTGTCCGTATGCCCTTCCACCCTTATCTGGTTCGTGAACTCCGAAAGCGACTCGGCTATCTTGGCCAGAAGCGGATAGGAAGCCACCCTGATATCGGCGCTCCCCGAATCGAAAAACCCTGCCTCCTTGAGGCTCACCACGAGCCCCCTGCGGGTAATCTCCAGACCCACCTTGTCCTGCATCCCGTTTTTCAGAAGGTAGACTTCCAGGGCCGCCCTCACCTGCTTGAAATCCTTTTCCTCGGCGCGATGACGCTGCTTCTTGCTCTTGTTAAAGGGCATCTGGGGGTTCATGGGCCCCCTCGAGGTGGGAGGGGTGATACTGGGAATCTGGGTCAATTCCGTGGAATCAAGGACGTTGACCTTGCTGCTGGGGTTGGCTTTCGCGTAGCCGAAGGACTCGCGCATGGAGGCAATCACTTGCTCCACCTTGCGCTTGTCCGTCTGGGACATGGCGAAAAGGGTCACGAATACGGCAAAGAGGAGGGTGACGAAATCGGCGTATGAGACCATCCACCGTTCGTGGTTCGCATGGGGCTCGGGCTTTTTCTTTCTTCGGGCCATCTATTTCGCCTTTTTCTCTTCCCCGCTCTGTACCAGGAAGGAGCGGAGCTTCTGCTCGATGTAATGGGGGTTCTCACCGTTCTGTATAGCGGTAAGCCCTTCGATGATCATCCGTTTGTGGAGAAGTTCCTGCTTGATTCGGTGCTTGAGCTTGGTGGCGAAGGGGAGGCAGATGATATTGGCAGTCATCAGACCATAGATGGTGGCGACGAAGGCAACCGCGATGCCCGCTCCCAGTTTGGAGGTGTCCGCCAGGTTGTTCATGACGTGAATGAGACCAAGCACCGCGCCGATAATGCCGATAGTCGGGGCGTATCCGCCCATGGCCTCATAGAATTCCGCGCTTCCCTTGGCATGCTCTTCATAGGTGTCAAGTTCCGTCTCCATGGTCTCCTGGAGCTTCTGCGGATCGATGCCGTCCACAACGAGGGAAATCCCCTTGCGCGTGAAGCGGTCCTTGGCATTCTGGGCCTCCTGCTCCAGGGAAATGAGACCGTTTCTCCTGGCCTTTGCCGCATATCCGATGATTTCCTTGATAATCGCTTCACTGTTCTGGGCCTCAACGAAAATGACCCTTTTCGCGTCCTTGAACGCCTGGAGGATAATGGGCAGGGGAAAACTTACGCACGCAGCACCGAAAGTCCCGCCCAGGACGATGATCGCGGCCGTCGGCTGGATAATGGCGCTGACATGCCCTCCTTCCAGGATCTGCCCGCCGATAACCGCGCCAAAACCGAATATGATGCCGATGATAGTCGCAATATCCATAGAATATAGATTCCCGTCCTCTTTATCGTTTCGATGGCTCGCGGGACAATCCGATCCGGATTTTTTCAATCTGGACGATACGGTCTCCCACTTGCTGTGCCTGGAATCGTGAAACTCCGGTTACGACTCCAATTCCGCCTCGTGTGACGTCGTAACAGAACGGAAAGTGCCGGCAAAGGCCTTCCTTAGATACTTCCTTCCCTGACCGCGATGGGCCCTGGCTATGACAGCCGCCCTGAAGCGCACTATCTTCTCGATGATCTCTGAAGCGCTTTCCCTAACCAGATACCGCTTGCCATTGGTCAAGGTTATGTGCGTATCCGGGGTTTCCTCTATCAGCTCTATCAGATCTTCGTTCAGATACATTTCACTGCGGTCAAGCCTGGTCACGCATATCATATGTCACCCGCCGGGAAATTATTTCCTAATTGTGATGCTCTCGCAAATAGTCATTCCCGATTACAGCCTCGTGAATAACAGAAAATTCCATATGCTGAATAGTTACTCCTAATTTACCTTTCGGTATTCTCTGGAATTTCTTGAGCATTATCTGTAGCGACCGCGAGATCGCAAAGAGACTGCCACACGCAAGAAAAAAGGCCGAACGGCTTGAAACGCGCGCTCGGCCTTTCATTGTTGGAAAAGAATATTACGGCCAAACAGGGCAAGGCGGAAGAGATGCAATCCCGCTCCTTTGCTTCATTATCTCCGGTAAGGTCTGCCTCCGTAATCTCCCCGCCTGTCGTAATCACGCTTTTCGCGGAATATCTGGCGGTTCAGCCTGTCCAGGTCCCTGTTGATCATATCCCGTTCCCTCGGGCTCAGATCGCCGTCGGATCTCATCCGATCGATCCTGAACATGATACGGTCCAGTTCACCGTTCAGTCGCCGCGCTTCGTGACGGGTAAGTGATCCGTTCCTGAGCCCGTGATCGATCCTTCTCTTTGCGTCATGGATCCGCGAGCGGATCCCGCCCCGCCAGTCGCCGCGTGACGGGCCCGGGCCATGCCCATAGCCTGGCCCTGGCCCGGGCCCCCGTTGGGCATAACTCACTACCGCTGTTCCGGCAAGCAATGCCGCACACAAGGCAACACATAATAACTTTTTCATAGACGTCCTCCCATTTTTTTATCCGTTGCCTGCTCACAAATAATCGAGCAGGGACAACTGGCTGATTTTAGCGGTTGCCGACAGGGCTGCTTCGAACGCCGTCTGGCGAAGAGTCAGCTTTGTGGCCGCCTCTATCATGTCAACGCTCTGGGTGTCTGAAATAATACCCTGAATTGTCGCCTTGTCAATTGAAATCATCGTCTTTGCGTTTTCCAGCCTGTTCAACCTGGAACTGACGTCGCTGATGGCATTGGAAATCTGCGGCATGGAATTATCCAGCTTCAGGGCCGCGTCCCGGATATTCGTGGAATTATTGGCCTGGATCGCGGATATAAGGTCGTCAAAGGTCTGAAGGACATCCACGGAACCGTAGCTGCCTGTACCCTTCAAAAGCGAGTCTCCCGTAATATTAATCGCGGAAATGGAGCCCCTGTCGATCTCCACGGCAATGGCGTCACCGGAGCCGTGATACAGGTTATCGGTATTGGAGAAGGGCGGTGTGTCGGTCTTGAAGCCGGAAAAGAGGTATTGATCTCCGAACTGGGTGTTTCCCATGTCCACCAGTTGCTTTTTCAGTTCCGTGAGCTGCGAGACGGCGTTTTCCCGCACGGTGGAGTCGCTGCTTCCGCTGGTTATGGTCCCGGCCAGTTTCCTGGCCTGATTCACCACGTCGGCCACACCCCCCAGAGCTGTATTCGTCATTTTCAGCCAGAGGTTTGCCTTGGTTATGTTGCTCAGATACTGCTCGCCCTCTTCCAGCTTGTTTTCCAGCTCAAGGAGCTGACGTGTCGTTATGGGATCGTCACTGGGTCTGTTAATAACCATCCCTGAAGCAACCTGTTCCTGCAGCCGCCCGAGAATGGTTCGCCCCTTCTGCAGATTGTACATGGCATTATTCGCCGTCATTCCCGGTGTTACCCGCATATATCCTCCTATCTTACCATGGCGAGAACCGTGTCCAGCATCTCGGAAGCGGTGGTGATCATCCGGGCGGAAGCGGAATAGGCCTTCTGAAACTTTATCAGGTTCGTCAACTCTTCGTCCAGCGAAACACCGGAGTGGGATTCGCGCAGCGTATTCAGCTGCTTCATGAAACTATCATTCTGCAGGGTGGTGGTCTCGGCGTTACTGGCGTCGACCCCCACCTTGCTGACAAGTGCGTTGTAATAGCTGGAAACAGTCGTGGTCGTAGACGTGGCGCCGACCGTGAACGTCAGTGATGTACCCTGGAGTTCGGCAAGCTCAAGGGCATTGCCGTTGTCGCCGGGACCGCTTAATGGAGAAGTGGGGTCCTTGGCAGCGGCGGCGATCTTCTCGACGGTCAGCGAGGAGTTGATACTGATGGTGGAGCTTGACGAGCCGGTAAAGAACGCCGTCCCGGTCGAGCCGTCCAGTCCATAACCCGCTGCGTGCCGGGTATTCACGGCGGTGATCAGCTGCTTTGCCATCTCGTCCAGCTGGGCCAGGTATCCCGGGACTATCTCGTCACGGACCTGAAGCGTACCGCCAATCTCACCCTGGCTGTTATCCGTTCCGCCGATGGTCGCGGTTACATCGCTCACCACTCCGGCGCTGGAGGTGAAAATAATATCGTTCAGGCCGGTAACCGGATCATCCTGGGTAGTCAGGGTCCCGTATTTGTTCCCTTCCACCAGAATTTCGCCCCCCGGAAGCGTAACAGTCAAAGTTCCGTCACTCTGTTCCGAATATCCGACGCCGACCTTTTCCGCAAGCTGAAAGACCGCGTTATCGCGCTGATCGCGCAGTTCGTTGGCATTGCCGCCCAGCCTCTCGGTCTGGAGGATCTGCTCGTTCAGTGAGGCTATGCTCGCGGCAAAGTCGGTAATGCTCCGGGTAATCCCGTCCAGGGATCTGTCCGCGCTCTCTATGGAATCATTGAGATTGGAGCTCAGGCGGTGGAAGGTATCCACAAGGGTCTCGGATCTGGACAGGACAACCTGCCTTTCGGCCGTCCCTGCCGCATTGGTGGAAAGGTCTTTCCAGGAGCCGAAAAAATCCTGCAAAGACTGTCCAAGGCCCTCTGTCGTCAGTTCATTGAAAAAGGGCTCTACCTGGCTGAGGGCATTCTCCTTTACCGAGCTTTCGCCACCGGCGCTGTTTCCGTTCACAAGCTGAAGCTGCAACAGTTCGTCATGGTTGCGCCTCACCTGGGCCAGTTGCACCCCGGTCCCGAGGGGAAAACCGTTGGACGTGATTGTGGGGCCGGTCTTGAACATAACGGTCTGGCGTGAGTAGCCGTCCGTGTTGACGTTAGCTATGTTCTCGCCAGTCACCTCAATGGCGACCCTCGCCATATTGATTCCGGTGGTGGCCACATTAAAGATGCTGTTGACTCCCATCAGATCTCTCCTTTGACCAGCTTGCCGCCCGTGATTCCGGACACCATGCGCCCGCTGCCGCTGTAGGTATCGGAACTACCCAGTCTGCTGTTATAAAACTCAATGGAGCGGTTTACCATGATCAGGGATCTGTGGAGCAGGTCGCGATTGAAGGAGTTGCTCCTGTTGAGTTTTTCCACGAGCTCAACAATCCTCCGCCGCGCAGCGGCCAGACCTTCGCGTCTTGAAGGATGAAGCGCTTCTATGAGCGTTGAGAGCGTCGCGTCGGGCGAGAGGCCAAGCTCCTGGGAAGAATCTTCCATGGCCTCTCTGCACGAGGCCTTTACCTGCGCGAGACGCTCCACCAGGAGAATCTTTTTTTCGCGCCGCGATTCCAGGCCGGCGCTGTCCATTTCCACAATGCAGGCCCTTTCTTCATCCATGAGCAGCATCAGTTCACTCAGTAGCCCTTCCTTGACTGAGAGACGCTCGGTGAGAGTCTTGATAGAATCGCTCATCTACTCATCCCCTTTGGGAATGCTGATTCCCATAGAATTCAGCATCTTTTCCGCAACCGCCAGGCCGCTCACCCTGTAGGTTCCGTTGGCGATGCGATTCCGGATGGACTCGATTTTACCGCTGTTTGAATCGGGGAGGGCGGCTACGGCCGCCGTCAGCTTCTCGACCTCTTTCAGATTCACCGAGAATTCCACCCGGTCAGCGGCCCGACCCGAAAGTCCGGCATCCGTGGAGATTGTGGTTCCCCTGTTTTCAACGGATTCGTTCCTAGCGCTCCGCAACGCGACATTATTTTCGTTTGTAACTTTCATGGCAGTGCCTGTGTTCCCGGTCAAGGGCTCCTGAGCATCACGTCTCAGTTCCATTGTCTTTGTCAGAGTTGTTTCCATAATGAAGTTCCAGTTGTTGTTCAATAAGGCGTCCGATTCCAAGACTGCCCTGCTGGGCAATGGCCGTCGCATATTCCTGATCCAGAAGTGAACGGTAAATCTCTTCTCCTCGGCCTCCGCCGGTAATCTCATCCTTTCCGACGGTAGCGCGCATGGACTTGAGCATAAACCCGACAAACACGGCTTCAAACTCCCGGGAGACCTTCTTCACGGCCGCCGTATTTTTCACCGGCGAACCGGCCTTGTCAAGGACCTGTTTCTCGCGATGCATGGCGGGATCGACACTATTGGGCAACCCTGAAATTTTAGCTTCGTTTGTCATTACACTATTCCTATCGAACTTCAGATGGAAAACTTTAGCTCTTTTTTCAATTTTTTTTCAATTATTGAACATCTGTTCAAGTTGTGACCAGAAAACCGGCATTGAACCGGACGGTTACAGGCGGGTGAAACTCTTGAAAAAACGGCCAATCAGCGCCGATCTTCCAAAGAGCGCTGACAGGTTCCTCCTCTCCTTCCGGGAAAGAGCCGGGGTGATGGGAAGGTAATTGTTAGAACCCAGAAACTGCATTTGATCACGCGAAGACGCAAAGACGCAAAGAAATTCAAATAGATGCGGAACAAGCTGGTATCACCGGTCAGGTGAACGGCCTCATTTGACAAGTTCTTGATTTTCCTTCGCGTTCTTTGCGGCTTTGCGTGAGACCGCCATTTTCAGGTTGATTGGAAGCTCTCCCCCTCATCCGGCCTTCGGCCACCTTCTCCCTCAAGGGAGAAGGGTTTGGATTAAATAATGGTCAATTCACCCTGGAGCGCCCCCGCGGCCTTGATGGCCTGCATTATGCCGATCAGGTCCCGCGGAGTAACACCGATGGCGTTGAGCGCCCTTACCACATCTCCGATATTGGCCCCTTCCTTGAGAACGGAGAGCCCTGGGCCTTTCTGCTCATTCACCTTGAGCTCCGTCCTGGGAACTACTTCCGTCTGGCCTACCCTGCTGAAGGGGGCGGGTTGAGAAACCATCGGGGTCTCATTGATAGTAAGGGTCAGGTTTCCATGGGCAACCGCAACCGTTGAGATGCGCACCGCCTTGCCGATGACAATGGTGCCCGTCCGCTCGTTGAGAACGACCTTCGCTCCCACATCGGGACGCACTTCAAGGACCTCCATCGCGGCGGCAAACTCCACCGTATTTCCCTGGTATCTTTCCGGCACGGTCAGGATTACCGAGCCCGGGTCATTGCAGACCGCGATGTTGGAGTTGAATTTGGCGTTGATGGCCGCGGCCAGGCGTGAAGCGGTAGTGAAGTCAGGCTGATGGAGATTGAGTCGAAGGGTGTTGCGGTTCGCCAGGATGGTGGGGAGTTCCCGCTCCACCAGCGCGCCCTCTGGCACCCGGCCCGCCGTGGGGTGGTTCTTCTGGGCGGAAGCGGCCTGGCCGCCATAGGAGAAAGCGCTTGTGGAGACCGCGCCCTGGGCCACGGCGTAAACCTGGCCGTCCGCACCCTTCAACGGCGTCATGACAAGGGTCCCCCCCGCAATGCTCTTCGCATCGCCCATGGAAGAGACCAGGACATCGAGCTTCGTCCCCTGCTTGGCGAAAGGAGGAAGGGTGGCTGTTACCATAACCGCGGCGATGTTCTTCACCGTTATGTCGGAGCGCCGGATGGTTACCCCGGAACGTTCCAGCAGGTTGGTGAGGGTCTGCACCGGGAATTTCGTCTGGTCGCTGTCACCGCTGCCGTTCAGACCCACAACCAGCCCGTAGCCCACCAGTTGGTTGTCCCGGACGCCGTCAATGCTGGCGACATCCTTGATACGGGTTGCCTGCGCCGCGCAAGGCAGCGCGAGAAGAACGGCAAGGATGAAGATTATCCTTTTCATGTCATACCCCTGTTTCCATCGCCGCGCGCCCATGGGTTTCATTGGCGCGGAGCGCGGATGACTCTGTTACCATGCAAAATCATGTACCGGCGCAGCTCCCCCTCCCTTGATGGAGGGGGGTGGGGGGAGGGTGAAACTTCAAGCAACGACTAACCTGAAAACTCCCCCTCTCCCTAACCCTCTCCCACCAGGGGAGAGGGGATTATTTTCGCGTTGATTCAAGTGTTATCAGGTACTAGAACGGCCATATCTTGTCTACGAAATTGTGCAGCCAGCCGGGTTGTTGCTTGTCATTGATGATGCCGTTGCCCGCGTAGGTGATCCTGGCGTCGGCCACCTGGGCGGAGCTTATCATGTTGTCGTGGTTGATGTCCTTGGGCCGCACAACGCCCTCCAGGATGATGATCTGCTCCTCGTTGTTGACCTTGACGCTCCTCTGTCCCTGGATACGGAGATTTCCGTTGGGAAGGACATCCGTCACGCGGGCGGTGATGGTGGCGTTCAGGACGTCTTTGCGCGAGGTGTTTCCGCTGCCGTCATAATTGGAACTGGTGTTCGCCTTCACCAGGGCGTTAAGGTCTATCTTGTCCGCAAGGGCCGTGGTTTCGATCCCCATGAAGTTGGGAATGGACGCGGATACTCCGGTCTCGCGCTTGGTCCCGGTGCTGGCCTGTTTCGTGGCGCTTGCCTGTTCCTCAATCACCACGGTAACGATGTCCCCTTTGCGGCGGGCCTTGCAGTCGTCAACGATGCTCAGTGAGTTCTCCTGCCACAGGGAGCCATCGGCGTAGTCCGGCCTGGGCGCGGGAATATGCTCCTCGAAAGACTGCCGCGGCAATTCCACCTGGGGATAGACGCACCCGGCGGCAAACAATGCCGCAATCGCCAGAAGTGATTTTTTCATGCTGTTACCTCTTGTTAGCCGCTCGACGTTTAATCTCTCGGTTTCCTAAAAATCCACCGCCACCGTTCCTGAATCAACCACCCGCGCCTGCACGTCCTTTTTCGAGGCAAGGTTCTGCACTGTCACCGCATCCCCCTCCGCCCCGGCGCCCTTGGTCTTGCCGGCCGTTGTGACCCTGATAGAGCCATTGTCCGCTACGATGGTGACGAGCTGACCGTATTTGACCAGGGGGATCTTTTCCAGGTAGTCGGCGCGCACCGGCATGTTGGCACGCAGGAGAACCCGCGCCCTTTTGCCGATTACCTCTCCGGTATCGCGGCATATCCTGCCCGCGGTCGAGGCCAGGTCACGCTTCTCAAGGGCGACGTCTCCTTCACCGATAGTCTCTCCCCTGTAGAGGGGGCGCAGGGCGACCACCATCTCCGCCAGGGCCTCCACCTCCACGGGAATGCTAATGTTTTTGACAATCCGGCCATCAACGCGGATCACCATCCCCAGTATCGACCTGCCCCAACCCTGCCACTGCCTGGAGGCGCTAAACTCGTAGGTGACATCCCCGGGAGGAGCCGCGATATCGCCTGAAAACCCGATCTTTTTGATCCTGATTTCCATGCCCGTGCCCTTTGTCCTTTCCAGGATGAAAGAACGCACGGCCTCGAGGATGGTTTTTTCCCTTAGAACCTTGCCCGCGCCTGAAGCATGCGCCGGCAGCGAGAGGAGAAGCATTATCAGAAACATAATGACGGCGGCGGAATATCTTTTCATAACCGTACCTCCGGCTCCGCCAACGCTACCTCTTGAGGTTGTTGGCCTGCTGAAGCATCTCATCGGCGGCCTGAACGGCCTTGGAGTTGACCTCATAGGCCCGCTGGCCCACGATCATATTAACCATTTCTTCCATCACGCTCACGTTGCTCATTTCCAGGAAGCCCTGGCTGAGGGTGCCTATTCCGTTCTGTCCTGCCGTCCCGGTTGTTGCGTCCCCGGATGCGTCCGATACCTGATAGAGGTTGCGCCCCGTGCTGAACAGCCCGGAAGGGTTCTGGAAGGTGGCGAGCTGTATAGTGGCTATGGTGGTGGTTCCGGTCTGTCCGGACTGGACCACCGAAACCGTACCGTCATTGCCGATATTCACCTTGGTGGTATTGTTTGGAATCACAATCTCGGGCATCAGGGGATATCCGTCGGGGGTAACCACGCGCCCTTGGCCGTCCCTTTTGAACGAACCGGCCCGCGTATAGGATGTCGTGCCGTCCGGCATCTGAATCTGGAAAAATCCGTCGCCTTCGATAGCCACATCCAGTTCATTACCGGTCTGGGTTATGTTTCCGGCGGTAAATATCTTCGTAACCGAAGCCGGGGTCGCGCCGAGACCGATCTGGATACCGGCCGTCTGGGTGGAACTGGTGGATGGAGAACCGGTAGTCTTCAGGTTCTGGTACATTACATCCTGGAAATCAGCGCGGCTCTTCTTGAAACCCGTTGTATTCACATTGGCCAGATTATGAGATATCACATCGATATTAAGCTGCTGGGCCTGCATCCCGGACGCGGCCGTCCAAAGCGCTCGTATCATCTTTCAAACCTCCCTTTCCCTTCCTGATCAAACAAACTTTACCCCTCTCCCTGGCCCTCTCCCACAAGGGGAGAGGGGACTCTCCGGCGCTTATCACTTATCACTCATCACTCATTACTTATCACTTTTCACTTTTCACTTTTCACTTTTCACTTTTTACTTTTCACTTTTTACTTTTCACTTTTCACTTTTTCACCAAAAATCAAACCTTCCCCAGGTCATTCACTGCCCTGCCGGTCAACGCATCATAACTCTGAATAACCTTATGGCAGGCCTCATACTCGCGGGTCGTCTCGATGAGCCGGACCATTTCCTCGATGGCGCTGACATTGGAGGCCTCCAGACTACCCTGTATCAGGGCCGTATTGGTCACGGGAGCGCCCGCCGCGCCCTCTTCGACGGGCATGAACAGCGAACTCCCGATCTTTTTCAGGGCATAGGGCTTCGGAAAATCCACTATATCGATGACGCCGGTCTCCAGCCCCTCCACGAAGATCTTGCCTTCGGAGTCGAAACTCACATTGCCGCCGTTTACTATGATTGGCGCGCCCGCGCCCAGCACCTCACGGCCGTCAGCCGTCACCAGCTTGCCGGTGGCGTCGATGCGGAAATTCCCCTGGCGTGTATATGCCTTTCCTTCCGGGGTGTTCACCACGAAGAAGCCGTCACCGTTTAACGCAAGGTCGAAGGTATTGCCGGTCTTCACCACCGGTCCTGCCGAGTAGTCGGTGGCGTAATGCTCGACTACAAATCCCGGACTGTCATTGGTCCCGGCGACACCCGCGGCCTCGGCAAGGATACTCTCAAAGTGAATGGCGTCCTTCTTGAATCCGGCCGTGTTGACATTGGCCAGATTGTTGGACAGAACGTCCAGCCTTTTCATGGCCGTCAACCCTCCGGTAACGGCAGTGTATAACCCGCTGTTCATAAGGTATCTCCCCGCTTCAGGTCCGTTAGGCGGCCTGGTGCCTCATCTTTGCCCTCAGACGGATGACCGCCTGGCTGTGCAACTGCGAAATACGCGATTCGGTGAGGCTCAGCACCTCGCCGATCTCTTTCAGGTTGAGCTCTTCGTAATAGTAAAGGGTAACCACAATCCGTTCCTTTTCCGGAAGCGTGTCAATGGCGTTTCCCAGCGACTGGAGCAACTGTTTCGCCATCATCTGGTTCTGGGGATTTTCCACGCCGTTGTCGGACAGGAAGTGCATGAAACCGAAGCTGCCTCCATCTTCATCTTCCTGGAAATCATCCAGGCTCATGAAAGAAAGGGAATGCACTTCTTCCACGAGTTGGAAATACTTCTCCAGGTCCATACCCATGGCCGCGGCCACCTCTTCGCTGGTGGGATTTCGACCCAGCTTCTGCTCCAGTTTCGAGAATTCCTGTTCCAGCCGCTTGTATTTCTCCCGCAAGGTCCTTGGCAGCCAGTCCTGGGCCCGCAATTCATCCATGATGGAGCCCATGATGCGCTTTTCCGCGAAGGTCTTGAACTGTATGCCCCTGCCCGGATCAAATCGTTCCGCCGCCGTTATCAGGCCGACGACCGCCACGCTCAGCAAGTCCTGCTGATCCAGGTGCGGCGGCAGTTTCGCGGATATCCTGCCGACCAGATATTTGACGAGGGGAAGGTGGGACATGACCAACTCGTCCCTGTTCATGACCAAGCCGGCCTGGTAATCCGTGCCGTATGCATTTGCGAGATTCGTCATAACAACTCCAATCCGAAACCCTGCCAATCAGGTTGTGGAAATTTATTCTAAGGGCATATAAGGCCCTTGGCGTCCTTTTCTGTCTCAGCCTTCCCCGAGCACTAGTTCCGCCACCTTTTTACTGGTTGCCGGCTCAATATCCTCGGGAACCCGCTGGCCTTTGGTGAAAAAGGAGAGAGGAAGCTTCTTTTCCAGTTGCAGGTTTATTATGGAGCCGAAGGAAAAGCTCTCATCCAGTTTGGTGAAAAGCAGCCTGGAAATGGGGAGCACACTGAAGCTCTCCACGATGGATCGCAGTTCCCTCTCGCGGGTCGTGGCCGCCACGCAGAGATGCGTCTCGATGGAAAAGGGGACGCTCAGCATTTCCTTGAGGTTTTCTATGGTTTCATAGTCCTTCGGACTTCTCCCCACGGTATCGATCAGGATCAGGTCCTTGTCGCTGTGATTCGAAATGGCCTTTTCCAGCTCTTTTGGCGTGGATGCGACCTCCAGGGGAAGGCCCATGATCCTGGAATAGGTCTTTAACTGTTCAACCGCGCCCACACGGAAAGTATCAATGGTCACCAGGGCTATCTTTGCCTTCCGTCCCACGGTAAAACGGGCCGCCAGCTTCGCAACCGTCGTTGTCTTGCCGACACCGGTGGGACCGACAAGAGCCACAATCCTCGGGCCGTTCCGTTTCATTCTGATGGTGCCGCAGCACCTCACCGTAGACTCAACCGCGGCCTTCAATCTCTTCCCCAGATCCTCAGGCTCATCGGATCCGGTTTCACTGGACTTCACCTTTTCCATGAGAGCCAGAATCGCCGCCTCTCCCACGCCGGCGTCGTGCAGGGCGGCGGAGATGCGGCCGAGCTGACCGGGATCAGGCGGAGCCTCCGGAACGGACGGGAGGAACACAGGCCGCGCTATCCCCGATGTCTCACCGCGGAAATCCGGGAGGATGGAGTTCAATTCACGCCGTCTTTCCTCTGACATGTCCGACACCTGAAAATCACGGAAACCGCTTTCCGTTTCCTTTTCCGAGGCTTCGGAAGCAATGCCGGCGGGAGGTTCCTTGCTCCTTTCCTCCTCTTTGAGGAACAGGGTATCCACCTTGCTCCTCAATTCCCTCAACTCGCGGGCAAGGGGCTCCAGCATCGATCTGCGGAACTCGTCCCGGGTGGTGTCTTCCGGTTTTTCCTCATCCTGGCCGACCGGATAGCGTCGCGCGGGGGGGGGGCCGACGGTCGCTGTCACGCGGAAGACAGGCTTGAGGAAAAAGCCCAGAAGGCCTTTCCGTTTCTCCTTGGTGGAAGAGATTATCATGGCATCTGGACCAAGCTCGGTCTTAACCATCCGCAAAGCTTCAGTCATGTTTCCTGCTTTAAATGTTCTAGTTTGCATCAGCGGTCACCACTCCCAAAGATTGGATTTTTATGTTAGGCGGTATTTCATTGTGAGAAAGGACGGCAAGGCTCGGCAGAAATCTCTCCGTCAGCTTCTTGACATGGCGCCTCACCGAGGGAGAGGCCAGGAGGACCGGATGGGTTCCCGTCTGGTTGAACTTTTCCATGGTACCCCTTATGGCGGAGAGTATGCGCTGGGCCAGTCCCGGCTCTATGGCCAGATAGCTCCCCTGCTCCGAAGACTGCACCGATTCCGCGACAATCTCCTCAATCTGGCGATCCAGGGTGATGAGGGAGAGGATATCATCCTCCTGCTTGTACTGTTCCACCAGATAGCGCCCGAGCCCTTGCCGGACGAATTCGGTCAGAATCTCGGGATCCTTGGTGACCCCGCCGTAATCCGCCAGGATCTCCAGAATGGTTCTCAGATCCCGGATGGAGACGTTTTCCTTCAGGAGGCTCTGTATCACCTTGAGCACCGCTCCCAGACTCAGGGTCGCCGGCACCAGCTCATCCACCACCTTGGGGCAACTGGCTGCGAGATTGTCCAGAAGCTGCTGCATCTCCTGCCTGCCCACAAGCTCGTGGGCGTGCTTCTTGATGATCTCGCTGATGTGGGTCGCCATGATAGTCGTTGTGTCCACGACCGTGTAACCGCTTATCTGCGCATTTTCCTTTTCGGCCGCCTTTATCCAGACGGCGGGGAGGCCGAACACCGGCTCTGTGGTTTTCGTGCCCGGGATATCCCCTGCAGCGGCGCCTGAATCCATGGCAAGGAACTGCCCGGTCATATTGCCACCGGAGACCTTTGCCCCCTTGATGATGATGGAATATTCATGGGGTTTAAGTTGAAGATTGTCGTGGATATGGATCGGGGGGACGATAAAGCCCATCTTCTGGGCGAAAGTCTTGCGCATGGAACGGATCCGCTCCAGAAGCTCCCCTTTCTGGGCGGCGTCCACCAGAGGAACAAGGCCATACCCAACCTCGAGTTCCAGGAGGTCGACGGGGCGGATGGCGGTAACCTGCTCCGCATGCTCATCGCTTGCTCCCATGGCTAGCACATCCTCGCTCTCTTCCACGATCTCGGCCTTTTCCCTGGCCATTCGTCCTCCCAGGTACGCTACCCCGGAGAGAAGGAAGAAGGCGAAATGGGGAAGACCGGGGATCAACCCGAAGACAAACAGCACCCCGGAAGACACATAAAAGGCCTTGGGATAGTTGAGGAACTGGCCGGTGAGCTCATGGCCGAAATTTTTCTCGTCCGCGGAACGGGTGACGATGATGCCGGCTGCCGTGGAAATAATAAGCGCCGGGATCTGGGCCACGAGGCCCTCTCCGATGGTGAGGAGGGTGTAGTTGGCCAGGGCGACGTCAATGGCCATCCCCTTCTGCCACACCCCGATGACGAAGCCGCCGACGATATTGGCCAGCATGATGAGAATCGCCGCGATGGCGTCTCCACGCACGAACTTGCTGGCGCCGTCCATGGAACCGTAGAATTCGGACTCCCTCGAGATCTTCAGGCGCCGCGCCCGGGCCTCTTTTTCGGTAATGCTTCCGGAAGAGAGGTCCGCGTCAATGGCCATCTGCTTGCCAGGCATGGCATCGAGGGTAAAACGGGCGGAAACCTCGGCCACGCGCCCCGCGCCCTTTGTGATGACCACGAAGTTGATGATAACGAGGATGAGAAAGATAACCGCTCCCACCACATAGTTTCCGCCGACCACGAACTGTCCGAACGCCTTGATAACAGCGCCGGCGGCCTCGGCCCCCTCGCTTCCATGGAGCAGGATGAGTCGGGTTGAAGCGATATTCAGAGCGAGGCGGAACAGGGTGGTTACCAGCAGGACGGAGGGGAACACCGAGAAATCCAGAGGCTGTGTCGTGTAAAGCCCTACCAGGAGTATCGCCAGGGCGATGGTAATATTGGCGGCGAGAAATATGTCCAGCAGAAACGCGGGCAACGGAATAATCATCAGGGCCAGCACCCCGATGAGGGCAATGGCCATGTAGATATCCGAGTTGTTGCGCGTGGAACGAAGTTCCATTGTGTCCGCCGAAGTAGAGGCCATCTGTATTCCTTTGCTATTACATAGAGTTATCCCGTGCAGTAATATATCTGCAACCGATGTGCCATCTCATCGCTCAGGTGTTACACCAGCTGATATCCGGCATTTCTTTTGAGCGGAGGATTTAGACAAGCAAATCCGGAGTCTTACAACCCGCTCCGCCTGAATCCGGTGGAACCTGATACTTAGCCGCCAGCCATCCATGGAGTTCGAGACAGGTTTTTGAAAAGATGCGCGTCAAGGTTTTGTCAAAAAAAAGCGGCCCGGATTGAAAAACCGGCGCCGCGTCTTTTCATGACATTGTGAATACTCGTCATGTCTTCCCCTTGATACCATAGACATACGCCAGAACCTCGGCGACAGCCACGTAAAGAGACTCCGGGATCTCCTCCCCCTCCTTCACCTGGGAATACAGTTCCCTCGCCAGGAAGCGGTTTTCCACGAGCATGATGCTGCTCTCCCTGGCCATGGCCTTGATCCTCAGCGCCAGGTGGTCGGCGCCCTTGGCGATGACCCTGGGGGCCGCCATCTTCTCCCTCTCGTACTTCAGGGCCACGGCGAAATGGGTGGGGTTGGTCACCACCACGTCCGCCGTGGGAATCACCTGCCTCAACCTTCGATAGGCCTTTTCGTAGCGCATCTGCTTTATCTTCCCCTTTACGTGGGGATCGCCGTCGCTGTCCTTGTGTTCCTGCTTCACCTCCTCCTTGGTCATCTTCATGTCCTGCATGTAATTCCATTTCACGAAGGCAAGGTCCAGAACCGAGAGGATGATCATCACCCCGCACGTATGGGTCACGATCTTGAAGGATATGTGGCTGACAAAGGTGAAGATCCCCCGGATATCAGCCTCGGTCAGATAGAGGATGGACGGCATCTCGTCACGGAGCACCCTGTAGGCGATATAGCCCACGATAAGGATCTTCAGTATGGACTTGAGGGCCTCCACAGCGGCCTTTTTGTTAAAGAGCTTTTTGGCGCCCGCAACCGGGTTCAGCTTGTCCAGCTTAAAGGTTATGCGCTCGGCGGAGAATGAAACTCCTCCCTGGAGCACAACGGCGATGATGCCCGCGATCATGACCATGACCATGAAAGGCGCCAGAATACCGCCAATGGAGACAAACTGGCTTTCCAGCAGGCTCTGGGCCATGGCCGGGGTGATCTGCACCTTGCCTGCCCCGGCCAGCATGGAACGGCAGGTCTCCTTTATTGTGTTCAGCATGTACCCGCCCAGGGCGTACAGGGCCAGTATCGAACAGAGGAGGGTCACGGTGGAGGTCATATCGCGGCTCATTGGGGGTGAGCCCTTTTTCCTGGCCTCGCTAAGTTTCTTTTCCGTGGGCTGTTCTGTTTTTGAATGTTTATCCGCTTCGGACATTTTTCACCCTGAGAGAATCTTGAAGACCGTCCTTATCTGGAGTATCAGCGCTCCGTAGGAGATCTCCAGCGTTCGCAGAAAGACGAGAAGTGAAAGCCCCAGCGCCAGAAAACCGATGCCGATGTTGAGGGGCATGCTGACCATGAAGATGTTCATCTGGGGGAAAGCCCGCGCCATTATGCCCAGGGCCACCGAGGTGGCAAGCAGCGCCACCATCACCGGCGCGGCCAGCTTGATGCCGAGGACGAACAATCCGGAAGTGGTGGCGACCAGAAAAGCCAGGAGTTCCCCGCTCACCTTCCAACCGCCAAGGGGGATCAGGGTATAACTCTCCACCATGGCCCTGATAAAGATATGGTGCGCGCCCAGGGAGAGAAAGAGGAGCATGGCCAGCAGGCTCTGGAAGAGGGCCATCAGTTGGGTCTGCCCCATGGTTGGGTCAAATAGATTGGCCATGGAAAAACCCATCTGCATGCCGACTATCTGACCACAGAACTCCACGGCGTCAAAGAGCGCCCTGGCCACTACGCCGAGGGTTATGCCAATGAGCGTCTCCGCGATAACCATGACAAAGACACCGGGAAAGTCGGAGGGGAGAGAGCCGGGAACAAGCTTCAGAACGGGAAAGAGGACAAGTGTCATGGCCAGGATAACAAGCAGGCGGATCTTCATTGGGACACGCTCTCCGCCGAGGAGCGGCAGAGAGGAGAAGATACCGGCGGTCCGCCCCAGTACGAGAGTGAACAGGGTAAACTCGTTAAGGGACAAAAACGGCGGCAACTGGGACATCGTCAGTGTCTCAGATTGGGTATGAGAGCAAATATTTCCCTGGTAAAGTCGGACATATAGCTCATCATCCACGGAAAGAAGATAACCATTGCCACCATGACGGCCACAATCTTCGGAACAAAGGCGAGAGTAGCCTCGTTGATGGAGGTAACGGCCTGGAAGATACTGATGACAAGGCCCACGGCAAGGCTGAAGATGAGAAGCGGCGCGGCCAGCAGCAGGCAAACCTCGAAGCTTCTGCGGGCAAGCTGGACTACCAGTTCAGGGGTCATGGGAGAAATCCTTTCGTATCGTTGTCCGTGTCCGTTGTCCGTGTCCGTTGTCCGTGTCCGTAAAACCAGGGAAGAGTAACGGACAACGGACTTTTCACCCGAAACTCTTGACGATGGAGCCGATAATGAGGGACCATCCGTCCACCAGAATGAAAAGAAGTATCTTGAAGGGGAGGGAGATCATAACCGGCGGGAGCATCATCATACCCATGGACATGAGAACCGACGCCACCACCATATCCACCACCAGAAAAGGTATGTAAATAAGGAAGCCAATCTGAAAGGCCGTCTGCAGCTCGCTGATCATGAAGGCCGGGATGATGGTGAGGGTGGGTATCTCATCGCGATTTTTGGGCCTTGGCATTTTTGAAAGACTCATGAAAAGCGCCAGGTCCTTTTCCCGCACCTGGGAGAGCATGAACTTCCTGATGGGCGCCACGGCCTTGTCGATGGCCTGCTCCTGTGATATCTGGCCCGCCCGGTACGGCTTCAGGGCGTCGGTATTGATCTGCTGCCACACCGGGTTCATGATATAGAAGGTGAGAAACAGCGCCATGCCGATGACTATCTGATTGGAAGGCGCCTGCTGGGTGCCGATGGCGCTGCGCAGGAAAGAGAGGACCACCACTACCCTTGTAAAGGACGTAGTCATAATCAGAAGACCCGGCGCAAGGGAAAGAATCGTGATCAGAAAGAATATCTGAAGCGTGGTGGAGACATCGCCGGGCCTGGCCGACTTTCCGACACCGATACTGACTGTCGGGATGCCCGCCGGCTCCGCCCACGCGGAAAGCGCAGGGAGGAACACCAGCAGCAGGACGGCCGGTATGGCCAGAAGCAGGAATCTCTTCATTCGCACGTATCTACCCCGCCCTTCTCTGCAAAGGATTCCGCCAAGCGCCATGCCTGCCGGCGTTCACAGCAAGGGATCGCGCAGCCTCCAACCATGGCCTGGAAGGCTTGCCGGCAGCCGAAAGGTCTTCAATTACCTCGATGTTCTCTATCATATCAATCTGTTTGATGAGATTGATGCCTTCCCCCGTGGAGCCGAGCAGGAGATACTCACCCCCTACCTCCACCAGGATCAGGGATTTCTTGGGACCCAGGAATCGGCTCTCCACGACCCGAACATGCTTGGGAGCCGTTCCCCTCCCCGCCCCCCCGTTCTGGAAGCGTGCAAGCAGATGACGCACGACAAAGACCATCCCGATCACAATCCCCAGGGAGGCGAGCATCTGGAGAAAACCCGCCACGACGCTGAACCCGGATGGGCCGTCCGGCAACCCGGCCGCCTGCGCGGCGCAAGGCGCCAGCATGAGAAAGGAAAGGGGAAAAAACCTCATACTATCTTCTCCACCCTCTCGGCGGGACTGATGATATCCACCAGCCTGACGCCGAACTTGTCGTTCACCACTACCGCCTCTCCCCGCGCCACCAGTTTCGAGTTGACGAAGACGTCAAGGAGTTCTCCCGCAAGTTTTCCCAGTTCCACCACGGAACCCTGGTTCAGTTGAAGGAGGTCTTTTACAAGCAGCTTGGTCCGCCCCAGTTCGACGGTGAGATGAAGCGGGATGTCCATGATCAGTTCCAGGTTCCTTTTCTCCTGCAACGGATCTCTCTGCTCGTTATTTTCCTGATTATCAGCCACCGGTGTACCTCCTGAGATACCTTATTCAATTATGCCCGCCGTATCCGGAACGGCGTTCACTCTACGGGATGAAGCCCGTGATGCGCACCGCCCTGCTGCCGGCATGGATTCCCGGCGCTGCGGTGAACTTGTCCTTACCCTCCACCTTGACCGTCAGCTCACTCGTGCACTCCGTATTGAGGATGATGGTGTCGCCCGCCGTGAGATTGAGAAGGTCGTTGAGTCTTATCCATGCCTCCCCCAGCTCCACTGCCAGCTCCACCGGCGCCTCGACGAGTTCGGTCGAAAGCCGGGTGGACCATTGGGGGTCTATGGCCATTGTATCCAGCTGGGTGCCGATCTTGAGCTTGTCGCGGATAGGGTCGATGGTCATGTAGGGAATGGCGAACTGCATGACCCCGGTGAACTCCTCGATCTGTATCTCCAGGGTCATGGTGATCACCTGATATTCGGGAGGAACGATTGTCACCAGCCTGGGATTCATCTCCATGCGCAGCAGGCTCATTTTGGTGGTCTGGATGTGGGCAAAGGATTTTTCCATGTCAACCAGCACATCCTTTATGATCTTTTCCATGAGTCGCAGCTCGATGGAGGTGAACATTCTTGATTCGTCCAGAATAGCCGCCGCGCCGGTCCCTCCCAGCACCGAATCCACCAGCGTAAAAACCAGGTTACTGTCCATGGTAATAAGGGCGGCGCCCTTGAGTGGGTCGATCTTGACGATGGCCATGCAGACAGGGGAAGGAAGGCTGTGCATGAAATCATCGAATTTGTAGGGGCGAGCCCCCACCTTCTTGATCTCCACCAGCCTCCTCAACCTGTTGGAGAGTGTCACCCGGTTGTAGCGGATAAAGCTGTCGTAGATGACATCCAGATTCGGGACCAGCGCATGGTGCTCGGTCGAGAAAAGATCCAGGATGGGAACCCTGCCGCCATCGGAGGAAAGCTCTTTCTCCGGCTCGATACGGCCCTCTAAAATGGCCGTCAACAGCGATTCTATCTCTTCTTTGCTAAGTATCTTTTCCACTTCAGCCTCGTATTGCTGTCTTCACTGGACAACGAAATCGGTGAAATAGACCTTCTGAACCTTGCCCGGAGGGGTCAGCTTGCTGACTGCAGCGAAAATTTCCTGGCGAAGCTGGTTCTTCCCCTGCTGGTCGCGGATATCCATCAGGGTTTTCGCGCTCAGGAGAACCAGAATGGCATCGCGAAGCTGCGACTTGCGCGCCGTCAGTTCCGCCTTTGCCTCCTCGCCTCCGGAAACCTCCAGTTCAACCTTCACCCTCAGATAACGCAGGTCCTGCCCGTCGTAGATGTTCACGATAAAGGGTTCAAGCTCGAATATGGCCTGGGGGACCTGCTTCTCGCTCTTGGCCGCCTCTTTTTTATCGCTTCCACCTTGGAAAAAGATGAAAAACGCGGCGGTGCCGCCCGCCGCAATCAGGATCGCCGCGCAGATGATGATGATAATCTTCAATTTGCCTTTCCCCTTTTCCGGTTCCTTTTCCTGGGTCTGTTCATCCTTGGAAGCCATCTATTCCTCCTTGATAACCTGAATATCGCCTTGCTGAAGAATTCAAACCTCTCATTGCAACCTTGGTGCCGGTTCTCCCTCTATTGCTCAATGGAAAATGCAAGGATTCATTTTCCCGGCATTACCGGAAGAGACATACTCTCCGCGCACGGCGCAAGTGAATCCGTATCATGGAAAATCGCTTGAATCTTTGATGAAATGGCAGGGATGCGGCAACATTGTCCCGTAGATGCTGAAGCAGCGAAAGGACTCCAGAGCCATGGCGCTGATGGACATCCGTTCGAAGATGCCTGCTGGAAAACAAAACGGGCGCCGCCGCATTGGGCGCGCCCGTCTAATATCAGGAAATTGAGAAGCCAAGATTTTGACATGGGACGGAAAGGGTGATTCAGAAGCGTTCAGTCCCGGATAAGACTCCCGGATCGGGTGCTTAACGCTTCATGTTGATGACTTCCTGGGTCATCTCATCGGTTGTGGTGATAGTCTTTGCGTTGGCCGAGTATGCCCGTTGCGTGATGATCATGTTTACGAACTGGGTCGCCAGGTCAACATTGCTCTGTTCCAGCGAGTTTGACAGTATCTTTTCGGTAGCAAACTGGTCCCCGGCCGTGCCGGCGATGCCATATACTATCGTTCCGGTCTTTGCCTCATCTGCCTTGTACAGTGTCCCTCCTACCTTTTCCAGTTCGCCGGGAATGGGAATATACGCAAGACCGACTTTTTGCGATGCAGTATCCGTTGTGCCGTCTGTTTTCAGATATTTGATGTTTCCTTGCATGTCGACTGATATGATTTTGGCGCAATCCGTCAACTGTATCGCCGCCGCGGTCTCATCTCCGACCTGGTATCCATCCGGATTCAACAGATAGCCACTACTGTCCGTATGGAAAGCTCCGGCTCTGGTAAAATGCTTTTCCGCGGTGCTGGGATTTAGTACTACAAAGAATGTATCCCCCTGAATAGCCAGATCGGTCACCAACTCGGTTGTTTCAATGGAGCCCTGGCTGAATATGTTGTCAACCTTCTGTATCTGACTGCCTCGCCCAACCTGGGAATCATCCGCTATCTTGCTGGAAAGCATGTCGGAAAAAAGCGTCCTGGCGCCCTTGAAACCGGTTGTGTTGACGTTGGATATGTTGTTACCGATTACGTTCATTGCTTCGCCGTTGTTTTTAAGACCGCTTACGCCTGTAAACATCGCTGATGTGATACTCATGGTATTGCCTCCTGAAATGTCTTTGCAGCGCGCCTCTGTCGGTCGGCGCGCCCTGGGCTTCCTCCTGGAGGTCCGGCCCGTTGTTTAAGTTAAAAGTAAAAGGTTAAATGTTAAAAGTTTAAGTTATAATTCCGGTTTTTCTGGTGGTTCGGGTCTTGGAGCTTCATGCGATTACCGCTGAATCGATGTTGGTAAATACGTTGCCCTTCATGGACTCCCTGTCGATGGCCGTCACCACCGTGCGGTTCTTCACGCTGACCACCAGCGCCGCGTCTCCTACCAATACCAGGGATTCCTTGCCGCCCTTTTTCGCGACGTTTTCCACCGCTCCTTCAAGCTTCTCCATGTCCGTTTGACTCAGTGAAATTCCTCTTGACTTGAGTCTCTCCATGGCATGGTTCGAAAAGGTCAACCCCTGGGACGGAAGTTTTTCATCCAGTACCCTGGCAAAGGTCGAATCCCCGCCAACCGTCGCGCCTGGTTTGCGCTGCGTCGGCGCCCGATCCGTGTTTACCTGGATCGGATTTGGAAAAAAGACTTTATCCACCATTTCAGCTTCCTCCGCTTACGCTAAGGATGTTGCTGAAGGGAATCTCCAGACCTCCAACCTGGAGGACGGGTGAGGTTCCGGAAAAGCTAACGCCCTGAACCTTGCCTGTGGTCCTGGTATCGCAGGCAAAGATGCCGCCCGAAGAATCCACGCCTTTCACCGAAAAGTTGTATGTACCTGAGGGAAGAACAGCTCCAGTTTCATCCTTGCCGTCCCACACCAGGGAGGCATTTCCCTCCGGCGTTTCACCCTGCGTCAGTGTTCTGACGATTGTTCCTTTTGAATCGGTTATTTCCACAACCACCTGTTGCGCTGCTTTAGGAACTGCATAGGAAAGGTTAGCCTCGCTTCCGGAAGTCAGATTGATCCCCGAACCGATGGCGGTCACTTCCTTTCCGATATAGGATACTGTGGAAAGAGCAGAAGAATCGTCCAGCATATCTATGATTTTCTTGAGATTGGTGTTGGTGTTGTACGCCTGCTCTACCTGGGTGAACTGCACCAACTGTGAGATGTATTCGGTTCCATCCATAGGATTCAATGGATCCTGGTTCTGCAACTGGGTCACCAGCAGTGAAAGAAAGGCATCCTTATCCATGCCTATGGATTCCTTCATGGCCGACGATGCAACGTTTGTGGCTGTTACGCCAGTTACCGCATCAATCATTATCGTTTCCTCCTTTCTCGTCAGAACCTCATGTCTACCAGGGAACTATCCCTGAAATCGCCATAGACCTTCCTGACGGTTCCTGGCTCTTCCCCTGGATATCCCGCGTTCACAGGATAAAATTCCCGAAAGCGGGGCTGCGCGGTCTGACGTCCTTCACGGAAAGACTGGTTCGGCGTCTGGCCGTTGTCCGTCATTACATCGAATCTTTCCATGGAAATATTCCGCTGTGACAGTGTTTCTTTCAACTGCTCCAGATTCTGAAGCAGGGTTTCCCTTACGACCGGATTCCGGGCGATTACGTCAACGCTCAATCCGGAGTCTTCCATGCGGAAACTGATCTGCATATCTCCCAGTTCCCTGGGATTCAGCCTGAGGGTGATATTTCCCTTTCCGGAGGCGGTTTCCAGAGATGTCAGTTTTTCCCGAACCTGGGACAGGATGTTTTCCTGGAGCTCCGCTTTTTGAGTGGATCGCGCCCCTTCAGTGACGCGGCCGTCCAATGCAGTCTCGAACGTTCCGCTTCCACTCTGGGATACTGATGCCAACAGGTCTTCTTTCCCCGCTGTCGTCTGCAGATTTGTCGCGCCATCTTCCGAGTAAGACTGTTTGAACAATCCTCCCTTCTCCGTATCGGATGAAGGATTCCTGAATGCCGCGATTTCCGGGTCTTCCGTTTTCCGCGCGGTTTCAATTTCCCGCTCGGATCTGAAAACCTTTACCTCCGGTTCTTCCAGCTTGACCTCTTGTCCGCTCGTTCTGGCCGGAATGGCGGGTTCTGCGGTTGACCTCATCCGGATGGATTCCCCGGTCACCGGCGCGGGACCTGCGGTCCTTTCCGGTTCGGGCCGTGCTTGTGACGTCCTGGCCGGCGCCGCCGCTTCCGTTTCCACGACGACTGGCCTTGCTACCGCTTCTTCAACTTCCACCGCCTGTCCGGCCGGTCGGGCCGGAATGGCGGGTTCGACAAATGACCTCATCCGGGTGGATTCCCCGGTCACCGGCGCGGGACCTGCGGTCCTTTCCGGTTCGGGCCGTGC
>CAZFCG010000045.1:0-3576 GCA_964517595.1 uncultured Geobacter sp. | reverse complement strand
GCCGGCGCCGCCGCTTCCGTTTCCACGACGACTGGCCTTGCTACCGCTTCTTCAATTTCCACCGCCTGTCCGGCAGGTCGGGCCGGAATGGCGCCCCAAGTTACTTCTGACGGGGTGTCTCCCGCTGCAACTGAATCATCCACGTTCAAGCCCTGAACGTTCATAGCCGCCGGTGTGGCAACAACAACCTTCATCTCGCCTTCCGTACTTTCGGAGCGGTTTTTTTGTGTTTTTTCAGGGTTCTTTTCCGTCTCCGGTTCTCTTCCTTCCAGCACTGCTCCGCTTTTCTTCAAGAGCGCCGTTTGCAGCCTCGTCAGTTCATCGACGCTGCCGGAAGAAATTGCGACTTCTTCATCAGACGGCGTCTCCACCGTCTTTCCAGCCAGGTTTTTCAAGACAGCCGCCTCCACGAGAGGCAGCCTGGCCGTTGCCAGGGCAAACTGCGTTCCCTTGGATTCGCTGCTAACCGAAACATCCGAAATCACGGGTAATTCCGTAGTTTGGTCGACAGCCGGCTTTAAATCAGCCGGTGCGGCGCTTGCCTTTGCCTGATCGAAGAACTGCTCAAACACCGGAAAGGGGGATGATTCAACCGCCTGCCCGTCGACCAAGGCGCTGTTTTTCCCGGAAATAGGCATTCCGGGATTCCTCAATATCATTGCTGCTTCCATATTTTTGTTTTCACCTCCTTTCTTTTCAGAGTATATCCAGCGCTTATTGCGCTGGAATCCATATACGAAACCGGCCGGGAACGCCGGTTCAGTTTTCCTTGAGCGACCGGCGGGTCCACTTGAGCACCCTGTCCTGATTCAGGTAAGGAATGAGCTTGGTGGCCGTCTTCTGATCCATCTGGTTGAGCATCTCAATGGCAATGTCCTCATCCAGCTTGTCGATGAGAGCCGCCGCGGCCTCCGGCCGAAGCGACTTGTATATCTTCAGCATCTTCTTGTATCGCTCCGAATCCTCCTTCTTCTTTCGCTCCAGGGATGCCTCCAGCCCCTTTCTGGTGTTTTCCAGTTCCTTTATCCTGGAATCAAGGGACTGCTCCAGCTTTTTCATCTCCTGTTCCTTCTGATTGAGCGCCGTCTCTTTCTCCATGAGAGTATTTCCGTCGAGCGCGGGGGCAGCGGGCCTCGGCCTGGCCTTTTGATCCGCCCCGGCCGGCGCCTGGGCGGCACGGCCTCGTTCAGCAGGCGACAGGTTCTGGGCGTGGGTACGGTTGCGCAGGGAATCCGAGCCCGTACAGATCAGTGTCAGAAAGAGCGCGAAAAGAGCTATGCCGATGCGCCGGCCCATGCGGATCATGGCATGTTTCCCTTTCTCTGCAGAGCAATCTCGTCAAGGAAGGACTGCTCCTTGGCCGCCATATCTTTTTCATGGGCCTCGACCCTTTTTTGTTTCAATTTTTCCATTATCTTCTTTTCCGTTGCCGCTTCGATGAGGTGCTCTTTCCTTTCCAGGACTTTCTGGTCCAGTACCGTAACCTCTTCCCGCTGTATGACAATGTCTACCTTCTTCTTCCGGAAAAAATCGGCATAGAGTTGAAGCTCGTAGGCGCAAATTCCCTCAATCTGCTTGTTCATGAACTCCAGGTTCAGATTCTCCATGGCCTCTTCCTCGCGGCGCAGACGATCTTCGGCCTGTTCGTGCTCCCGCTTGGCAATGGCAAGTTCCAGCTTGCGAATCTTCTCCGTTTCCCTTCGAAAATGGAGAACCCTTTCGAGATTGAATACATTACGTCGCATGGTTCCTCCCTCAGGGCTGCGCGAAAAACCTGATTTTCAGGTTTCTAGTCGCCACAGACATCCCTGAGAATCTCCAGAGACTGTTCGAATCCGACATTTTCCTGGATATTCTGACGAACATAGCCGAATATCCTGTCTATCCTGCTTACGGCCAGATCAATCTTGGGATTGCTCCCCTGCCGATAGGCGCCGATATTAATAAGATCCTCCGCTTGCAAATATGTGGCCAGCATCTCCTTGTATCTGCCCGCTAACTGACGGTGCTCTTCGTTGGTCACGTCGTTCATCACCCTGCTGGCGCTTGCCATGATATCTATGGGCGGGTAGATGTTCTTTGCCGCCAGTCCGCGGGAAAGGACTATGTGGCCATCCAGGATGCTTCGCATGGCGTCGCACACCGGTTCGTTGAAATCATCCCCCTCCACCAGGACCGTATAGAGGCTGGTGATGCTGCCGTTCTGAAAATTTCCCGTTCTTTCCAGGAGCTTGGGCAAGGCGGCGAACACCGAAGGGGTATATCCTTTCGTGGTGGGAGGTTCTCCGATGGCAAGGCCGACCTCGCGCATGGCCATTGCGAAGCGGGTAGCGGAGTCCATCATAAGAAGCACCCTTTTCCCCTGGGACTGGAAGTATTCGGCGATGGTGGTCGCTATGTAGGCGCCCCTCATCCTCACCAGGGGGGGCTGGTCCGAGGTCGCCACAACCACGACCGACTTTCTCAAGCCTTCCTCGCGCAGGTCTTTTTCGATGAACTCCCGCAGTTCGCGTCCCCGTTCGCCGATGAGCGCGATGACGTTCACCTCCGCCTCGGTGTAACGGGCTATCATGCCCAGCAATGTCGACTTTCCGACACCCGACCCCGCCATAATCCCGACACGCTGCCCCTCTCCGCATGTGAGGAGGCCGTTTATGGCGCGAATCCCCAGATCCAGGGGCCTGCGGATGGGCGCGCGCTTCATGGGGTTGACCGGGTGGGCGTAGATGGGATTCTCATCCGGCATGTAAATCGGGCCACGATCGTCGATAGGCTCACCGAGACCGTCGATGACCCGGCCCAGGAGCATCGGACCGACACAGAGCGAGGCCGTGTCCCTCTTGACGGCGATAAGGCTCCCCAGACCTACGCCGCGAAGTTCTCCCAGTGGCATGAGAAGGGTCTTGTTGTCGCGGAACCCGACCACCTCCGCCGGGATCGGGTCTCCGCCGCGGGGATAGATCTCGCAGAGGGCGCCCACCGCCGCGCCCGGGCAATACCCCTCGATTACCAGTCCCACGACCTGGGTGACCTTGCCGTGGAAGCGGATGGGCCTGCTTTCCTCTACAGCTGGAAAATAGCGGCTCAGGTCAATTTTCCTCGTAGGCATGTTGTTCCCTTTCCGTCACCAGCGACCGGGACATCGCCGTAAAGGTTTTCTTCTCTTCCGTAAGCTTCTTGAATATTTCATCAAGCTGGGCATCGACTCGCGCGTCTATCTCTCCCATGGCGGTATCCACTATGCAGCCCCCGGGAGTAACCGAATCGTCGGATTTGATATCCAGCAGCCTGTCGACATTGAATCCGCTCAGATAGAGGCTTTTGTGGGCAGAAACCAGACGATGGTCCTCGGGGTTGAGGCGTATGACTATCTCCTCTTTCTCGGAGGCGCTGTTGACGGCGGCCGCGATCACCCTGGCGAGAATCATCCGGTCAGTGGTGATTTCCTGATTAATGACCTTGCGGGCTATCATTACAGACAGCATAAGCAGGTCGTCCTCGGCCTCGAGAAGGATCTTTTCCCTCAATCCGGTCACGGCGTCCACGGCGTCGCGCAGGGCGCGAAACACGCTGGAC
>CAZFCG010000044.1:26106-30094 GCA_964517595.1 uncultured Geobacter sp. | reverse complement strand
CCATTGCGCTAAGAGCAGCAACGAAATACGACAGAGTCGCTCTCTACGGATACCTACAACTGCCGGTTTTAGGTTAATTAATCCTGCCCGCCAGCACCTCCAGAATATGCTGGATTCGCGTCGTGTCCCCCCCCCGGCGGAGTCCGTCCTCAAGTTGCATCATGCACCCCGGGCATGAGGTAGCCACCGCATCCACCGAGGCGTTTCGGATGGCTTCGGATTTACATTCGTTGATTTTCATGGAGGTCTCATAGTGATATATGTTGAAGGTACCGCCGAGTCCGCAGCAGGCGTCGGCATCCTCCATTTCAACATAGGTGATATCCGGCACGGCCTTCAGCAAATCCCTGGGCTGCCGGGTTATCCCCCGGAAGAGCAGATGGCAGGGGTCATGGTAGGCGACCCTCAACCCAGCTCCGGCGCCTCCAGTACCTGGACTGAAGCCAAGGATTGCAAGTAGTTCAGAGGCGTCCACCACCTTTTCGGCCAGATTACCGCAACGTTCCGCCAGCTCCGGATATCTTTCCGCCAGCAGGCGGGGGTACATGCGGTGTAGCGCGCCCCCGCATGAGGCGCAAGCGGTCATGACGAAATCGGGCCGATGTCTTTCCAGTGCGGCCAGGTTGCGTTCCGCAAGGGCCAGCGACGTGGCCGTATCGCCGCCGGACAGGGCGGGAAAACCGCAGCAATGCTGGTCCCGGGGAATGATGATGGTGCAGCCGAGGCCCTTCAGAAGGGAAATCGCGGCTTCGCCTATCCGCGGGTAGAGATAGTTGGTCATGCAACCGACGAAATAGGCGACCCGCGGCTTCTCCGGATCACCCTGAATAACCTCGGGATAACGAGTAAGAAAGGGCCTCGGCGTGATCTTCGGGATGTGCCGCTTACCGCCGGCAAACGGCAAGGGAAAGCGGAGCCTCAGCCCGGATGTAGCGGGTACCTTCCTGAACAGCGCCGGCCCGCAGAGGCGGGCCAGAGACGCGCCGGCTTTCATAAGCCCCCGATTCAGCAGAAAAAGCGAGACTATCCGCTCAAATAGAGACATGCCCCTCTTTCGCGACAGGGCTTCCCTTGCCGCGAGGACAATCAGATCGGTCGGCGCGTCATTGGCGCACCTGGACACGCACCTGCCGCACAAAAGGCACCTGGACATATCCAAGCGGGTACGCCCGTCCAGGTCCACCTCTCCGCGAAGGGCGGAGGCCGCCAGGGCGATCTTGCCCCGGGCGCAGGCAGGCTCCCGCCTCAGAACGGAAAACACCGGGCAGTGGGCCCGGCATGCGCCGCATTTGACGCACTTCTTCAATTCCTGCTCTACTCTCTTCAAAGGGTCCATAAAGTCAATTGTCATGGGTCAGGCGCCAGTTTCAGACAGAAGTTTCTTGTGTCTGCATTGTTAAACAGATGGCGGGATTTTTTCTCTTTTCATTCCGGAAATATCTTTCCCGGATTCAGGATGTTGTTGGGGTCCAGGGCCTTCTTTATGGCCTTCATGGCCGAGATCTGCGCGCCGGTCAATTCCATGGAAAGATAGGGGGACTTGCTGAGGCCGACTCCGTGCTCACCCGACATGGTGCCTCCCAGGTCCAGGGTCGCCCGGAAAATATCCCTCACCGCATTTTCAGCCTTTTCGCTCTCTCCCGGCCTGCTCCTGTCGATCATGACGTTGACGTGAATGTTTCCGTCACCGGCGTGCCCGAAATTGATTATGGGAATATCGTATTTCTCCCTGATGGCGTCTATCCTTCGGATGACGTCCGGCAAGCGGCTCCGGGGCACCACGATATCCTCGTTGATCTTGTCCGGGTTGACTTTCCTGAGGGCCGGCGACACGAGCCTTCGGGCCTTCCACAGCTCTTCCGCTTCAGCGGCGTCAGCGGCGGCCCTGAAATCAACAAGACCAAGCGGACGCATGAGTTCCCCGATGCGCGACGCCTGCTTTTCAACCAGCTCCCTCTCTCCATCCAGTTCTATGAGGAGCACCGCCCGCGCCTCCGGCGGGATCCCCAGGGAAAACTCTCCCTCAACGCATGCAAGGGCGGAATAATCAAGGAACTCAAGGGTAGTGGGGATAATCCTGCCGCGAATGACAGCCGCAACCGCATTAGCCGCGCCGTCGATGGAGTCGAAGATGGCCAGCATTGTAGCGCGCGTCTCCGGAAGCGGGAGGAGGCGCAGAACAACTCTGGTTATGACGCCAAGTGTCCCCTCGCTGCCGCACATGAGCCGGGTCATGTCGTAACCCACCACCCCCTTGTATGTTTCGCCTCCGGTGGTGATGATCTCGCCGGTTGGAAGCACAACCTCAAGGCCCAGGACATAATCCCTGGTTACCCCGTATTTGACCGCTCGCGGGCCTCCGGCGCATTCGGCCACATTGCCCCCGATGGTGGAAAATCCCAGCGAAGCCGGGTCAGGGGGATAAAACAGGCCGATTTTCTCCACTGCCTTCTGGAGATCTCCCGTAACAACACCCGGCTCGACAACGGCAATCAGATTGTCCGTGTCAATCCTTACAATCCTGTTCATTCTGGTGGTGACCAGGGCAACTCCGCCCCCCTTGGGGAGGCTGCCGCCCGAAAAGCCGCTCCCGGCGCCGCGCGGAAACACCGGAACCGTTTCGCGGTTCGCAAGGCGGAGAATAAGGCTTATCTCCTCCGCATTCGCGGGAAAGACCACGGCATCCGGCAGATACTCCATCCGGGTGGCGTCATAGGAATAACAGACAAGATCCTGTTTTTCCAGGGTCACATGTTCGCTTCCGACTATATTCCGCAGCTCTTTGACAAAACCTGGATTCAGCATGGATCACCTCGAGATTGTTTCCGTGCGCCGGTGTGTCGGGTGGATAACCGGATACTTCCGTCACCGTCAAATGATATAGGAATGGAACGGAAAAGGGCAAGACGAATAAAAGGAACGCCCCACTTTACGATTGACAAAGTATCGCTTTTCCTATAACTAGTTGGCGCTTATGCATGAATCAGGCGCTTTATTGGGCCATCAATTCCAGCCTGGAAAAGGCTACATATAAGGAGGATTATTGCATGGAACAGTACGCAGTTGTTTTCGCCCTGGCATGTGCCGCGGCAGCGGTGGCCTATGGTCTTTTTTCGGCCACCTGGATCCTTAAGCTCCCCCAGGGGAGTGACCGCATGAAGCAGATAGCCGCCGCGGTCCAGGAAGGCGCGGGCGCCTATATGAAGCGCCAGTATTCTATTATCGCCATCGTGGGCGTGGCCATGTTTGCCATCCTCTTCTTCACTCTCGGCGCCAAAACCGCTGTTGGCTTCGCCATCGGCGCCATCTTCTCCGGCCTGACCGGTTTCATCGGAATGTTCGTATCGGTGCGGGCAAACATCAGGACCACCGAAGCAGCCAAATCCGGCATTCACAAGGCACTCAACGTCGCCTTCCGCGGCGGCGCAATCACCGGCATGTTGGTGGTGGGCCTGGGTCTGCTGGGCGTCGCCGGTTACTACATGGTTCTGCAGAAGATCATGCCCGGCGCTCCGATAAAAGACGTGGTCAGCCAACTGGTCGGCCTGGGATTCGGCGGCTCCCTCATATCCATCTTCGCCCGGCTCGGCGGCGGCATCTTCACCAAGGGCGCCGACGTGGGCGCGGACCTGGTGGGCAAGGTGGAAGCCGGCATCCCCGAAGACGACCCCCGCAATCCGGCGGTTATCGCCGACAACGTGGGTGACAACGTGGGCGACTGCGCCGGCATGGCAGCCGACCTCTTCGAGACCTATGCTGTTACCCTGATCGCAGCCATGCTGCTGGGCGCCATCGCCTTCAACAACTTTGACGGCGCTGTCAGCTATCCCCTCATCCTGGGAGGCATTTCCATCATCGCCTCCATCATCGGCACCTTTTTCGTAAAGCTGGGAGGAAACCAGAAGATCATGGGCGCGCTGTACAAGGGACTCATCGCATCGGGGGTTCTTGCCTGTATCGCCTTTTATTTCGTTACCGTCCGGATGTT
>CAZFCG010000044.1:11738-26096 GCA_964517595.1 uncultured Geobacter sp. | reverse complement strand
CCCCGAAGGCAACCCCACCGGCTACAGCGCCATGAATATCTTCATATCCGCCATCGTCGGCCTGGTGGTCACCGGCGCCATCTTCTGGATCACCGAATACTACACCGCCACCGAATTCGCTCCGGTCAAGCACATCGCCCAGGCATCCACCACCGGACACGCAACCAATATCATCGCCGGTCTGGGCGTATCCATGAAGTCAACCGCAGCGCCGGTCATTGTCATTGCGGCCGGCATCATAGTCGCCTTCCAGTGCGCCGGCGTGTACGGCATTGCCATCGCCGCTGTTTCCATGCTCTCCCTGACCGGCATCGTCGTTGCCATGGACGCCTATGGACCCATCACCGACAACGCGGGCGGCATTGCTGAAATGGCTGAACTGGACGACTCGGTCCGCGCTGTCACCGACCCCCTGGACGCAGTAGGAAACACAACCAAGGCGGTTACCAAAGGTTATGCCATCGGCTCCGCCGGCCTGGCCGCGGTCATCCTCTTCACCTCCTACGTGGACGAGCTGAAACTGGCGGGCCAGAACATCGAGTTCTCCCTGTCCGATCCGTACATCATCGTCGGCCTCTTCATCGGCGGCCTCCTCCCTTACTACTTCGCGGCCCTCTGCATGGAGGCGGTAGGCAAGGCGGGCGGCTCCGTTGTCACCGAGGTTCGCCGTCAGTTCCGTGAGATCAAGGGCATCATGGAAGGCACGGCCAAACCTGATTACGCCTCCTGCGTCGATATCGTCACCAAGTCCGCGCTGAAGGAAATGGTCATCCCCGGCATCATCCCCATCGCGGCGCCGGTCATCGTCGGATTCACCCTCGGCCCCAAGGCCTTGGGCGGCGTTATCGTCGGCACCATCGTAACCGGTATCTTCGTCGCCATCTCCATGACCACCGGCGGCGGCGCATGGGATAACGCCAAGAAGCTCATCGAAGACGGCTTCCACGGCGGCAAGGGCGGCGAAGCCCACAAGGCGGCCGTAACCGGCGACACCGTCGGCGACCCCTACAAGGACACTGCCGGCCCGGCGGTAAACCCGATGATCAAGATCATCAACATCGTATCCCTGCTGATAGTTCCGCTGCTGCACAGACTGGGATAGCATCCTTCAGCGGACAAAACATCATCAACACAAAAAGGGGGCATCCGGAAGGAGCCCCCTTTTTGTGCGTCAGTTTTCCAGAACCGGCTATTTTTTCTCCGTCTTTTTCTCTGCCTTCTTCTCGACCTTCTTCTCCGCGCCCTTGACCTCGACGCTCGTCGCCTTCATCTGATAGAAGACGGTCGCCTTCGATCCCGCCTTGAGGTCGCCGGTCACCTTTGTATCCTTGTCCCGGCTGATCTCCCATTTTTCTTTCCCCTTCTGAATTACAATAACATCACCCTTAACTTCCAGGACAGGCCCCGTAACCTGATAGCTCTTGGTCGCGGCGCCCATGGCCACGGATGCGGACAATACAGCTACGGCAACGATTGAAGCGGCGAGTTTCATGATTCCCTCCTTGAAAATAGTGATAAATCCGAGTAATGCATACACAGATAAACGGGCGGTGTCAAGACGGAACAAGACATCTCATAAGCCTTAAAGCCGGTTTCACGCAAAGCCGCAAAGGACGCAAAGGAAAATCAGGGACCTTCCTGATGAGGCCATTAACCCCGGCGGTGATACCAGACCGCATCTGGTATGCTGAAGACGTGATACCGGAGACCAGAGCTAGACGGCTCGCAGCCGTGTGCGCCATGAAATCAAGGAGGCATTACACAACAATATCTGTTTGATTAATTATAATTATTGATCCATTATACGGAACATTTTCACACAACGGCGCAACGCGGCGCCGCCTGTCGTCCGAGCGGGGAATAATGGCTCGGGACTGTTGTATTTGGACTCAATGGTATTATTATTTCTTCATTACCACACAACGTCGAGGTGAACCAATGATAGCGAAAAGGTTTTGCCATGTTCCACTCTTTCTGGCCATTTTGCTCGCATTCCCGGCAGGTTCCTTTGGAGGCCAGGTTGTCACTCCGGATATCCGTGACCAGGCCCGCAAGCTGGTGCGGGAAGAAAAGGCGCTCAAGACCGAAGCGGCGCAAAACACCCTGGCGGTGCTCTACTTCAGGAACCTCTCGGGAAACGAAGACCTGAACCCGCTGCGCAAGGGACTTCCCCTGATGCTCATAACGGACCTCTCCCAGGTGGAGGGGCTCCAGGTTGTGGAAAGGGTCATGCTCCAGGCGCTTCTGGAAGAACTGGGACTGGGCGCCTCCGGGATTGTCGAACCGGGCACGGCGCCCCGCGTCGGGAGGTTGCTGGGCGCGGGAAGGCTGGTGGGTGGGGATATTGGCGGTGTCGAGTCGAAACTCAGGTTGCAATCCGCAACCACGGATGTGCCGACCGAGTCCCCCATGGGAGTTTCCACGGCCGACGGCCCGCTTGATGAGCTGTTCCGCCTGGAAAAGACCCTGCTGTTCGACATAATAAGGATTCTGAAAATAGAGCTAGGGCCGGATGTGGAATCGAAACTGCGAAAGCCGTGCTCCACCAACAGAAAGGCCCTCATGTCCCTCTTCGAAGGAGTGGACGCCGGAGACAGGAAGGATTACCAGGGGGCGGCCTCCCTCTACGAAAAGGCGTTGAAGGAAGATCCCGGCATCTGCATTGCCGGAGAAGCGCTGCGGGAACTGCACGATCTCGGTCTCACCACCGCGAAGAAGAGGAGCGCCGATCTATTGCGTTCCCTTCGCAACGACACATCCCTGACCAATCAACTGACTCCCAAGGAAGAGATGAGAGACGTGAAGGCACCTCTTCCGGGGACATCCACCGATACGAACATACAGCTCAACTTCCCTGCCGCGCCCAAGGATCGATAATACCGCGCCCATAGGAGGACTCAATGCGAAAACCTCTCATGCTGCTTCTGGCCCTTTCACTGGTGACGTCTGTTGCGGGCTGCGGCGGTGGCTCATCATCTGGTTCGGCAGGCGCTTCCACGGTGAACATCCGCATCGGAGAAGACGGAAAAACCGCCTGCGTCTCCGTTGAAAAACACCCGTTTCTCTCCGGGCTTGGCGGATATATACGCAGGATGCTGTCGCCCGGCGATGCAACGGCCGCGATCCCCTCCGATATAACCCACATCGTGTTCACCATCAGCGCCCCAGACATGACGACCATCACAAGGGACGTTCCGGTCACGGGCAAGTCATTCATATCCGAGAGCTTCACCGTTCCCAACGGCGGCAACAGGCGCTTCCTCGTGGAGGCGATGAACCAGAGGGCCGTTCAATACCGGAAGGAGGCCTCGGCAAATCTGGACGGCAGGCCCCTTACCCTCGTACTTAACATGGAAGACGTGGCGCCGCCATCCTTCGCCGGACTGGTCTCCGCCAAAGCAGCCTCTACCACCAGCATAGAACTTTCCTGGGCGCCCGGCACGGACAACGTGACACCTTCCTCACAACTGACATACCTGATTTACATGTCTGCAACCCCCGGAGGAGAAGACTTCGCATCCCCCGGCTTCACCACGGAAAGGGGGGCTGTTTCATATACCGTAACCGGGCTCAAGCCTGACACCACATACTATTTCGTAGTTCGATGCTCAGACGTGGAAGGCGGCAACCAGGAATCCAACACCGTTGAGAAGTCGGCCACCACGGCCAGGACTCCCGACACCTCGCCGCCCACATTCGACGGCCTGGCATCAGCGACCGTTCCGGCGGGAACCGAAGGGAGCATCGATCTCTCCTGGAACCCGGCCTCCGATAACAGAACCGCCGCCGGTTCCATGGTCTACCTCATCTACATGGCCACCTCGCCCGGCGGAGAAAACTTCGCATCACCCAGCTTCACCACCCAGGCAGGCGCCACCTCCTTTTCCGTCACCGGGCTCTCTCCCGGGACAACCTACTATTTCGTGGTCAGGGCCAGGGACGAAGCGGGAAATACCGATGCCAACACCGTGGAAAAATCGGCAACCACTCCCAGGGAATCGGATACAACGCCGCCAACCTTCGCCGGCCTGGAATCCGCCAATATATCCCAGGCAGCCGGGGGCAGTGTAAACCTGTCGTGGACTCAGGCCTCGGATAACGTCACGCCTTCCGCGAACATCGTCTACCTGGTCTATCACGCCACATCCCCTGGAGGTGAAAACTACGCGTCACCCAGCTTCACCACCCAGGCAGGCGTTACCTCGTTTTCCGTCACCGGTCTCTCTCCCAGAACAACTCATTATTTCGTGGTCAGGGCCAGGGACGCGGCGGGAAACGTGGACTCTAACACAGTGGAAATAGCTGTTCGACCGTAAAGCAGGTGATTCATTCCGCAGTCAGACAAGAACGAAACTTTTCGCGAGGTCACTCCGCCATGAAAAAACTGTTTGTATCCATGTGCTTTTCCGTAATCACATTCCATGCGGTTATGTGCGCGGCCGCTGATGTGCGAATGCAGACCGGCTTCAGTTTCGACTGGTGGAGCGACAACAGGGACAGCGATGCAAGACAGATCTCCGTGCCCTTCCGCATCGACGGCAGGGCCGGAGATTTCTCCGCGACCCTGCTGACCGCGTACACCGACACCCGCCTCAGCCCTTCCGGCCGGGACGCCGTCTCCCTGGGCCACCTCCTGGACACCAAGCTCTCGCTCTCCTGGCAGATCACCGAGCGTCTGCCGGTGGACATCCTCTTTGGACTTGACTTCAACCTTCCCACCGGCAAGACAAACCTGTCCAGGGACGAACTGGACCTGGTCATGGACCCGGACCTCCTCTCCATCAACACCTTCGGCGAGGGGTTCAACATAAATCCCACCGTGACTCTGGCCAGGGAATGGGGAAACTGGGTGGCGGGCCTGGGCTTCGGCTATCTCTGGAGAGGAGAATATGATTACAGCGCGGACATCGGCGTAACCGACTACAGCCCCGGCGACATCGTCACCCTGTCCGGCGAGGTCCGTTACCATTTTTCGCAGGATCTCCATTCCCGCTTTTTTGCCAGGCATTCGTGGTATGGAAAAGACAGGGTCAGGGGCGCGGATTATCATCAGGAAGGCGATTTCACGCTGGTGGGCCTGGGCGCCCATTACGCGCCCGCGGAAAGATGGAGCATAAACGCCACGTTGCGCGGCGTTTTCCGGGACAGGAGCAAGTCCGCTTCGGCTTCGGGGGGGTTGGACGCGGAACCGCACAACATCCATGGCGATGAACTTATAGCCGACCTGGCGGTTCAGCGCCTTCTGGACAAGGCGACCATCATCGAGCCCTACTTCCAGGCGCGCTGCCGATCCAAAAACGATTACCCTGAGACTTCGGCCAACTTCATCGGCGGAAGAAGCAGATATTCACTGGGGGTAAAGGCGACCCACGCCTTCACCCCCCATCTGGAAGCCGGACTGGACGTCAGAGGTTTCCTGAAGTACGACGACGATGCCAATTATCCATACATCCAGCCGGAACGCCATTTCACCGGTTTTTCCGTGGCCCTGATGCTGACCGGCGCATTCTAGCCGTCAATCCGGGCGATGACTGCTATCGGCGGTTACAGCTCTCCGGCGGCGCTCCCCGCCGCCTCCAGCCACCCCGTAACACCACTGGATGAAGGGGTTGTGCGGGTAACAGTCTTGCAAACCCTGCCTGTTTCCACCTCCACCAGGCGGAGATCGAGACGCATGCTTTTACCCACAACCTGGTATCCGCCAAACACCATGAAGCGCGCGCCCATCAGCCTGCCGACCCGCAATCGGGCGCGCTCGTCCGCCAGTTCCGACGAACCGAGCCGCAGCTCTTCCAGGACGCGCAGCAACCTCGCCCTCTCCACCACCGTGTAGACGCCTTTCCTTTGCAGTGTCTCCATCACCCGCGCCGTCAGGATCTCCCCCACGGGCGCCGCCGCGGGCCCCGGACTCACGTCCTCCATCTCCCAGACAGCGACCGTCTGCCCCTGGCCGGCGGTTTCATGGGAGATGCCAGGGGAGGAGGCGCAGGAGAAGCAGCAGAACAACGCCGCCAGGAGGCAGGGCAGCGACCACCACGAAGAGAGCCCTTTTCTATCGTGCCACTGTCTCATATAAACGCTCCTGTACCTTGTCATCCTCCTTCAAGCGGCGCATATTCCCCAGCGGCTTAACCCTCGCGAAATCCTGCTCAACCGCGACCACCTCAACCTGTCCGGCCTTTTTCATCGACCCGCGCAGGGTCTTGCCTCGGTACTGAAGGGTTTCCGCCTCATCAAGTACGTCGAACCTGGTACCCGCCACAACACCCTGGCGGGAACCAATATTTATTATGGATTCCCCCCCGGAGACCTTTGCCACATACCCCCGCAAAGGATACTTTTCGATTACCGTCTTCAGGATGTCCCGGTTCAGCGACAGGATTTCCCTGTCAAGGGATGCCTGCGGCCCCAACTGCCTTGTCACAAGCCCGGGGATTTCAGATGTTTCAGTGTCTATAAGACGGAATGTGAACACCGCTTCCTGGGGAAGGAAGGTGAGCGTGCCGGTTCCGATGAGCCTGGCGGCCAGCACCTTGCCGAGCCTGAGCGCGGTTTCAGGATCGGCCAGCTCCGAACTGCCTATATTCAGCTCTTCCAGGAGCCGATCCATGAGAACCCTTTCCACCACCTTCACCCTGCCGGAGGCGTTCAGGCGGTTTGTAAGCTCAGAGGTAATAACGGCGCTGAAACCTTCCCGCTCCGGCAGCCCTCCCTTTTCTTCAAAGTCAACGAAGGTGAGGATGGTCGGCCGGGAAGTCCAGGAGTCCTCGGGCGGCTTCTCGTCCTTGCGGCTCCGGAATCTCTCCGCCAGTTCCTTCACCAGGCGATCCATTCTGTCCTTGCGCTTGGCGTCCTTTTCCAGGTCAAGCATCTCCTGGGCTCTCCTGGCGAGAACCCCCGCGTACATGTCCCTGGAATCCACGGCAAGGGCCTGCTGGTAGGCCTTCAGGGCCTCGCCCCATCTTCCTTCCTTTTCCAGGCTGAGACCCTTGTTGGTCGTCCCCTCCACGTAATAGGGATCGATCTCCTCCGCCCTGGCGAACATCTCACGGGCGGAGCTGTTCTTGCGGACCGTGGAATAATAGCGGCCCAGCTGGTTGTAACGGACCGCATCATGATACGGTTCCGCCTCCTCCTTGGCGACCGCCTTCCGATACTCCGCCTCCGCCTCCTTTTTCCTGTTCCGCTCATACAGGATGTCGCCCTTGATGACGTGGCCGTAGGCTCGACGCGGCGCCTTTTCCTCGACCTCCCTTACCAGACGGAGAGCCTTGTCGTTCTGGTTGCGCTTTCTGTAGACCGCGGCAAGCCCTTCTTTGCCAAGAACCTCCCCATCCCCTTCCTGACGGGAAAGGTCGGTGAAGACCGCCTCCGCTTTCTTCAGGTCAGAGTCCCTGAGAGCCGCGTACCCCACCACTGCCCTTGCCTTGGCATTACGCGGGTTTTTCCTGGCCACCTGGCCGGCTATGGCCTGCGCCACGTGGGTCTTCCGCCGCTGGAGCTCCCGCTCCGCCACTCTCACCAGCATCGTCTCGGTTGTTTTCCCGCCACCCTGGAAATAATCCAGGACCCTCAGGCCGGGACCTATTACGCAAACCACCGGAAGGACCTGCCTGGCCTGATAAAGTCCCGCCACATTGGAGGCGCCGGCAATGACCGGAAAGCCCAGACCGGCAATGGAGACAAAACGGGCCACCTGGTTCGCGGGAGACGAGGTGATCGCCCAGACACTCATGTCGGCCTTGTGCTGTCGCGCCAGCTGGTTGAGGCTTAACAGCCCCTCCTGGCTGGGACGGGAACCCGCGTCGAAAAAATAGAGGATGGTCAGAGGCCTTCCCTTCATTGCAGCGAGGTCGAGGGTCTTTCCTTTGAGGTCCTTCGCGGAAAACAGCGGCGCCGTCTTACCGGGACGCGCCTGCCCATGGGCCGCGCCGGCCAGTATGAGCAGTACCGCAAACCCCGCGGCCATGAGGTTCAACTTCATCAGATACCTTTTCATGCAGCCTCCTTGTCACCTTTCCACGGGCGCCAGTATCACCGATAGGGGAGGCGGTGCCTCCTCTCCCAGATCCACCTGCGCCTCCCACTCGTGATAGCCGGCCAGATTCAGCCGCACCTCATGCTTTCCCCGAGGCAGCTCAAGCCTCAACGGCGCCATTCCAAGCAGATCTCCGTCCACGAAGACCCTGGCGCCCGGCGGCGTGCTTTGCACCTCCAGCAGGGTAGTCAGCGGCCTTTCGGGAATCCTCTCCGTCTTTACGGCTGTCCGCCGCGATTCGTTCCGGGAAGAGATATAGAACCAGACCCCACCAGCCATACCGACAAGCAGGAGGACAACCAGCAGCGCAATGGATAAGCGCGGGGAGGACCGCTTTCTCCCGGGATCGGGCCCCTTCTCCCCTGCTGCCGTTGCCTTGAGGGCCAGGGCCAGCTCGCGGCCATCCTGGTAGCGCTCTTCCGGTTTTTTGCGCAGGCACCTCATGATCACTTGGGAAAGGGGCCTGGCAATCTCCGGGTTCGCGGCCTGGACATCAGGCGGGTTATCTCCGGTAATGGCGTTGAATATGGCGTGTATCCCCTCTCCGCCAAAGGGCCGGGCGCCTGTGGCCAGTTCATAGAGGATGATGCCGAGAGAGAAGAGGTCGGACCTCCCGTCCACTGTGCGCCCCAGCACCTGCTCCGGCGACATGTAGGCCGGGGTTCCCAGGATCTCCCCGGCCTGAGTCTGCTCCGGCGCGGAAGGGTCCTCGATGTGGGCGATGCCGAAGTCGGTAATCTTGAACCCTCCGTCGGCCTTCAGGAGGATATTGCTCGGCTTCACGTCCCGATGCACGATCCCCCTCCGGTGCGCGCTGTCAAGGGCCTCCGCGACGGACGCTCCGAAATCCGCCAGGGATTGGGGAGAAAAAGGCCTCTCCCGCACAACGGATGAAAGCGGTTCTCCCTCGATGAACTCCATGGCGATGTATACGCTGTCCCCGTCCCGGTCCACGTTGTAGACGCGGACTATGTTGGGGTGGTCGAGACGGCCCAGGGCCTTCGCCTCGGCCAGGAACCTGCGGACAAAGGCCTCATTGGAAAGACGATCCCGGCGCAGCACCTTCAAAGCCACCAGAAGGTCAAGATTGGGATCCTCGGCCTGGTAGACGACTCCCATGGAGCCCCTGCCAATCTCCTTTATGACACGATACCGGCCGAAATTCATAGTCCACCCTTTCCCAGAAAGTCCCGGATCGTATCCAGGGGGATCAGGAACCCTCTCCTCAAGGTCCCGCGATATCGTCCCTTTACCATCCCCACCAGTCTGCCTTCAGCGTCGAAGACAGGGCTTCCGCTGTCACCCGGCGAAACAGGCATTTCCACCTGCCAGAGCGGCTGTCCATTCACCATCGCCGGAGGATCGCCGATCAGGCCCGCCGCCGTCGCCCCACGGCTGCCCGCCGGACAGGAGAGGAGAAAAATCCTCTCTCCAACCCGAGGGCTGCTGCGCCCTTCCCCGATGGAGACTATACTATGGAGGGTCCTTCCCACTTTGATGAGGCTGAGGTCACGCCGCACATCACGCCAGACCACCTCGCCCCGAACCTCATTGCCCGTGCCCGAACCTACCACGACCCAGCGCACTCCGTTGAGATCGTGCGCCGTTGAGACCAGGTAACCGCGTCTGTCAACGGCGAATCCGGTAAACCCCATGGGCGAACCGCTCACCGAAGCCCTCAGACAGAACACCGCCCCTTCCCGTGACTCCACCCCTCCGGGGAGGGGAGGAGAGACCGTCCCGGCCCTCGCGCCCGAAGCAGCGGCGCCGGCATCCAGGTATTCCTTCAGGCGGGCGGCGACGGCCCTGTCTCCTCCCTGGCCCGCCATGCCATCCAGAAACAGGGAAGAGGCAAGGGGCGAACGTGGCTCTATCCCGATGCGCATCCTTTTGCGCGCCCTGGCCGCTTCCAGAACGACCGTCCCTTGTTCGAAGGTCTCCCGCGACACCCTGAAACCTTCCCCCTTCAGCCAGTCCATGACCTGTTCCTTCATTTCCATGACCGGCGCCGGATAGCTCCCCAACTGAACCGTCTCCGCCGCGCAGTCGCCTGAAAACAGCGAGATAAGGGCATTCGCCAGCAACAGGCAGGAGAAGAGGCGTCTCATGACGGCAGGACCAGGCACAGGACCACCGTGATATTGTCCAGGCCTCCCGCTGATTTGGCGCGCTCTATCAGGGCATCGACCATGGAAGATGGATGGGCGCCGGAGGCCAGGATATCACGGATGACATCGTCTTCCACCATGTCGGTCAATCCGTCGGAACAAAGGAGAAAGACATCGCCGGCACGGCATGCGCCTCGGGTCAGGTCGAGGGCAAGCGTATCTCTGATGCCAAGGGCATTAAGGATCACATGTCTCATGGAATGGGCGCGCGCCTCCTCCTCGGTAATGAGACCCTGGTCCAGTTGACTCTGGACCAGGGAGTGATCCCGGGTTGCGCGGCGCAGGATACCGTCCCTGAAAAGATAGGTCCTGCTGTCACCCACGTGGCCCGCCACGTAACGATCATCGTGAAAGGCCATGAGCTCCGCGGTGCATCCCATTCCCTGATGACCTTCATTGGCCGCGGCAAAGGAGAAAATCCGCTGATTGCCGAAGCGGAAGGCCTCCCGGACCAGTTCGAGCGCATCCTCTTCATTTTTCGGACGATTGCGGGAAAAGAGTTCCCGCACGGTCTCGATAAAGATCCTGCTTGCCAGTTCTCCGGCCGCGGCGCCCCCCATCCCGTCCGCCACGGCGCACACGTCAAGGTCCGGCGCCACGAGCCATGCATCTTCATTGTTTGGCCGCCGCAGCCCTACATCGGATTTTCCGTAATAAGCTCTTATCATTACCGCCACCGGTTACATGCCATGAAAAAACCGAAATCCGCCACCAGACGGTCCCCATGGGAACAAACCGGGGTGGCAAGGCCGCACTGCCTGAGCATTAACACCCCGCAGGCGGCAGAAGGACGCCTCGTTCCAGCATGCGCCGCACAATGCCGCATAAGGTTTCCCGTATCCCGTCCGGTTCTATGGAAAGGGAGAGCGCCAGATCCTCCAACAGGCATTCCAGCGTTCTGGTTCCGTCACACCTGATAAGAAAGCTCTCCATAAACGGGTCAATATTCCCCTTGTGGGCAAACCCTCGTAAAAGGTGGATCTGACAGGCTTCAACCGCCCATTCCCCTTCATCCGGCAGCAGTTGCTTCACCAGGCGCACATCTGAGGACAGGCGGGGGGCCGTCCGCAGCAATTCGCCGTCATCCCCCATACCGTTCAGGAAATCCCGCGCCTCGAACCCCGTAACCACCTGGCCGCCCGATGGGCCGCGCATGGTCTCAATGGCCATGTCGGCCCAGAACCAGTTTTTCCCTCCGCCGCGGCGTCTCAAGGTTATAACTCCTCCACCTATCCGCTGGATTCCGCTCCAATCGTAATAGGCAAGCCATTCGTCAAAACGTTCCGGCAGATTCTCCGTCTCCAGCCGCTCCGTATGCCGCAGCCAGTTGGCGGCATAGGAAGCCGTATCCCGCGACTGATCGCGCATCACCCACATATCGCAGCCCGACCCCGCTCCCCACTCCCTGAGACGTTCCCGCCAATCCTGGCCGTCGTATTCCGCCCAGTTGCAGAGGATCTGGCAGAAGCCGCCCTCATTGAGAAAAGCGGGGGCCTCCCGCACGATCCTTCGACAGATCTCGTCCCCGGCCATGCCGCTGTCACGGTATATGTAACGTGTATCCGGAGAGATGACAAAGGGGGGATTGGACACGATAAGATCAAAGGTCATCCCCTCCACAGGAGAAAACAGGTCCCCTTCCAGGCAAAGCAGGTTGTCGAGTCCATTCAGACGCGCATTAAACACGGCAAAATCCCTTGCGCGGGGATTGCGGTCCACTGCTACCACATCCCCGCTGTGCCGGGCCGCCAGAAAAGCCTGGAAACCGCAACCCGAGCCCAGGTCAAGGGTCCTCCGGGACTGCCGCCTGACCGTAAGATTCGCGAGGGTCAGGGAACTTCCTCCGATCCCCATCACGTAATCCTCGCCGGCCGCTGAAAGAAGGCGGCCGGGCGAGTCACAGGCGATTACAAGGTCCTGCCACGGCGAAAGCCTGACCTTGGTTACGGCCTTTCCGCCGGAGACCTCCACCAGACCCATTTCTTCCCATTCCTCCACCCCCATTGGTGAGGAAGCCCTCTGCAGGTCGGTCACAGCAACGGCAGTCTCCATGAGGAAAAGCCGTATCAGGGTCTCCAGGGGGGTGCGCCCGCGCGTGCGCCGCATCAGGAGCAGGATGTCGCTTTCCTTGATGGAAACGCCGTCGGTAACACCGATGGTGTCGAGAATCCCTTCCGGAGTAAATCCGGCCGACGCAAGGACTTTGCGCAGCGCCCGGCATTGTTCGATGGCGCCGCGAGGCGCCGGTGGGTTGCTCATAAAGGAAACCCCCAAAAAATCACTCTCCCTGGCGGGTAGCCGCCGGGCAGGGCGCGGTTATTCCGAACAGCCTCGGATTCTCGCAGATAACCGCCGCTGAAAAGATGGAAAAGACATAGTCGTAAGTCTCCCTGGGAATATCCCTGTAGGAAAGGAGTCGCCAGAAGTTCCGGTCCCGGGGATTCTCCGGCATGCGGGCGATGATGTCCCGGATATTATTCTCGCCCCAGTTGTATGAAGCCATGACCAGCAGGCCGGACGCCTGCCCCTCGGTGTTGTTCAGGTCGCGGATATACCTCATGGCGGCCATGGTGGACTTGACCCCGTCAAAGCGCTCGTCCTGGGGGTCATAGACCCCAAGGTCGCGCAGCGGCCCTACCCGCAGGCCATAGCGGCTCGCTGTCTGGGGGATGAACTGCCACATCCCCTTGGCATGTCCGAAGCGGGTGACCGGCCCTACGGCCCTCTCGTTGAAGTTGCTCTCCTGCAGGGCCAGAAAGAAAAACTGGGGCGGCAGGTTGTTGTCCATCATCACGCGGGGGATCAGCCGTTCGTACCCCTTGGAGCGCGCCCGCAGCAGTGACTGCCGCAACCGGTCCGTACTCTTCCACAATTTGATATATCTGCGCACCTCGTCGGCAAACCCTTTGGGAACGTTCACCTCGCACTCTCCCAGGGTCCGAGCTACCCGCAACATCACCTGCTCGTCCTCGGGCAGCTTCCGGTACACGCCGATTTCCTTGACGAAACTGTCGTACTCCTTTTCCATCTCCTTCAGTTTGAGGCGTTTCGCCTTCAGTTCCGCCACCTGGGCCGGGTCCGCATGCAGCAGCACTACCTCCTCCAGTTTCGCGATCTGCAGCTCCAGGGACTTATTGGTATAGAAGATGTTCTCAGCGGTCTTTCGCAGCCTGAGCAGCTTGTGGCTCTGCCAGGCGATCACCCCGCCGGCGGCAAAGAGGAGGATGAGCGCGAAACCGATAATGTAATGGTACTTCCGGGACTTCTTCTTCGCCACCCGTTGAAAGGCGCGCCGGAACATCATGGTCTGCTCGCCGGCCGGTTCCGTGGAGGTCTTCTCGAAATAACGGCGGATGATCTGCGTCTCCGTGACCAGTTCCCTGGTTGCTGGAGGGGCCTGCTCCGGTTCCGGGGAGGCCTCCCGTTCAAGGGTCAGGGCAATGAGGACCCCGCCTTTTCCCAGTTCGATCTCCACATCATCCGTCAGGAGCGCCTCCCTTACCGGCGCCCCTGCCATAAAGGTCCCGTTGGCGCTCCCCAGGTCCCTCAGGCGCCAATGTCCCCCGTCAAAGGCTACCTGCAGATGGACGCGGCTGACACACCCCTCCCCTATGCAGAGATCGCACTCGCTGCTCCGTCCAACGGTGAAGGTGGAGGAAAAACGTTTTTCCGCCTCCCGCGCCCTTCCCCTGACGACCCGCGCCAACACGGTCCCGGCCAATCCCGCCGGCGCCGCCGGTGTATTTCCTCCTTCAGCGGGAGACATGTTCTCCTGTGCCTTTCATGGCATTTCTCTCGAATCTGTCTCAGCGCAGCCCGAGCAACCGCTTCTGCACGGGTCCCGGCGCCCGGACCTCGAAAAGAGGTTGTCCGGGGTTGGTTATGGCCATGCTCAGCGCCGCCGCGTGGCGCTGTCGATGACGGCCGTTTCTCAGGACCAGTTGCAGATTTTCCCAGGTTACCGGTTCTCCGAGAAGATAGCGGACCCCGCTTCTGAACCGGCCCCTGTTTTCCCCCCACCAGCGGCCCACGGCCTCCGGATTAGGCCAGGGAATGTGCCAGAACTGGGCGGTGATGCTTTCCGGACTCAGGCGTTTGATGGCCTGGGACAGCAGGGCCAGGTGATAGTCATGGATGAAGACGAAGGCCTTT
>CAZFCG010000044.1:11106-11728 GCA_964517595.1 uncultured Geobacter sp. | reverse complement strand
GGTCTACGGACACATCCTCGTCCTCGGGATTTTCCGTAGGTCCCGGTTCAAACCCTTCCGGACACCCCCCTTCCAGGTCGCCGGACGCGAGGTCGGCGCCCGTGATCATCGCAAAGGACTCTCCCGCCGCACGCGCCAGTTCCGGGGCTGACATCCTCTCCAGCAACCATGGGACCAGGACCGGGTCGCCAATGACCCCCGCGCCGGATATCGCGAGCCTTGCGGCGCCCGTTTCGGCCGCCAGTTCCCCGTGCCATTCCAGGGCATCGGGCAACGGCATGCGGATCAGGGCAACCCCGGCGGCTTCTTCGGCCCGGAAAGCGCCGGCGCAGGCGGATTCTTTCAGGACAGCCACCGACCCGGCGTCGCCGATCATGGCGCCGGACCATGCCGCGCGGAAGCGGAGTTCCATGTCTTGCGAGCCCAGATAGTCAAGGACATACGGCAGCAGGTCTTTCCTCCCCAATCTGCCCACCGCCTTCAAGGCCTCAGCCGCGAGGGCAGGGTCCGAACCGGCCAGAGCTTCATTGAGATCCCTTCCAGGGTCATGGCGGTGGGCGACACAGGCGGCAAGGCCAATCCGGCGCAATCCGGCGGAGGCGTCGCCCAGCAAAGACCGGAT
>CAZFCG010000044.1:0-11072 GCA_964517595.1 uncultured Geobacter sp. | reverse complement strand
GGCGGAGATGATACCCCGGCACAGGGTCCGGAAAGGGAGGCCGGCCTCCAGGACCTTAGCGGTCCTTTCCCGGACACCGCTTTCAAAGGCCAGAAAAGCAGCCGCGAAAAACTCGCCCGCCTCTCCGTCTTCAAGGGCGTCGAGGCAGATCTTCCACCCACCCTCGCCGGCGCACAGCAGCCCGTCCAGGTGCGCGTCAACCCTGCTATCCAGCTCAAAAAGGGTGTCCAGGGTAAAATGGAGGCCGCGCACGGCGGCGTCGCGGAGAAACCAGAGGAACGCGGCCTCTTCCGCATGCTGGTTGACAACGGATTCTATAATCATGGACATATATCCCGGATTCAGCGTTTGCAGCCGCTGGCAAAGAAGAGCTCCCGGCGCTGTTTCAGGCTTTTCATCATGGGTTTCCCGTTTTGCCCCGGACATTCCCGTCAGCTGTCAAAGCGCCCCAGCCACTCTTCGGTGGCGTCCTCATCAACAACACCCCTGCTGTTTTTCAGGAAAGGAGGGTGTTCCCTGGAGCGCAGCTCTTCCAGCGCCCTGCCCACCGCGTGATACGCGGGAAGGAAATCCCGACGGTTCACATCCCCCAGACCCGGCTTCACCCCTGCCTGGATGAGAACGCCTTTTCCCAGCTCTCCGCAGAGAATACCGGCGGGCAGCCTGGACCGGAGCTCATCCGGGCCGCCTGTCCCGGCCAGCAGCTCTTTGCCCAGAAGCGTCAACCAGTTTACGCATTTGAAACCCGAAGGGATGGCGCACAGGGTACAGGCGAGGTCAGGCAGGTCGACCCCCTGGAAACGTCTCGCGAAACGTGACATGCGTCCGCGCGACATGGCGGCGTATTCTCCCTTGTAATCCCAGTTCACGGCATACCCGGCATGACCGGAATGGAAGTCCAGCTTCTCCGAAAGTATCCGCGTCAGGCTCGCCAGGCCTTCCGGCGCGTCCTCCGCGTACGAAACCGGGAGAACGAGGCGCATGGCGCCAACCGGGATCTCGGGGTATTCTATGGCCCAGAAATCAAGGGCCTTGTCGGACGGCATGTTGGGCAGGGTGTGGGTCTCCAGGGTCAGCATGTATGTTTCCCGGCCCCGGTCGCACCGTTGGAGCCATTGGGGGATGAGATAGAGGGTATCTGCCTCCCTGGGCAAGGCGCCGGCCATTTCCCCGGTTTCATAGAAGCGGACGTCGGGGCCCATAAGCTCCATGGCCTTTTCATGAAAGCGCAGCACACCCTCGACATGCTCGAACACGGAACCGACCCAATAGACGGTGATGTCGCAGCAGAGCTTCATATACTCCATTCCGTCCTTCTCGAAAACCAGTTCCTCAGGAATCATCTCGTCGCATCCCCTTTCCGCCGGACAGGGTCTCAGCAGCCGCACTCACCCTTGCTGATCTCTTCGGGTACCCGTTTGGCCAGGCGCGTCTGCCGCTCGTACTGGTCGCCCCGCCACCGGTCGCCGGGAAACTTGAAATCGAAGCATTTCACTATCTTTCCCGCCACAAAGAGCGCCGCGTCAGGGATGGTCGTCCTGGCGAGACCCTGAAAGACGTGGGACACCGAGGTGTCGGGCGCGAATTTTACGCCGAGGTTCTTGAACTTCCTGCTCCTCCGCAGCCTCTGCTCCAGGTCGTAGGAACGTGTCCCGCCTTTCTTCAGTTCCTTGCAGAACTCCGCGCACAATGCGTCCTTAATGTCCTCAACCACCACCACCGGCGGCTGCAGGACCCCGCCCATGTTCACGGTATTCTCGTGATTATGGAACATCTTGTCCGTCAGGCGGCAGGCATTCTTCCCGTCCATCTTCACATCAAAGGAGTAGAGGAGCCAAGTGGATTCCTTCATGAATACATTGGACTTGACACCACCGGCAGTGCCGGGCTGGTCGCCATTGCTGATGGAAAACTCCGAGCCCTTAACGGCAATCATCATGCCGTCCGCTTTCACCGTGGTCGTCCCTTTGGCCAGCATGGCCGACTGGGAGATATTCGGGTAGGGCATCGGCACGGGACCGCCCGGAGTGGGGGTCTTGCAGACATCGGGAATCGTCGCGGTTGAAATGCCGTTGCTCCCCTTGTGCACCAGGGAGTTGGCGGCGCCGTTTACCTTCACTGTTACCGGCATGTCATGGCTTTCCTTTTTCCATGGCGAGGATGAGGGCCGCGGCCCTCTCGCCGCTCTCGGAACCGGCCCACACCAGGCTCAGAGGACCTTTTCCATATTTCTTCCGATGGGATATGACGGCCAGAGATACGCACAGCGGGCCGGTGGCCGCGCCCACGTCACCCCAGCAGTCAGCGGGCGCCGTGAAATCACCCGCCGACTCGAAGTATTCCCTGACACGGAGAGCGGTGAAACCAAATTCATCCGCGCGATACGGCTCTCCATTCATATCGCAGAAGATGTTATCAACCTTCATCCCCGCCGGAAGCATGCCCAGCGCGGCGCGGAACGCGGCGGTAAGCCCCTCGCCGATGCAGACCGAATCGGTGTTTATCAGGTTGGTCTCCCGGCCCTCGCCCATCCCCATCACACTGCCCAGTATGGGAATCCCCAGGCCCTTGGAGATGTCTTCCCCCATGATGAGCAGAGCGCCCACCCCCTCGCCCGGCACGAATCCCCATGCGTTGTTCAGGGATCCGGCCCCGTGGAACTGGTCCCGCTCTTCGATACACTCCAGTGTCTCTGGAATGATGTAAGAGTCCGCGCCCACCACCAGGCAGGCGTCGGCGCCGCCTCCCGAAAGCTTTCCCAAGGCGGATTGAAGGGCCAGCAGACCTCCGGCGTGCCCGACGGGAAAGGTCTCCCTGGAGACAAACCTTTCCGGGAAGGACTCGCTTATGGAAGCGTCAAGTTTTTCCATGAAATCCGGGGGCAATCCCGGCCTCGCCGGCGGAAGGCCCAGTTCCAGGGACAGCTTAAGCCGCCCGCTCCGCCAGGAAGGGGCGTCCAGGGGCCGAAGCGCCTCCTCCATGGCAGGCAGCAGCAATGCGGCAATGCGCTCCACTCCCCCGCAATCAGCTCCTATCCACGGCGCCATGGCAACCCTCATGGGCTCCCCGGCGGTATCCACCATGAAGGGATGTTCGGCGAAACCACTTATTCCCGCGCGCACCGCCGCCGCGGCCGCCCATGGGTCGCGGCCCACCGGCGTTGATGCCCCCATCCCCGTGATCACTGTCCGGGTCATGCTACTCTTCCTCTTCCAAGGAGGCCCCGTCGAAAGTCTCCCCTTTGGGGAGGAGCTCCTTTATCCAGATTATGGTGCGCTTCAGGCCCCTCACCCTGGAATGGCACGGCAGGGCCGTGTGCCACACAAGGGAAATACGTGGGAAATCGGGCTCCAGGACGATCGTATGAAGCCGGGGCGGCTTGTGGGTCACTCTCTCCCCATCGTAAAACTCTGTCTCGAAACCGATGATCACCCTCGGCACATGGAAACGCAGGTCTCCGCCCGGCGACAGATTCCTGAGAAACACCGGCTCCCCTCCCGAGAGAAAACCTTGCGCCTGCTGGTCCGCCGGCGCGCACTGGAAAAAACGGTCGTCAAAGTCCTCCGGCGGCAACGGCATGCGTGATTTCAGCCATTGTTCATCATAGGTACCGGCAAAAGAGGCCCGCGGCTGCCAATGGGAACATACGGGCCCGAAACCGGCCGGAGGGGGCCTGTCGTCCCATTTCTCCACAGAAAACCGCGGATACTCGATATTCGGAGCGGGAACACCTTCCAGGTTTGACTCCTTCAGGGCGTACCCGCAACCCACCGGGTTGCGCATGTCCCAGGCAGGACGGGCGTCGTCGCCGGCAAAAACGTCCGCGCCGCCATAGGCCCTCTCATAGACAAGAGGTATCTTGACGAACGGCACGGGATTGGACATGGACATGCCGGTCGCCCCGATGCGCCAGCGACGGTCACCGGTAACCCGCAGGAACTTCCGGACCGGCCCGACCATGAGCCCGACCTCCAGCTCCTTTACCATGCGGCCTCCCGGCGCATGGGCGTGACCGTGCAGAATGACGTCCGTGGCGACCTTGGTCCGCGGCAGGTCCGTATCGAACCTCAGACTCGACCGTCCCGGTTCCCCCACATACTCGGGGGCCAGCACGGGGGGCGTCTGCTCTTCCGAAATCCTGGTCGCGCCGTCGGGCGCAATGTCGAAGGCGCACCTGACCGCCACAAGCCAGATCTCGGCGCCGTTACGGTCGCGCACCCAGGCGCGCTCGGCGGCGAACGGTGTCCGGTTATCGATCTGCCACATACATCGCCCCAAACCCCATCAGTTTATGTCGACGGTTGCGCCCTTGAGCTTGCAGGCGCCCCTCGACCTGGTGAGAACATAGTTGCCGTGAATGAGTATCTTTCCCGCCTTCGTCAGGGTAATGCGGGCCTCGCCGCACTGGAGCGTGATCTCCCGTTCCCCGGCCAGGAGGATACGCTCGCCGTCCACCTCGATGCATCTCTTCGCCGTACCCTCGGAAGCGGCGCCCCCCCCCTGCCCCGCAACGGCCGGGGCCCGCAGGATACCCATGATGATCGGTCTTGAAGTGTCGCCATTTTCAAACTGCACGACAACCTCGCGGCCCAGGCTCCGTTCGTCCACATCAACAACCGAGCGGCAGACCATCGGCCTCCGGTCCGGGCAATTGCCGAAACTCACAACCGGCAGGGAGTCCCCGGACATGGCGACCACTTTGCCGACGACAATACCGGTGGATGCCTCTCTTGGCCCTGTTTCTCCTCCGAACGGCACGTACGACGTTTTCTCCCGCGCAGGATGGATCCGGCGCGCGGAGTTTTCCTTTTTCATTGCTTGTTCCCCTGAAAAGCGGTTTCGCGAGATAGTGGCTAGTTATTGGATATCTTGCTTCCCTTGACGGTAACGGCCCCGCCCGCCTTGACCCCGATCTTGCCGCTCCCCCTGATAGTTATGTTGCTACCTTTTATGATGATGTCCCCGCTCTTCTTGAGGGTGATGGAAGCGCCGCCGCACTTCAGCACCAACTGGCTGCCGGCTTTTATCACTCCGCTCCCCCCCGCATTTACGATGAAGTTCGTGCCGGCGGTGACGCTCACGTTTCCGGAGGCGGTTTCAGAAATGGCGCCCCCGGAGTTATGGGAAATGTTTCCGCCCGCATTTACCGACTTCACCCCTCCCACATTCTCGGAGCTCACCCCTCCCACGGCCACCACCTTTGCCCCGACGATCTCCTCGCCTTTCGCCCCGCCGATGGTCTCGTTCATGGCCGCGCCGACGCTGATCTGAAAAACCCCGCCGACGGTCAGGATCTTCATCGCGCCCACGGTCTCCGTGGAATTGATGGATACGGTTTCCGTCTTGCTGGCCCCGACGGTCAGGTCCATGAGCGCGCCGATAGTCTCGGAGTGGTTCGCCCCAACCGCAATCTCCTTGTTGATACCGACGGTTTCGCTCTGGTTTTCACCGACCTTTTTCGTCCGGTCCTTGGCCACCTTCAGGGTCTCGTCATGGCCGATTGTCTGGTTTTTGTCGTTCAGAATGCTGATAGTCCAGTTCTTCTGGCCATGCAGATAGATCTCTTCCCGCCCCTTCTTGTCCTCAAAGCGGAATTCGTTGAATCCGCCTCCCCCCATGGAGGAGTTGGATTTTATGGTGCTCTTCGTCTTTTCCTCGGGAAGCGGGTAAGGGGGCATATTCATTCCGTGATAGACCCGGCCGGTGATGATCGGCCTGTCCGGGTCGCCTTCAAGAAAATCCACTATCACCTCGTGCCCGATGCGCGGGATATACATGGCGCCCCAGCCCGCGCCTGCCCACACCTGCCCCACCCTGATCCAGCACGAACTACTGTCATCCCTGTTTCCTTCCCGGTCCCAGTGAAACTGCACCTTGACCCTGCCGTATTCGTCGGTGTAGATCTCCTCTCCGGCGGGACCTACGACAATGGCGGTCTGGGAACCGCGCACAAAGGGTTTCGGCGTCAGTTGAGACGGGCGGAAAGGCACATCGATGGGGATGCAGGTAAAGCGGTTGGCATAGGTCAGTCCCGAGCTCCCCTCCCACGCCTCGCTTGCCCGGTGCTCCACGGAGGTGAGGAGGTATTCCCTGTTGTTCATGTCGCTGCGGTAAAAGGAGGTCAGGTTAAAGCGGTAACCGCTGCTGAAGGCCCGGCAGGAGCTCTCGCCGCTGATGGTGGTGATCCGCGCCTCTTCCTCCTCCATCCGGATCCTCACGAGCCGGTCCCCCTCGTTCCACCTGGCATAACGACCCGGATAGTCGTAGATCTCCCGCTCCTGGGGCCCCAACCTGTCCCTGCCGGGGACGTTGACCTTCAGGTCGGTATTGGGGATCTCGAAGTTGAAGTCATTGAGGGTGTACTTGGCGGGGCGGATCTCCTGGGCCTTTTCCAGAGCGGTTATCACGTCTTCATCGGTCCACCCTTCACCGCTCAGCTGGTACCGGGCGCTCCTCTGCTCCGGGCAAGGCCTGTTTTCCTGGGGAGAGTCGGCAATCATCAGGGTATGCTTGCCGTTTTCATGCTCGAAAAAATACTGTATCCCCTCCTCTTCCATGAGGCGGGATATGAAATCAAAATCCGTTTCGCGATACTGGACGCAGTAATCCCTCTTTTCGTAGCGCCCCCGGAGATTTATGCGGTAATCGGCGAGGCTGTTCTCCTTGAGGATCTTCTCCACGATGTCGGGAACCGACAGGAACTGGAAAATACGGGAATCGGAGGTCCTTGTCAGCAGCCACAGCCAAGGAACCAGTGTCGCCCGGTAGGAGGAAAAGCGGGGATCCCCCCCCTGCTCCCCGCCCCCCCTTCCCTGGGCGAAGCGGGAGATGATCCCGTTGAAGTAGCGTTTCTCCCCGGAGGGCAGGACAACCGAAACCGTGACGTTACTGCCGACAATGTCCTCGAACGCTATGCCGTGGTTCTCCGAGATCATATCCAGCTCAAAGCTGAACAGGCGCGATATGGCGTCCGTTCCCCGGAATCCCGCAAGCAACAGGACATCCTTGCCGAGCGGTGTATCGACTGCTATCAGCCTGTTGTCCTGTGAATATGCCATGACATCCTCCCTGAAACAGAACCTCTACTTCACCTCGAACACAAACCCTTCCGCCCCCAGACCGACCCTGACTTCAGACAGCTTCTCCCCGGAGGCCATGCGCGACAGGAGTTCCTTCGACATCTCGGGGAGCAGGGTATTGGTGAGGATATGGTCCACGTTTCTTGCCCCGCTCTCCACTTCCGTGCAGCGGGCCGCAATGGATTCGATGAGCCCCTCGTCGTAACTGAACAGCACATTGCGGTTCTCCCTCATCCGTTTCGCGATCCTGTTCAGCTTCAGCCTGACGATGAGACGCATGACCTTGTCGTTTATGGGGAAATAAGGGACAACCTTCAGGCGGCCCAGGAACGCGGGTTTGAAGCTCTTCAGCAGCTCCGGCCGGATCATGGTGGTGAGGGACTGCCAGTCCGGCATGGTCTCCTCGTCGGCGCATACCTTCATGATGGTGTCCGTTCCCAGGTTGGAGGTGAGGATGATGAGGGTATTCTTGAAATCGATCCTTCGTCCCTCCCCGTCCTCCAGGGTCCCCTTGTCGAATACCTGGTAGAAGAGCTCCATCACATCGGGATGGGCCTTCTCCACCTCGTCCAGGAGCACCACGCTGTAGGGACGTTTCCGCACCGCCTCGGTAAGGACGCCCCCCTCACCGTACCCCACGTAACCCGGCGGCGAGCCCTTCAGTCCCGATACCGTATGGGCCTCCTGGTATTCGGACATGTTGATGGAAATGACGTTCTCTTCACCACCATAAAGGAGGTCGGACAGGGCCAGGGCGGTCTCGGTCTTGCCCACGCCGCTGGGTCCGACGAAGAGGAACACGGCCGTGGGCTTGGACGGGTCCTCGATGCCGGCGTGGGCGGTGCGAATCATCTGGGCGATTGCTGCCAGGGCGTGGTCCTGTCCTATGATGCGCTCTCCAAGCAGGGCGTCCATTCTCAGGACCGTATCGATCTCATTCACCAACATCCGTCCCGTTGGTATGCCGGTCCAGCCGGAGATGACCTCCGAGATAATCTGCGGGTCAACCTCTATCTGGAGGAGCGGATCGTTCCCCTGGACGGCCTTCATCTCCTGCTCCGCGGCCTTCAGTTTCTTCCGCTTCGCCGCCAGAGACTTGTCCGCCGGCTTCTGGTCGTGGGTTTCCTGTATCTCCTTGCGAAGGTCGATGATGCGTGACGCAATCTCCGTTTCCCTGGTCCAGCGGGCGGTCAGCTCTTCAAGACGCGCCTGAGCCGTCTTTTTACGTTCGGAAAGGGTCTTGACACGCTCTCCATGGTCCGTTCCCATCAGGGTCTCCCGCTCCAGGAGGCGCTCCTCCCGCTCTATCTGGGCGATGAGTCGCGTCGCCTCCTCCACGGCCGGGGGACTGGTAGTGAGACCTATGGCCACCCGGGCGCAGGCCGTGTCCAGGACGCTTACCGACTTGTCAGGCAGCTGCCGCGAAGGGAGATAGCGGCGGGAAAGGCGCACGGAATCGCGCAAGGCTTCGGCGGTGATGGTGACCTGGTGGTGCTTTTCCAGGAAGGGCGCCACGGCCTGCATCATCATCACGGCCTTCTCTTCGTCAGGCTCTTCGATCTTCACCACCTGGAAACGCCGGGCAAGGGCCGCGTCCTTTTCAAAATATTTCTTGTACTCGGACCAGGTGGTGGCGGCGATGGTGCGGAGCTCACCCCTTGCCAGGGGCGGTTTCAGCAGGTTTGCCGCATCCCCGGAACCGGCCGACCCTCCCGCGCCGATAAGGGTATGGGCCTCGTCGATGAAGAGGATGATGGGCGTGGGCGAACCCTTCACCTCCTCAATGACCGACTTGAGCCGGTTCTCGAACTCCCCCTTGATCCCGGCCCCGGCCTGGAGGAGCCCCAGGTCCAGGGTGCGGATCTCCACGTTCCTGAGCGGCGGCGGCACGTCGCCCTCGGCAATGCGGAGGGCGAACCCCTCGACCACGGCGGTCTTGCCCACGCCCGCCTCGCCGGTGAGGATGGGGTTGTTCTGCCGGCGACGTATGAGGATGTCTATCATCTGCCGGATCTCCGCGTCCCGGCCCAGCACGGGATCCACTCCCCCCTTGCGCGCCTTTTCCGTTAGGTTGATGGTAAAGAGATCCAGGGATTTCGTCCCGGCCGGAGCGTGCCGCGGACCGCCCGCCTCGGCCGGTCCCGTCGCTCCCCCGCTTTCCGCGTCCTCACCGGAACCGGCCGACAGATCGGCAAGGCTCTTTGCCAGAGTCTCCACTGAAATCTTCCTCAATGATTCCGAACTTGCCGTTATCATCCGCGAAAACTCATCGTCGGAAAGCAGGGAAAGGAGTATGTGGCCGGAACGGATAGCGCCGGACCGGTAATCCAGGGACGCCAGCAGCCACGCATTCTGGATCATGCGGGGGATGGCGGGAGAGAGGGCGGGCGTGCGCGCGTTCCCTGTCTTGAAACCCTCCAGGGCCCGGCTCAGATCGGCCGACACCCTGGCCTCATCAATCTCGAAGTAGCGGAGGATCTTCGACAGGTCGGTATTCCGCGCCTCCAGCAGCTTGATGAGAAAATGCTCCACATCCACCTCGTAGTGGGTATGGGAAAGACAGAGTCCCGCGGCTGACTCCAGGGCGCCGCGGCAGGTGGGATTAAGCTTCCCGATAAGCTGTTTCAGGTCGGAATGGATCATATCAATCTCTCCTTAGTACCATGTAACACTTATTCTTTCGAATCTAACCCCTCCAAACCTTGTATGATCCAGGGGGGGATAAAGATTTGTTTTTGTTGTATGCTCCAAGCACTTACTCCGGGACGCTGAGAGTAAGTAAGTCAGAAAGGTGAATCTGTTCCTGACCCAAGGTTTTTAAACCTGTAGGGGAGATGAGATCCCTTTCTGTGTGCTTTGTTCCCCAAGGTTGGACGGTATCTTAAGCCTCCTATTCAGGATGAGCTTGAATTAGCAAGGGAAACTGGAACAAAGCGAACTTTGAAGTATCAAGGAGCTGACCATGAAAACTGTACTTGGAATCGACCAAGCAAAGAAAAAGTTTGACGTTGCACTGTTACTAAACGGCAAATACAAATCCAAGGTCTTTGAAAACAGTCCCTCCGGGTTTTCCGCATTGCTTACCTGGTTGGCCAAGAATGATGTTGAGACCGTTCATGCTTGTATGGAAGCAACTGGCGACTACGGAGCAGCCCTTGCTCGGTTTCTTTACGACGCCGGCCATTCTGTCAGCGTAACCAATCCTGCCCGGATCAAGGCGTTCGGTCAATCAGAGTTGCTGCGTACCAAAAATGACAAGACAGATGCCAAACTGATTGCTCGTTTCTGTGAGAAAATGGAACCGACGCTTTGGCAGCCGCCACCCGCAGAAATTGAATATCTACGAGATCTTGGCCGCCGCCGTGATGCGCTTATCAGTATGCGCACTCAGGAGCTCAATCGTCAGGAAACCTCTAACGAAACGGTCAATTCATCCGTCCAGACAGTGTTAGAGTGTCTGGACAAGGAGATTGAGCAGATTAGTAAGCTTATCAAAGATCACATCTCCAAACATCCTGCTCTCAAGCATAAATACGATTTGCTCAACTCAATACCAGGTGTCGGTCCATCATCCATTGAAGCAATTCTTTCAGAGATCAACGCCTTTGAAGGTTTCGAAACTATCGAGCAAGTTGTTGCCTACATGGGGCTTTCACCCAAAGAGCACACTTCAGGAACTTCAGTTAAAGGCAAATCGGCTATCTGCAAAATTGGCAATGCACGACTGAGAAAAGCTCTGTATATGCCCGCATTGTCGGCGATTATACACAATCCAATTGTCAGGGCTCTGTACGACAGAATGAAAGCAAAATCAAAGAACGGTATGGTGATTGCCTGCGCTTGTATGAAAAAACTGGTACATCTGATTTACGGTGTAATCAAAACTAACAAGCCATTTGACCCGGCATACACACTTAAAACTGCTTGACCCCCATAACGGTATCTCCCCTTCTCAGGGGAGGCTTAACGGCTTCCCCCCTGAGAAGGGGGGGG
>CAZFCG010000043.1:0-30227 GCA_964517595.1 uncultured Geobacter sp. | reverse complement strand
CTCATTTCTTGATAATTGAGCTTAGCATGGTGTCCGTTTTTATTGAACCATATCAATTGCCGCCATTCTGCAAGGCGGGATTGCCGCGACTACCAAGGACCGCGAGCTTTTTTTGTCCTGGCAAAAACACAAACTGGATGACAGCGGTTTTGAGAAGTGGACTAATGATGTTCTGGCCAAACGTTGGGGAGTCAAAGCTGCCGTACGGGCCTGGCATATAACGAAGTCCGGTCACGATGTCGCTCTCGCTGATCCATTTGAGAAAGGCAAGCCGACCGAGAAGCATGTCATCGCCGGCAATGATGTACCGGGTGCTGTACTGCCCGGTGACACAGTCTATGCAGTAAGTCAGTCCCTCTCATGGCTCGCAAAAGAAAGACGCGATGTGCAGGAGCAATTGGAATGGAAGCAGCAGATCCCGGACCTGCTCACTCCCTTGTGCGCTTGAGACAGAAAAAAGGCTATCACTATGCTTAGACGTCATGTGGGCAAGTAGCAATAACGGTTTTCAAAGAGCTTTACTGTAGTGCCAAGACCTGAATTGCGCCTTGTAACTACTTGTTCTACAAGATTATTTTAAAATCAACTGTCGAAGATGAGTAAAAAAACCCATTCCCCGAGAGAAGATTTTCTTCGGGGAATGGGTCTTGTTTTCCGATTTGCGCCGCATGGTACGGCCGGGCAGTTTCACTCATTCATGAAGGTGCGGCTGTTCACTGCGGCACTTCGGAAATAGGTATGCCCAGAGCATCCGCTACACCCTTGCCGTAGGCCGGATCCGCCTTCAGGCAATTGCCGATGTGGCGGATTTTGATCTCCCGGGGCGCATCGCCCATGGCGCGGGCGGTGTTACCGAACAGCGCCTGCTGCTGTTCCGGGCTCATGAGCCGGAACAAGAGACCGGGCTGGGTGTAGTAGTCGTCATCGTCTTTTCGGAAGTCCCAGTGATCCGCGGCCCCTTCCAGCGCCAGGGGCGGCTCGGCGTAGTCCGGCTGTTGCTGCCATTCGCCGTAGCTATTGGGCTCATAACCAAGGGTGCTGCCGTAGTTGCCGTCAACGCGCATGGAGCCGTCCCGGTGGTAACTGTGGTACGGACAACGGGGGGCATTGACCGGGATCTGGTGATGGTTGACGCCGAGGCGGTAGCGCTGGGCATCGCCGTAAGAGAACAGGCGCCCCTGGAGCATCTTGTCCGGTGAAAAACCGATGCCCGGCACCACATTGGCCGGGTTGAAGGCGGCCTGTTCCACGTCGGCGAAGTAGTTCTCCGGGTTGCGGTTCAGTTCGAGAACCCCAACCTCGATAAGCGGATAATCCTTTTTCAGCCAGACCTTGGTGAGATCGAAGGGATGGAATTTGTACTTGGCCGCATCCTTCTCCGGCATGATCTGAATGAACAGTGTCCAACGGGGAAAATCGCCCTTCTCGATGCTGTCGTACAGGTCGCGTTGGTGGCTTTCCCTGCACTTGCCGATGACCTTCTCGGCCTCTTCATCGGTCAGATTCTTGATCCCCTGCTGGGTACGGAGATGAAATTTTACCCAGTAACGCTCGTTCCCGGCGTTGATGAAGCTGAAGGTGTGGCTGCCGAAACCGTGCATGTGGCGGTAGGAGGCAGGGATGCCCCGATCGCTCATGACGATGGTTACCTGGTGCAGCGCTTCGGGGAGCGAGGTCCAGAAATCCCAGTTATTGAGAGCGCTCCGCAGGTTGGTGCGGGGGTCGCGTTTCACGGCGTGGTTCAGGTCCGGAAACTTGAGCGGGTCACGCAGGAAGAAGACCGGCGTGTTGTTTCCGACCAGATCCCAATTCCCCTCCTCGGTGTAGAACTTGATTGCGAAACCGCGGATGTCGCGCTCGGCGTCGGCCGCGCCGCGTTCGCCGGCAACAGTGGAGAAGCGGATGAACAATTCCGTTTTCTTGCCGATTTCCGAAAATATTTTTGCCCGCGTGTATTTGGTAATGTCATGGGTGACGGTGAAGACGCCGAAGGCGCCGGACCCCTTGGCGTGCATGCGCCGCTCGGGGATTACTTCGCGGTCAAAATGGGCGAGCTTTTCCAGGTACCAGACATCCTGGAGCAGTACCGGGCCGCGCGGTCCGGCGGTCATGGTGTTCTGATTGTCAACGACGGGAGCGCCGTTTCTGGTAGTGAGTTTCTTGTCCTTGCTCATGCTTTCCTCCTCCTTGTCTTGTTTTTCTTTTTCGTTTCGTGGTGTCCGCCGGTAGGATATCCGCGTGGTCGGCGCATGGCTGTTTACAGCAAATCCTCCCGATACCACCCAGACAGATGCGGTTGGAAGACGTTGTCGATGATGTGGATGACGCCGTTGGAGCACTCGATGTCGGTGGTGACGAACTTGCCGTTGTCTATCACCGCTTCACCTTCGTCCATTTCCACTGTAAGGGACTTGCCGGTCTCCGTTTCGAGTTTTCCTGGTATCATTTCCTGGAGCTCCCTGGCGGAATGCTTCCCCGCGACCAGGTGATAGGTGAGGGTGTCAGACAGAACTCTCGGGTCCAGAACGGTTTTATCGATGTTCATCCTGACAAAGGCGTCGTTGTTGGGCGCGAACAGGGTGTAGGGACCCGCCCCCTTCAACCTTTCCACTAGATTCGCCTTTTCGAGATAGGATGCCAGAGTGTTCAGCGATGCGTCGGCCTTGATGGTTTCCATGATGTCTTTCATGCGTTCCCCCTTTCCTTTGATGATAGACTGCAAATTTTTGTAAAGCATACAATTCTCAAGTCGAATGTCAATAGTTATAAATAATAATTATTAATAAAGAGGTAAAATTTTTGCCCTCAGGACTATCCCTGGCATTCCGGACAGAGACCGAAGAAATCGAGCCGGTGAAAGGAGATCGTGTAGCCGGTTTTTTTCTTCATCTCTTCACTCAGTTCATCGACACTGGAGATTTCGGGGTCCATAATCTTTCTGCATCTGGTGCAGATTGCGTGGGGATGAGGATACGGCCTGTTTCCGTCATAGCGGTTGCTGCCGTCGGGGAATCCCAGCTCCAGAACCTCGTTCAGCTCCTTGAGCAGCGCTATGGTTTTATACACGGTGGCCAAGCTCGTGGTGGGAAACAGTGCCCTTACCTCCTGATAGACCTCGTCCACACTCGGGTGTTCCTTACTGGTAACCAGGATTCGTATAATAGCCAGTCGCTGGGGGGTCAGTCGAAAATCACGTCCCTTGATCTTGGAGAGTATCCCGGTCAAGCGTTCTTCTCTATGGTTTTCAGGGTTTGAGTGCGGCACGAGCGTCTCCGGAATTGTAACAAATGCCCTCTATAAATAATTGTTATCAATACTATAGCGGGAGAGACAGATGTCAAGTTGAATTGTGCGCCTTTTCTCGACAACAGTCAGGATGTCGCTGCGATCAAGGCGCAGTTGGAGCACCTCTTCATCTGATGGACAAAATTTCAAAGCTGGCGGAAAGGGATATTTCGCGGGACAGGTGAATCTGAAGTATTGCGGCCGGCGGAGGCCTTCCTGTCCGACATCAACGAAGAGCTTGTCAACATCTATACGGTTGTACGGGATGATGTCGGCCCATTGATTGCCGAACTGAAGAGTCATGAGGAAAAGTATCGGGCTGGTGATCCCCAGGGATACTTCTACTCCGTCCGGAACATTGATCGGGCAGTTGCCGGAACTGGGATCGACCTGAGATTGTCACCCTCAATCCCTCAAAATCACGCCATGGCCAGAGAGACTCGGAGACAATAAAAGCAGCTTAGCAAATGCGACAACTTTCTTGACACCGACCGGGACTTTCTTACAATGTAACGGAAAGAAAGCAATGTCTAATAAGCAAGCAAATCAATTGGAGGTGAGAAATGAAAAATTTGAAGAGTTTACTCTTTATCACCGTTTTTACAATGATATTCACATTGGCAGCGTCTCAGGCTTTTGCACAGCCGCCTGGACCGCCTCCTCCTGAACATCATGGCTATCGTCCACCTTCGCACCCACCGCGACACCATTGTGTTGACAGATGTCGCGACAGTAAGCGTCATGCTTTAAAGGAATGCAGACGTCACTCCAGACCCGGTTACGACCGTTGTGAAAGACGTGCCGATCAACGATACAAGCAATGCATCAGACGGTGTCGTTAATCGCTAGAGAATATGCGTATCGACGTCAGTCTCTGTGCGGTGTAAATTATTACACTAAGTCGGTAATCGTTGCTTTCTTATGTTGTTTGACAAACACCCGGAAGGATTCCTCCCGGGTGTTTGTCATTGAAACTCCAGATGTGAAGGCCGGGGGATAATTAGTCTCTTACAACTTGAGTCATTACATAATCTGAGCAAACTTGTCATGCGAGTGCCGGCACAATGGTTTGTTCAGTTAATCGGCAACAAGCGGCAACGACACTACGACCAAGCCGCGTGAGGTAATAGCGGTAAGTACCGGCAATCTTTTTGAGGATGCCGAGTTTTCGCAATCGCCCCAACTGGCGCGTGATTTCCGCTGCGCACAGAGCGGGGAGGAATGGTTTGAGGTCGGCCCGACGCATTCCTTTCAGATTGAACTCTGGACGTTGCAGAGATCGCATCAAGGTTTGTTCGGTTTTGTCGAAGAAGTTGACTCCCTTGATTTTTTGACCGTCGATCTCCTTTGGACCGACCAGCTTTTCCAGATTTCGCTGACCGGCCGAGAAGTCGTCCAGTGCGGAGAGATACTCAAGGTAGCGCCGATTGCACCCCAGAAGAACCTCACGCAGATCGATAAGACTGTAGATGGTCTTTTTGATGGCGGCGAAACCTCGTTCACAGGAGCCGTCTCGATGTTCCACCTTGCGGTGGTGCTTGAAAAAGGAAACATCGTTGGTCGTCGTCTCCAGGCGGAGTACGCGACCGAATTTGTCGTACATCTTGACTGATGCCTTGCCCAGACGGTGCTTGATGCAAGTACCTTCGATCCGCGTGGCGAAGCGGCTGCCGATTTCCTGTGCAAGTTGTGGCGTAATCTTCTTGCCGAGAAAGGTCGCCACCTGTTCGGCCTTAACCGAATGAATAGCTTGTCGGGAAAGCTCTTCATATAAGGGTTTCATGATTCTCTCGGAGCGAAACACGAGATCGGTTGAATATTCGACCTGCATCAGGCTCCAGTGATAACGCTGCTCAAAGACATCCAGCACAGGGCAGCACATGACAGCGTAACGGTCGAGGATGCGATGCAGTTCATCGGGGGAAAAGCTATCAGCCAGCTGTTGTGCCTGCTTCCAATCGTCAATACGGATAAAGGCGTTGTCTGCCATGGTGTAACCGATGTCTCTTGATGTAAGTTTTCTGGCGAGCCAGCTGTGACCATTACAATAGAACTGGAGTCGGAACGGACACCATGTGGGCACCCGAAGATACACGAGCCCCAGTTCCTCATCCAGAAAATAGAAGTAGTAGTGGAGGCACTTGCCAGGCGTTGCTCGAAGATATGTTTTATGGTTCACCTTGTTATGCCAGGGCTCGTAGGCATCGCATGCCTCCATGGCTGAGATTATGTGCACGAGACCGGGGGTCTCACCCCGTTCTTTCAGTACTGCGGCCACCAAATCTTCCTTGCGGATGTGTGCCTTGGCAACGTGTTGAATCGTTACTCCGGCTTCTTGCGCCAATGATTGAGCCTGTTCCCGGATACGGTTCCGTAATGGCTCGGCAAAACAGGCATAATCAAAGATACGTATCTGGCGCAGGTGCAGGAAGGTCGTCATCCCGGCAGCATAGCAGGCGCCAGGGATAGTCCCGGTGATGAGTATCCGATTCATAGCAGGACAACACGCCAGACAGGCGGTCGTGATAACGAGTGATGAGTTGTTCAACCATCCTTGCCTCCTCATCATTGCAGTATTATCACATTATACCCTGTTTGGTTCCGGCTCCGCCGGCTTAGGGTATAGCGCAACTATACATATTAAGAGTGCCGCATGTTGCCGCCATCCAGTGCTATTAGCAGCACTAACACGAAATTGTCCCGAAATTGACTCCAAAAAGAATCCGTGATAAAAATGCAACATAAAATTGAATAACGATTACGGTGCCCGAAAGGGAGAATAGGGAAGTTGGGTGAAAATCCCACGCGGAACCCGCCGCTGTAAGCAAGGACGAAGGGCGAAATACCACTGGCTGAATGGCTGGGAAGGCGCCCGGAGGATGAATCGCGAGCCAGAAGACCTGCCGTGATGTCAGCACTCGACATGTCCTCCAGTAAAGGATGAGTGGCGCCAGTAAAGACTTTGAATACGGAAAGTCCGTATGCTGCTTCGGCACATGCGGACTTTTTCTTTTGGTACGCACTGCTTCATGACCGGATGATGACTGCAAAGCGGAAAATGAGCCTGAGAAGGAGTAGGCTTTTTTTGATAAGGCACGATTAGCGACAAAGTAGTAGGAACCGTAATTTCCAGTGACAACCAGATAAGTAGGAAAGGAGCATCACGGGAGATGGAATGGCTGAAGCTGGTAATTGACTACGGAGTTATCTGGCTGCTCATTCTTTTGAGTATTGTCGCGTTTGCCTTTGCAATAGAACGGTTTCTGGTTTTCAGGAAAATATGCCTGCAGGACTTTCGCGACAAAAAAGCCTGGAACTGGAGCTGACGAAGAAACTACACATCATCGCAACTATCGGCAGCAATGCGCCCTACCTGGGCCTGCTCGGCACGGTGCTCGGCATCATGCTCACCTTCTACACCATGGGAGCGGAAGGCATGATGGATACCGGAAAGATCATGATCGGACTTGCCCTCGCCCTCAAGGCGACTGCAGTGGGCCTCCTGGTCGTCATTCCCTCCGTGGCCCTCTACAACCTGCTTCTGCGAAAGGTGAAGGTCCTTATTCTTCGATGGGAGATACTGCCTTCGGCCTGACCCTCAGGCTCTACATAGGAGAAACGTGCTATGCACGGTTGTGCGTCCAGCGAAGGCTGGCATGTTCAGCAGGAGACAGACCTGCCGGGGTAAAAGTCAGAAACCCCGTAGCTTGGATAGCAGGGAGGCGGGAAACCAAGGCTCTGGAGCCTATCGACAAGGCCACCGGAAGGGTGGTTGCGAGTCATCGGGCCGTAATGAAAATGAACGCGAGGTAGCCTCGTTAATGCGTAACACTGGGGGTCGAGCCCTTAACCGTGGGGTGAAGACAGCATGGGAACGTCGCACACTGACCGAAGCGGCGAACCACTCCAGCGGGGTAGTAGCGACAGCACGATGACAAGGACATGCCAAGCAACTGGAGAAGCCCTCCTCGTCCCAGGGAGAAATCGCTGGAGCAAGGTAGACCCTATAACCGGTAACACCGGGAAGTGGGTTGAAGGCGAGAGGGTGGAGGATGGGTGTGTGGTAGCTATGAAGCGGAGTAACGACCGTGGAGCGAAGGCACCCTGCTGTTGACATTTCTCTGCCAACAAAGGGAGGCAAGGGTGAAATGATAAAAGCACCCGTTAGTTTGCAAGACCTGAGGAAGAGAATCTACGACAAGGCGAAGGCTGACAAGACATGGCGGTTCTGGGGTCTGTACGTTCACGTATGTAAGATGGAAACGCTGCACGCTGCCTACAAGATGGCCAAACAAAACGACGGAGCGCCGGGAATTGACGGCATGACGTTTGAGGCCATCGAAGAAGGCGGGGTGGATGCATTTCTGGAGGACATACGTAACGGACTGATTACCGGCATCTACCTGCCCACTCGTAACCGGAAGAAGAAAATACCCAAAGGGGAAGGCAAAGTCCGAACCTTGGGTATTCCTACGATACGTGATCGGGTGGTTCAGGGGGCGCTCAAGCTCATTCTGGAACCTATCTTTGAAACTGACTTTCAAGAGGGGTCGTATGGCTACCGGCCTAAGCGAACCGCTCACCAGGCGATACAGCGTGTATCTGAGGCAATAGTATTTCAGAAGACGCAGGTTATCGACGTTGACCTGAAATCGTACTTTGACACGGTCCGCCATGACCTTCTGTTGGGAAAAGTGGCGAAGCGGGTCGATGACGAACAAGTGATGCGTCTGCTCAAGCTGATACTCAAAGCCAGCGGGAGCCGGGGAGTTCCGCAGGGTGGGGTCATTTCTCCGTTACTCAGCAACATCTATCTGAATGAGGTAGACGAGATGCTGGAACGGGCAAAAGAGACAACCCGTAACGGATGCTACACAAGAATCGAGTACGCCCGTTTTGCGGATGACCTTGTGATTCTGGTTGATGGGTATTATCAAAAGGGAGAGTGGCTCATAAAAGCGGTATACAAAAGACTTCTTGAGGAGTTGGCGAAACTCGATGTCCAAATCAACACCGAGAAAACCCGACAGGTGAACCTGGCGAGGGGCGAAAGCTTCGCCTTCCTGGGGTTTGACTTCCACCGCGTGAAAACCTTGCGGGGGAAATGGGGGTCCACATAACGCCGAGAATGAAGGCGCGCACGGCCCTTTTGGCTAAACTCAAGGAAATCTTCCGACGCTTTCTGTCTCAACCAGTGGATAGGGTGATAGTACTGATTAACCCCATTCTGCGGGGCTGGGTCAACTACTTCCGGGTCGGCCATTCCAGCCGATGCTTCGGGTACGTGAAGGACTGGGTAGAAAAGAAGATTCGGCGCCATCTGATGGGTGCTCGAAACCGCAAAGGCTTCGGCTGGAACAGGTGGAGTAGTCTCTGGATAGGCCGGAACCTGGGAATATTCTCAGACTACCGGGTACGGCATATCATGGGGACAAAAGCGCTGCCGGCATGATAGGTCTCATAACCCTTGCTGTGAAGTTAACAGGAGAGCGTAGTGCGGGAAATCCGCACGCTGCGTTCGACGTGGCGGAAGTTGGAAACGTGGCATGGTCGAGATGTTGTGACACTCGCAAACGAAAGGGCGATCCAACGGTGAACACAAACTTTGACCTAAACCGGCGCGCCAGTTCTCGACCCTACTGAAGACGGGCGAAGCCCTGAATAGGCATATCTTGTGTAAGATAGTCTTTAAACATACAGAATATTGTATGTCCTTGCGAAATATCTTTTGACATTCTTCAATCGTGGTGGTAAAAGTCCTCAATAAATCTTAACGGATGGAAGCGAGGAAGAGGGGTGGAAAACCCCCGCTGCCCCGCAGCCGTAATGGGAACGAAAGCCCGTCCGCCGCAAGGCGGATCCAGCCACTGGGAGCAATCCCGGGAAGGCGGGTGAGTAGGCCAAGGAGAACGCCCTCAGCCGGAATACCGCTCCATTCGCACGCTTCGCGGGAGGCTTCCATGCCAAAGAAACTTCGTTTCTCTCCGTCTCATCTTTCACCTGTCACCCCGATACACTTTTCCACTGTTTCAACGGATTATCACTCACAACTTCATCTTCTCAGTCTGCGCCGATAGATTTATCAACGGAAGGAAGCGAGGAAGAGGGGTGGAAAACCCCCGCTGCCCCGCAGCCGTGATGGGAACGAAAGCCCGTTCGCCGCAAGGCGAAAAAGCCACTGGGAGCAATCCCGGGAAGGCGGGTGAGTAGGTCAGCAGTTCGCCCTCAGCCGGAATACCGCTCCGTCCGATTACTTCGAGGGAGGTATTCGCATGGTGGGTATCAGGAAATGGTCGGAAGTTCTTTTGTTTCTGCCGGTGCTTCTTTGCCCGGCGTTCGCCTTCGGGCAGGAATCGCTGCAACTGGATGAGATCGTGATCACCGCGACCCGGACCGAAACGCCGCTGGATGAAGTCGGAAGCTCGGTAACGGTGATCACACGGGAGGAGATTGAACAGCGGAAAACCGATTTCGTATCGGATATCCTGCGGTCGGTTCCCGCTGTGGACGTGGTCCGAAGCGGCGGTCCGGGCGGGCAGACTTCCGTCTTCATCCGGGGAGCCGCGTCGGAACAGACGCTGGTCCTGCTTGACGGTGTCCGAATGAACGACCCCTCTCAGCCGGGCAATTCTTTCGACTTCGCCAACATGACAACCGACAATGTGGAGCGGATCGAGATCCTGCGTGGCCCGCAGAGCACTCTCTACGGGTCCGACGCCATGGGCGGGGTGATCAACATCATTACCCGCAGGGGCACGGGCAAACCGGCCGGTTTCGTATCAGCCGAAGGCGGCTCCTTTTACACGGCTAGGGAAAAGGGCGCCGTCAGCGGCGGGACCTCTCTATTGAATTATTCGCTGGCACTCTCCCGTATGGATACTAGCGGGATTTCTTCCGCGGGAGAACAATACGGCAACCGTGAGACCGACGGCTACCACGCCACCTCCGTTTCCACGCGGTTGGGGGTCACTCCGACGCGGAACTTCGATTTCGATTGTATCGTCAGGTACCAGAGTTCCAAATTCGACCTGGACAACGGCGGAGGACCCGGCCAGGACGACCCCAATTATATCGTTCGATCGGATCAGGTCTTCGTACGGGGCGAGGGGCATCTTTCCCTGTTCGATGACCTCTGGGAGCAGAAACTGGGAATCTCCTTCACCAACCTGGATCGGAACTACCGGAACGACACAGATGCCTCACATCCGTCCGACCTTGAGCGCAGCGCCTTTCACAGTGACTCCCTTGCCTTCGACTGGCAGAACACGCTGCATCTCCACAAGACCAATACCCTCATCCTGGGAGTGGAAACGCGGGAGGAAAAGGCCCATTCCGATTACTATTCCGAAAGCAGTTATGGCCCGTACAGCAGCGTGTTTCCGGGAGAGTCCGACCGGATCACCGGCTACTATCTCCAGGACCGCATCAGCCTCTGGGATTCGTGGTTCACGACCCTGGGAGTCCGGTTGGACGACCACAGCCGTTTCGGCACGGAAGCGACCTACCGTTTCACTTCCTCGTATCTCGTGAAACAGACCGGCACCAGGTTCAAGGGGAGCTACGGCACCGCGTTCAAGGCGCCGTCACTCTACCAGCTCTATGAGCCTACCTACGGCAACCAGTCCTTGCTGCCGGAAAAGAGTACGGGATGGGATCTCGGAGTCGAGCAGGCGCTTCTCGACGGTCGCATGGAACTGGGCGCCACCTGGTTTTCCAATGATTTCGACGACCTGATTGATTTCGACAGCAGCACGTCGAAATACAGGAATATTGACCGGGCCGAGTCGTATGGCGTCGAATTCACCGCCACGGCGCGGCCGACAGAGGACCTCATCCTGCGGGCCGGCTATACGTGGACGAATACCAAGGACAAATCAACCGGCCTCGAATTGTTGCGGCGCCCGGAAAATAAATTCTCCTTTAACGCGAACTACCGTTTCAACAGGAAAGGAAATGTCAACCTGGAAATGGCCTATGTGGGGAAACGTCAGGACGACTATTTCGACCCGGTTACCTATGCCGCCACCCCGGTCGAGCTGGGCGGCTACCTGCTGGTCAACCTGGCCGCTTCCTATGACGTCACCAAATGGCTGCAAGTGTTCGTCCGCTTGGACAACCTCCTGGACCGGCAGTATGAAGAGGTGAAAGGGTACGGGACACCCGGCTTCGGCGGCTACGGCGGGGTAAAAGTGTCGTTTTGATATCCAGCGTATTGATACCCCCAGACCTGCCCGGTTTTGAAAACCTGGCAGGTCTCCCGGTTCATAAAGCGGATATTTGTGTATCGAGCCATCCATGCAATCTATTCTTTTTTGTTTCATATTTCTCCTTGCCTGGGTCGGCATGTGTTCAGCCGCCCCTCCCGCGAGGATTATCTCCCTGGCGCCCAACGTCACCGAGGTGGTCTGCGCCCTGGGGCTGGAGCGGAACCTGGTGGGGGTCACCACGTTCTGCGACTATCCGGCGTCGGTACGGGGGAAGGCGACCGTAGGCGGCCCGGCTAATCCGTCCCTGGAGGCGGTTCTTTCCCTGAAGCCGGATGTGGTGGTGCTCGATGAGGAGGGAATCGGCCCCAGTCTGAACGGCCGGCTTGCGCGATTGGGAATCAGGACGGCGCTGTTTCACGGTTCGCACCTGAACGGGCTGGCCAATGGCATCCGCAGACTGGGCCGCGATCTAGGAGTGCCGGGCCAGGGCGAGCTGCTCGCGGCCCGCATCGAGCGCTCCCTGCGCCCGGTGGAGAGAAAACGGACGATGCCGCGCGCGCTTTTCATAATCTGGCCTGATCCCCTGGTGACCGCCGGTACCGGAACAGTCATAGACAATGCGCTGCGTCTCGCCGGATTCAGGAACATCGCCGCCGACACACGGGGCAGCTACCCCCGGATCTCACTGGAGGCTGTGACGGAGCGTAATCCGGAGATCCTGGTGGTGGGTCCGGGGCATGCCCATGACTTCCCCATGGGTAAGCTCCTTCGGCGGCTGGCCTCCGCGGATGCGGTACGGGACGGGCGAATCTGTTACGTCAGTGATGCCCTGTACCGCTCCGGTCCCCGCATTCCCAAGGGAATCGGGGAGCTGCGCCGTTGTGCCGACCGGTTTTTCCCCAACCAGGCGCTGCCGCGGAAAGGAAGCGGGCCATGAAGAAATACCCCCTGATCACCATGACGGCGGCCTTTGTCCTGGTAGCTCTGCTTTCCCTTTCCGTCGGTCCTTTGATGATCAACCCCTTTTCCGCCGACCCGCTCCAGTGGCGGATTCTCGTGGATCTTCGCCTGCCGCGGGTAGTTGTGGCCCTGCTCATGGGAGCTGCCCTCGGAGCATCTGGTACCGTCCTCCAGGGGGTGTTCCGCAATCCGCTCGCCGACCCATACGTGCTGGGCACCTCCAGCGGAGCGGCCCTTGCCGCCGTCTGCGGGCTGCTGACGTCAGCAGGGGTTTCGAGCTGGCTGGTTCCTTCCCTTGCCCTGTGCGGCGCCCTCCTGACCAGCGCGGTGGTGGGACTGCTGGGCCGCAACGGCTGGGGGATGGCGCGGGAACGGCTGCTCCTGTCAGGCATCGGGGTCAGTTTTTTCCTTTCGGCAGTCCTGATGCTGCTGATGAGCCTGGCCAGCGCCGATGGCGTGAAACGAGCGCTTCTCTGGATGTCCGGTGACCTGGCGGGCGCCGATTGGACGATGGTTCCGGCCGCATCGGTCCTGATGACAGCCGGGTTCGCCATCGCCATGACGCGCTCGCAGGGGCTGAACGCCCTGGCACTGGGTGACGAGACGGCTTTCGGCCTCGGCCTGGAACCGGGTCACGAACGGGGCCTATTGGTGCTGGCCGCCTCACTGTTGACCGCAGCCTCGGTTGCCATGGGAGGGATCGTCGGTTTCGTCGGTCTGATCGTTCCCCACGGAGTCAGGTTCCTGGCAGGCGCAGACGCTCGACGGGTCCTCCCCCTCTCAGCGCTGGGAGGCGGCATGCTCCTCTGTCTGGCGGACACCATGGGGAGAAGCGCCCTGCCGCCGCTGGAGATACCGGCGGGGGTGGTGACGGCCCTCATCGGCGCTCCCTGGTTTCTGATCCTGCTGCGCGGATGCGGCCGAAGGGAGACATGAACATGCTGCGCTTCAACCAGGTGTCGTTTTCCTACGGCACAGCGCCCTTTGTTGAGGACTTCTCCTTTTCCCTGCGGCCCGGTGAGCTGGTGGGCCTGCTCGGCGCCAACGGCTCCGGTAAGTCGACGCTCCTGCGGCTGGGCGCGGGCATCCTGAGACCCCGGTTCGGAACGGTGGAACTGGGCGGGCGGCCCCTCGGCACATGGCGCGGGAAAGAGCGCGCCGGCATGCTGGGCTATCTCCCCCAGACGATCGATGCATCGCTTCCGTTCCGCGTGGGTGAACTGGTTGCCATGGGGGCCGCGGCGTCCCGCGCCGCTGAAACCTCCTGTCGCGAGGCCCTCCATTACGTGGGATTGACCGGACACAGGGAAACCCAGGTCAGCAGGCTCAGCGGAGGAGAACGGCGAAGGGCTTTTCTCGCCATGGTGCTCGCCCAGGGAGGGTCCGTGTTGCTGCTGGATGAGCCGCTGGCCGGGCTGGACCTCCGTTTCAGGTATGAACTGCTGGACCTGATGGGACGCCTTCAGCGGGAGCGGTCCATGGCCATCCTCCTCTCCCTCCACGATCTCTGCCTGGCCCGGACTCTTGACCGGTTGCTGTTGATCAGAGAGGGAAGAATACTGGCGGACGGTCCGCCAATCAGCGTCCTGGAACCAGGGCTGATCCGCCGGGCATTCGACCTGGACGCGTCGGTTAACCCTGGTTGTGTTTATCCTATTGATAGAAGGTGATGCGGCCCGGTTTACGTCTGGCGTTAAGTCACAGCCAACAAATTTGGAGTATTTCGGTCGATGCCTGGAAGGTTTTCCATCACCGGCAACGGATCTACGGCCGCAATTTTGTAAAACCACCCTTGCGGTTTGGCATGTTGCCCGGCCAGCGCAGTTGACCATTGACTGGAGCAGGTCCGCTCCGAACTGGATGCAGCCGGGGAGAAGTCCCGGCTTCGCTCACCATCTTAGCACATCATGACTGTTACGCGGCAACCCGCCACGATTGCCGCGTATTTCGAAGAATACTTTCCACGGAGGTTCATATGGAAAGACTCGTGTCGCCGGAAGATGTGGTGCCTTTTCCCATTACCGTTCCACTCAAAGCCGGAATTCCTCTGGGGGACGAGCTTGACGCTGTTGCGCTGGTGCTCCGCACTGAGGTGGACGGATTATGGGAAAAAACGTTGCTGGTGCGGTTTCCCGGTCATCATAGGGTTCTTGGCACCAACGACGGCTTTCTCCGCGCCCGGGCCGTCATGAATCATTCGGCCCACCACCATCTCTGGCATCGGGCCGAGGAAACCCTCAAGGATTCCAACGCTTGCGGGGGCAAGCGCTATCTTGAAGCGGTCAGGAAAGCAGCAGCCGGCCGTCTCGGGATCTCCGTAGCTGAACTGGCGCACATGGGTACCGCGGCGGATCTGGACAACGGCACGGCCGCGTCCTGTAAATCATCTCCGTTTACGGTAGCCGCACTGGTTACGGCGGGCGCCGAAACCAATGCTCTCAGGACCGGCTCGGACGAGGGTACCTCGGTGGAACCGGACAACGGCCCGGCCGGTACGGTGAACATCATCGTGCTGACCAACGCCCGCCTGAGCGACGCGGCCATGGCTCGGGCGATAATCACGGTGACCGAGGCGAAAACAGCGGTCCGACGGTGACCTATACGGGTGGGCATGGCCGTATAGGCTGTCTGATCGGTCGCGTCGTTCACAAAGCGGTAATCGAGGCGCTGGAAAGACAGAACGGATTCAGACTGACAAGGGAATAGATCGGGAGCCTCAGCTCGGTTGTCCCGGCGGCGTACAGGATATGTCGACATGTTGCCGTTTCATGGATATGTATTTCACAAGGAGGAAACAACACCATGAACAATGTGGCAAGGGTGGAGGAGATCCGGATCATTCCTTTACAGAGCGTGGTCAAGCGCGACAGTTCCACCGTTCCGTTCGAAGCAGACAAGATCCGTTCCGCCATCAGGCGGGCCGGTGAGGCGACCGGCAAGTTCGATGGAGACGAGGCGAGCCTCCTGACCACCCAGGTGCTGAAAGTGCTGCGCCACAAGTTCGGGGCGGCACCCCCTCAAATTGAAAAATCCAGGACGTGGTGGAGCAGGTCCTGATTTCCGCCAACCTGCCCGCGCATACATCGTGTACCGCGAATAGCGCCACAAGCTGCGCCGGGACCGCAAGAGGAGCTGCAGCGAAAATGCACTGGCGGGACAGTACTCCACCTCTACCTGGGCGAACCGGTCAGCAGCGTGAAAACGTGCCGTGGCCTCGTGCGCCGCGTGTTGGAGAATTACAGAATTCCTTACCTGACGATTACCCCGACGTTCTCCATCTGCCCCAAGCACGGCTACCTGCCGGGAGAACACCCTTTCTGCCCGTTGTGCGACCCTGCCCCCCAGCCCTGCGAAGTCTGGACGAGGGTGATGGGGTACCACCGACCGGTGGAATCGTTCAACATTGGCAAGAAAGCAGAGCACCGTCAGCGGCTTTTTTTCCGCGAAGCGTGACGACGGAGAAGCCATGCTGAAGATCGGCGGCGTTCTTCCTTTCACCACCATCGACTACCCGGGCCACCTGGCCACTGTGGTCTTCTGCCAGGGTTGTCCCTGGCGCTGCACACCATAAGAACCCTTCTGGATTAATCGCCCGCCTGACTCTGTTTGAAGGCAGTGCCCACGCTAGGTTGAACCCCTTCTTCAAGTCCTTGACCTCCGGCGCAAGCCCCCGATTTACCGCCGCAGATGATGGCATAACACGCCGATTGCCTGGAACAGCAACCGCCATCTACTCCGCAAGTACCAAGTTCCCGAATGGACAGCCTTTTCCGTCTCCTTTTTCCCGGCCGTTTCCTCAAAATCAATCGACATATTAAATCAAAAAGAGTATCCATTTGGTGGCACGATTATCAGATTTGTACTATCTTTAGATTGACTAAAAATATTTCAGTGTTATTATAGGGCGTTTTTTGACGCGACACCCTGTAAACATGGGCTGATCATGGTGAAAGATGCAGAAAATATTTCTCCCCGCCTCCTCAACACCACACTGGCCGGTAAAGGAAAATTCACCTTCAACGGCGCCCTTGCTCTTTCTCTGATTTTTCATGCAGCGCTGTATTCGGTCTTTGTTTCAGTAAAAGAAAATAAGGAAGACGCTCCGCTAAAGCCCTCGGTGATTGAAATTGACCTTAGCGCCATCGAAACGCCAGGCAAGGCCGAAACGTCTCCCCAGTCCGCCCCGGCTGGAAATCGGACGGCAATGAAGAAGCCCGCGAACCCGCCGGCCGGGACAGCGGGGCTAACCGGACCTCCCGCCATCAGGCATGCAGAGCGGAAAGACCAGGAACAGCCTTCCAGCGCTTTCCATCCGGTTAAAGATAAAACTATAACCTCCAACGAGATGCGCGCCGGGACACCTTTGCCGGGAACGGCCGCAAATGCACCGGCCGCAGGGGAAAAGGCAGCGGGAATTCGTTCCGGAGCGGTAAAGGAAGGCGCCGAAGACCGCCATGGCGATGGAGGTGAAGGAAGTGAATCCCGGAACGGAGACGGGCAAGGAACCAAGGCAGCCCTGGCCGAATACAGCCGAACCATACGCTCGCTGATCGAGCGTCATAAGGAATATCCACTTGCGGCAAGGAAACTGGGGATTCACGGATCAGTAGTCGTCTCCTTTTCCCTGAATCGCCATGGCGAACTGCAGGGTGTTTCCCTGGTGAAATCATCGGGCAATTCCATTCTCGACAACGCCGGAATACGCGCGGTGCGCAGTGTTGGTTCCTTTCCGCCGCCCCCCCGCAACGCCATGCAGGGAGAGGTTATCTCCTTCAGAATACCCGTCAGATTTGCCCTGGCGACAGGGTGATGTAATAAAACCTGGAATCTGAAAAGGAGGAAGAAATGAAGGGATGCATTTTGACGCTGGCGCTGCTGCTCGCCCTCCCCGCCTACGCCGAGGAAAAGGCGGCGGACCTGGACGAGATCGTGGTCACAGCCCCCAGGACGGAGAAGTCCGTGGAGGACGCGCCTGGTTCGGTGAGCGTGGTGACCGCGGCGGAGATGAAAAAGCGCAACATCCAGTCCCTGGACGAGGCCCTGAACCTGCTGCCGGGGGTGCTGGACAACCGCGTCAAAGGGCTGATGGGGACCACTTCCACCGTCACCTTCCGGGGACTGTCGGGGGCCGGGCGCAGCCTGATCCTCCTGGACGGCATGCCCCTCAACGACGCCTATTCCGCGAACCAGTCATGGGGCGGACTGTACGCCCAGAACTTCGGCCGGATTGAAGTGGTGCGCGGCCCCTCGTCGAGCCTCTACGGCGGCAACGCCATGGGCGGGGTCATCAACTTCATGAGCAGCATGCCCGACAAGAGGGAATTCACCCTGTCGGGCGGCTACGGCGACCGTCTGGGAAGCGATACCGGCCTGGCCAATCTCTGGAGCAGCTACGCCTCCTACGGGGACAGGATCGGAAAATTCCGCCTCTATACCGCCTTCGGCTACCGCGCCACGCGGGGCTACCCCACCGCCCTGGTCACGACTTCCAGCGCGCCCACGGAGGCCTCCGGTGTTACCGGGGCGACCCGCACCTTCTCCACCACAGGCGCCGCGAAATACCTGGTGGGCGATACCGGTGACAACGGCTGGTGGGACTATTCCGCGGCGGTAAGGGCCCAGTACGACATCTCGGATACCGCCAATGTCCGCTTTTCCTGGCTGCGCACCGCCAATAAATATTCGTATGAAGACCTCCACACCTATCTGAGAAACGCCAGCGGTGAACCGGTGTACACCTTCGCCAACGCCTCGGGCAAGGCGGTGGTCACGGAAAGCGCGTTCGTGAACGGCGAGGGAAGCACCGTCATGGATACCTATACCATTCATGCCGAAGCCCTGCTGGGTTCGGTGAAGGGAAAATTCCTGTTCGGCATCAACGACCAGATCGAAAACTGGTACACCACGCCCGTTTCGGCGACCCTGGCCGGGGGCAAGGGGACCAAGAGCGACTCCCCCAGCAGGACCTACTACACCGACATCCAGGCGTCCCTGCCCGTCATGGACAGGCACATCCTCACCGGCGGGTTCACCTTCCGCTACGACACCGCGGACAGCAACAACTTCCCGGTGAGCGATTACCGGGACCCGGATTCGGTGTCCGGCGCCAGCGCCCAGTGGGGCGGGGGAACGACCCAGACCTATTCCGTATACCTCCAGGGGGAAATCGCGCTGCTGGACAAACTGACCCTCTACGCCGGTCTCCGCGACGACGTATGGGTATCCTCTGACGGCTACGCCGGCTTCACCGGCACGGGCGCCACCTCGGAAACCTATTCGCAAAAGTCGAAAAACTCCGTCAATCCCAAGGGCGCGCTGGTCTGGAGGCCCCTGGACGGCACAACGCTCAGGGTGTCCGGCGGCAAGGCCTTCCGCGCGCCCCCTCTCAACCAGTTGTACAAGACCTGGATCTCCTCCAGCGCCCTGACCATCTACAACGCCAACCCCGACCTGGACCCGGAAACGGTCCTCGGCTGGGACATAGGCGCGGAGCAGGCCCTGTGGAAGGGCGCGAAGATCAAGGCAACCTTCTTCGAGAACTACCTGAGCCACATGATCTACAACATCACCCAGGCCGGCACGACCACCATCGACGGAAAAGAATACAAGAACAAGAAATACACCAATGTGGGCGGCGCCGAGACCAGAGGGGTCGAACTGGAGGTGGAGCAGAGAGTGGGTGATCATCTCCGGCTGTTCGCCGGCTATACCTACACCGACTCCGAGATCACCGAGTATGAACCGGACCCGTCCCTGGTGGGAAAACAGCTCACCCAGACGCCGCGCAACATGTTCTTTGTGGGGGCGGACGCCTCCTGGGGACCGGCTTCCCTGTTCGTCTCGGGCAGGTACGTGGGCAAACGCCACAACTCCGACGACAACAGTGACACGGTAAACAAGGTCTACGGCTCCTATGACCCCTATTTCGTGGTGGACATGAAGGCCGCGTACCGGGTCACGGACTGGGCCACCGTCTCATTCAGCGTCAACAACCTGCTGGACCGGGAATACTACACCTACTACGTGGCGCCCGGCCGCTCCTTCTTTACCAGCCTGGACCTGAAGTTCTGACCATGAAAACGCGGATCATTATCCTGATAATCCTTTGCCTGCCGCTGACGGCGCTCGACGCTGCGGCGGCGACCATCACCTGGCGCGACAAAACCGGGACCGACGTCACGGTGCGGGTCCCGGTCAGACGCGCGGTCCTTTATGAAACCTACGAACTGCTGCCGGTGACCGGAGCGTGGGACCGGGTCGTTGGCATCAGCCGTTTCGCCCTGGAAAACGACCTGCTGCGGGCCGTGAGGCCCGGCTTCTCCCGCTCCATCCACTCCGCGGGGAGCGCCATGGACGTGAACGCCGAGGCCCTGTTCCGGCTCCGGCCCGATGTGATCATCACCTGGAGCAGTAATCCGAAGGCGGTCGCTTTCCTGCGGGCGCGCGGACTCCCGGTGATCGCGGTCTACCCGGAGAGCACCGCGGAACTTTACGATGTGATGCGTCTCCAGGGGAAGCTGTTCGGGAAAGAGCGAAAGGTGGAAGCCGCCATCAAAGAAATGGAGCGCATCTTTTCCCTGATTCGATCCCGCACCGCCTCCATCCCGGCCAACGGATGCCGGCGAGCCGTCTGGATCGGCAGCAAGCCGACCACGGCCGCCGGCAGGGTCGGCGTCACCAACGACCTGTTCCGCATCATAAACCTAAAAAACGCGGCCGGTTCCATCGCCGGTCGTACCGCGGACGTGCCCCTGGAACGGATCGCGGCCTGGAACCCGGAGCTGGTGTTCATCTGGGGCAATGCCCGCTACGGCGCGGCCGACATCCTCGGCAATCCCCAGTGGCGGCACGTGCGCGCCGTAAGGGAGCGCGCCGTCTTCAAGGCCCCCCACTGGACGATCTGGTCGCCCCGCATCGCCCCCATCGCCCTGTGGATGGCGTCAAAGGCCTATCCGGAACGCTTCCGGGATGTCAGCATCGACAAGACCATCGACGGTTTCTACCGCAAGGTATACGGCATCCCCTACGGAAAGGTAACGCGCATTGCGAACTAAGACCATCCTCCTCATGGCGGCCCCGCTCCTGGCCGCGCTTTTCTCCCTGTTTCTCGGCGCCTACGGCATCTCGCCCCTCCAGGTTCTGGCCGCGCTCAGGGACGGGATCGCCGGGATCGATTCCCCGGATACGGCCATCATCCTTGACATCCGCCTACCCCGCATCGCGCTGGCCGGGCTGACGGGCATGGCCCTGGCCACCTCCGGCGCCACGTTGCAGGCGGTGCTGCGCAACCCGCTTGTGGACCCGTTTATCCTCGGCATTTCCTCCGGCGCCGCCTTTGGCTGCGCCCTTACCATCGGTTTCGCGCCCTTCATCCCCCTCCAGGCGGCGGCCTTCCTGGGAGGCGGACTGGCGGTCCTGACGGCCTGCCTGATCGCCCGCACCGGTGACGGAGGCATGTCAAGACTCTCCCTGGTGCTGTCCGGAGTGATCGTGTCCGCCTTCTTCAGCGCCATGGTCTCCCTGATCAAGTTCTTCGTGGAACCCATGAAGCTACAGAGTATCGTCTTCTGGCTGATGGGAAGCTTCTCCCTGGCCGAATGGTCCCAGGCGCGCTCCGCCGGCGTCGGCATCCTGCTGGGCTGCCTGCCAGTGCTGCTACTGCGCTGGCGGCTCAATGTCATCAGCATGGGTGACGAAGAGGCGCGGACCATGGGCATCAACGTGTCGCGAAAACGGCTGATCTTCATCACCGCGGCCACCCTGGCGGCCACCAGCGCCGTGGCAGTGAGCGGCATCATCGGTTGGGCCGGGCTGATGGTCCCTCACCTGGTGCGCATGCTGGCCGGTCCCGACCACCGCCGGCTGATCCCCCTCACCATGGCGGGCGGCGCCACCTTCATGATCCTGGCCGACACGGCGGCCCGCAACATGACCGACTTCGACATCCCGGTGGGAATCATCACCGCGGTGGCCGGGGCGCCGTTCTTCGTCTACCTGATGAAGCGCAACGGAAAGGAGGGCTGGGGACGATGATACGGGTCGATGATGTGAGTTTCCGTCATCCCCACGCAACGGATGACGTGGTGAAGAAGGCCTCCTTTTCCGTGGCCAACGGTCGGATCGCCGCGCTGCTGGGTCCCAACGGCTCGGGCAAGACCACCCTCTTCAAGTGCATCGCCAGGATATGGAAGCCGTGCCGCGGCGCGATCCTCCTGGACGGGACGGATACGGCGGGCCTCTCCTTCCGGAAACGGGCCCTGCTTCTGGCCATGGTCCCCCAGGACCACACCCCGCCCTTCCCCTATACCGCCCTGGAGGCGGTTCTCATGGGACGCGCGCCCCACGTGGGCATGTACTCCTCCCCGTCCTCCACAGATGTGGACAAGGCCCGCGCCGCCCTGGAGACCGTGGGTGTCGGTCGCCTGGCGGACCGGCCCTACACCCGGGTCAGCGGAGGCGAGCGGCAGCTGATCCTCATTGCCCGCGCCCTGGCCCAGGAGGCGCCCATCCTGCTCCTGGACGAGCCCACCTCCCACCTGGATTTCCGTAACCAGCACGCGGTACTCTCCCTGGTGCGGCGGGTGGCCGAAGACAAGGGTCTGACCGTGCTCATGACCCTGCACGACCCGAATCTGGCCGCCCACTTCGCCCACCAGGTGGCGCTGCTCAAGGAGGGGAGCGTCATTGCCGACGGTACAACAGAGGAGGTCATGACCGCCGAACGGCTGGAGCATCTCTATGGCATGGGCATCGGCGTAATGACGGATACGGAGCGGCGGTTGTTCTATCCCGCATCCTGAAAACCGGGGAAAGGAAGCCGACATGGATGAATTCAACATCGGTGTGAAACTGAGACTGGCCAGACAGAAAAAAAACATGAGCATGAAGAAACTGGCGAGCATGCTCGGCTGCTCAGTCTCCCTCATCTCTCTTATTGAAAACAGCAAGATATCCCCTCCCATCAAAACACTTTCCGGCATCGCCAAGGCGTTGAACCTGTCATTGGCGAAGCTCTTTGAAGATGATAAAGAACTCGCGCAGTTCGAGATAACAAAGAGCGCGACATGCAAAACAAAACCCGTAACCCCTCCGGAAGGCAGCTTGGATCCGGATGGCCGGCTTCGGCAAAAAGGCATCCACACCAGGAAATTGAAACACAAGTTCATTACACTTCCAAACAGGCATGCTCCTTATATGAAATTCATGCACAGCGAAGAATCACTGGTTTACGTCGTCAGGGGCAAGGCGGAGATATTGCTCGGATCGCAACTCATCCCCCTCGAAGAAGGCGACAGCGTATATTTCGAAACAAACACAGCCCATGGATTCAGATCCACAGACGATTCGGAGACCCTCATCCTTGAAGTTGACGCAGCTTGACAACACCCTACTGATATTTCGGCAGTGGCCATGATCCGTTTGCGTGAAATGAGAAAGACCTATGGCCCGGTCAAGGCGGTGGACAGTGTTTCGCTCTCCGTAACCTCCGGCGAGGTGTTCGGCCTGCTGGGGCCCAACGGCGCGGGCAAGAGCACCCTCATCCGGATGATGACCTGCCTGACCCGGCCCGATTCTGGGACCTGCCGCATCGCGGGCTGCGACGTGACGCTGGAGGCGGGAGCGATCAAGTCCCTCATTGGTGTAGTCCCCCAGGAGAACAACCTGGACCGGGAATTGACCGCGCGGGAGAACCTGTCCATCTACGGCCGCCTGCACCGGGTGGCCGACCTGAGAAGGAAAATCCGGGAAGCGCTGGAAGAAGTAGGTCTGGGAGATCGGGCGGAGAGCCTGGTGAACGGCCTGTCCGGCGGCATGAAACGCCGCCTGATCATCGCCCGCGCCCTGCTTACCGACCCGGCCGCGCTGTTCCTGGACGAGCCTTCCATCGGCCTCGACCCCCAGATCAGGAGGCAGTTGTGGGACATGGCGCGCCGCGCCGCACGTTCCGGCAGAACGGTGTTCCTGACCACCCACTACATCGAGGAGGCCGAGGCACTGTGCGACCGGGTAGGCATCCTGTCCAGGGGGCGGCTGATCGCCCTGGACACCCCCGCCGCCCTGAAGGAGCTGGTGGGACCCTACGTGGTGGACCGCATCACCGATGACGGACGTCTGGTCCAGCATCTGGCCCGCGGCCGGAACGAGGCCGTGGATCTGGCCCGGACCATGGAGAACGGCTGCACCGTGCGTCGAACCAATCTGGAAGACGTCTTCATCAAACTGACCGGGGAGAGGATCGAATGAACCTCGTCGGCTGGTATCCCATCTTCCTGCGGGAGATGCTCCTGTTCCGGCGCAAGCTCCTCAAGCCGGGCTACCTGGTGTCCGCCATGCTGGTTCCACTCATGTACCTGGCTGTGTTCGGCCTCGGGCTGGGGAGGAGCGTGCGGATCAGCGGAGGCGACTACCTCTCCTTTCTCATCCCCGGACTGGTAGCCATGAGCTCCATGACCAACTCCTACACCTGGGTGGCCAGTTCCCTGAACCTGAACCGCCTCTACTTCCGGACTTTCCAAATCTTCATCCAGGCGCCGGTGTCGGCAGGCGCCATCATGGTGGGAGAGGTGGCCGCCGGGATGGTCAAGGGGCTGTTCGCCGCCCTGCTGCTGGTGATCATGGGGCTGTGCATTCCCGGCGGCTTCCGTATTACACCGCTGTTTATCTTCGCCATGGTAATGAACAGCTTCATGTTCGCCTGCCTCGGCGTAATAACCGGCATGCTGGCCAGGAGCCACGAGGACACCTCGACCTACAACAACTTCTTCATCCTCCCCATGGCGTTCTTCAGCGGCACGTTTTTCCCCCTGGACCGGCTTCCTTTCTTACTGAAGGGACTGATCCTGCTTTTTCCGCTGAGCCACACGAACATCGTCATTCGCAAGGAAACGCTGGACGGGGAGGCGCTGGTGTCGCTGCTGGTCATGGCTGGCTATACGCTGCTGTTCCTGCTGATCGGGACACGGCTGATCAAAAGATACAGTGAATAAATCCCCCCCCGGCCCCCTTTTCACAAAGGGGGGGAGGACTAGATGTACCCCTTTGTGAAAGGTGGAATTGCATAACAGGAGCTTAAAAATGAAACTCTTCACCATCATGTGGTCGAACTATGTCCCGCCCCTCAAGGCCGTATGCGCCGCCGAAAGGGTTGAACTGACCGCATGTTCCAACAAGCAGATCAACCTCCGGCCCGAGTTGCTGGAAACCGTCCGTGAGGCCATGAAAGAGGCTGATTTCATCCTCCTCTACCGGACCAGCGACCCGTTCTGGGAAGAGCTGGAACCGGACATCCGCGAAGCGGGAAAGAGATGTCCCGTGGTCGTGACCGGGAGCGATCCGAGCGTTTGGGGCCTCTCCACGGTTCGGCCTGAGGTTTCCGCAACCGTGTACTCCTACCTCCTCTTCAACGGTGATGAAAACCTGGAGAACCTGCTCCGCTACCTGCGCGCCGTACTCTTCGGAGAGAAGACCGGCTACCTGGAACCGGCGCCGGTGGCCTGGGAGGGTATCCATCATCCCCTGCTGGACGGAGTATTTCGCGACACCGGCGCATATCTTGATGCCTACCGCACCGCAGTGGGCGAACCGGAAGCGGGCTGGGTGGGGCTCCTCTATTCCCGCTCCGACTGGGTGAACCGTAACATGGAAGTGGAGCGGTCGCTGATCGACGCGCTGGAACAACAGGGCCTGGGCGTGATCCCGGCCTTTTTCTACTCGGTGAAGGACGCCAACCTGGGAAACAGGAGCGGAGCGGAGGTCATCGAGGATTATTTCGTCCACGAAGGAAAACTGCTGGTGCAGGGGATAGTAAAGCTCTCCTCATTCTTTCTCGCCAGCGGCGGGAGGAGCACCGGCGAACAGGACGCCCCGGCCGGGGTGGAGCTGATGAAGCGCCTCAACATCCCCCTGTTCTGCCCGCTAATTTCCCACTACAAGGACGCGGACCAGTGGCTGGCCGACCCGGAGGGGCTGGGCCGCCAGGTGGGATGGAGCATCGCCATGCCAGAGTTCGAAGGGGTCATCGAGCCCATGGTAATCGGGGCCTCCCAGGGCGCGACCAATCCGGAGGACGAGCGCTACGAGCCGCTTCCCGACCGGATAGACCGCTTCGCCGCGCGTGTGGCGGCCTGGCTCCGGCTGGGCAGGAAACCGGCCGCAGAGCGGAAGGTGGCCTTCATCCTCCACAACAACCCCTGTGTTTCGGTAGAGGCGAGCGTGGGCGGTGGCGCCCACCTGGACACCCTGGAGAGCGTGGCCCGCATCATGACCGCTATGCGCGAGGCAGGCTATGCCGTCGATCAGCCCGCGGACGGCAAGGCACTCATCGGCGAGATCATGAACCGCAAGGCGGTGTCGGAATTCCGCTGGACCACAGTGGAGGAGATCGCTGCAAAGGGCGGCGCCCTGGACCAACTGGAGGTGGAACGCTACCTCCCCTGGTTCGAGGAGCTGCCTGAAGCGACCCGCAACCGCATGATCGAAGCATGGGGAAACCCGCCCGGCGAAGAAAAGGACGGAATACCGGCCGCCATGGTCCTGGACGGCAGAATCATGGTGACCGGGGTGCGCTATGGCAACGCCGTGGTCTGCGCCCAGCCCAAGCGGGGCTGCGCCGGGGCCCGCTGCGACGGCGAGGTGTGCAAGATCCTCCACGACCCGGACGTGCCGCCCCCCCACCAGTACGTGGCCACCTACAAGTGGCTCTCGCGGGAATTCGGCGCCGACCTGCTGATCCACGTGGGCACCCACGGCAACCTGGAGTTCCTGCCGGGCAAGGCCACCGGCCTCTCCTCCGGCTGTTTTCCGGACATCGGCATCGACACCATGCCCCACCTCTACATCTACAATGCCGACAACCCGCCTGAAGGGACCATTGCCAAGCGGCGATCCAACGCGGTCCTGGTGGACCATTTGCAGACCGTAATGGCGCCGGGTCAGCTGTACGGCGACCTGGACGCCCTGGAACGGCTGCTGGAGGAATACCGGCGTTTCCGGGGCGTGGAGCCCGGCAAGGCGCACACCATCTCTCACCTGATCGCCGACGCGGTCAAGGGGCTCGCCCTGGTAGAAGGAGAGATCACCCATGACAACATGAATGATAAAGTGATCGAGATCCACAATGCCCTGGGCTTGCTGAAGGGCACCCGCATCCCCAAGGGAATGCATGTCTTCGGCAGCTTGCCGGAGGGCGAGAGCCTGGCCGAATTCGTCTATGCCGTGATCCGCTACGAGAACGGTCCGGAATCGCTGCGTGGACTGGTTGCCAGGACACTGGAACCAGGCGAGGGTGAAGATGGCACTTCGTTCCATGACCGGGTGGATGAGACCGCGCGACTGCTCTGCAGGGATTATCTGGAGCGGGGCATTTCCCTGTGTGACGGTTTTCAGGCAGCATGCTCCATAAGGCCGGATCGCGATACTGCCCACCGGATAGAGTGTTTCATAGACAACGTCCGGGACCGGATACTGGCCACGGACGAGATGGGCGCACTGTTCAACGGCTTCAACGCCGGTTATGTGGAGCCGGGACCGGCCGGGCTCATCACCCGCGGTCATCCTGAGATCCTCCCCACAGGCCGCAACTTCTATTCTATGGACCCTCTGAAGCTCCCATCGCCCGCAGCCTGGGAAACAGGTAGAATGCTTGCGGAAAAGACCCTGGAGAAATACCGGGCAGACGAAGGCGCCTGGCCGGAGAACATCGCCTTCCATTGGCAGTGCACCGACATCATGTGGTCCGAGGGTGAGGGGCTGGCGCAGATGCTGTTCCTCTTGGGAATGCAACCCAAGTGGCAACCAAACGGCCGGGTGCGAAGCTTCGACGTCATCCCCCTGGAAGAACTGGGGAGGCCGCGCATCGACATCACGGTGCGGGTCTCGGGCATCACCCGCGACAACTTCCCAACCGCCATCGACCTGCTGGACGATGCCGTGCAGGCCGCTGCGGCACTTCCCGAGCCGCCGGAGATGAACTTTGTCCGCAAGCATACCCTGGAAAAGCTCGCAGATGCGGACCCGAAGGACGAACAGGCCCGGCGGGCAGCCACCTACCGCATCTTCGCTTCCATGCCCGGCACCTACCAGGCGGGCACACAACTGGCGGTCTACGCCTCTGCCTGGAAGACGGAGCAGGACCTGGCAGACGTGTTCCTTTACTGGAACGGCTATGCCTACGGCAAGGGGGTGTTCGGTGAAAAAGCTCATGCCGGCCTGAAGGAAAGCCTGAAAAGCGTAAGGCTCACCTTCAACAAGACCGTGACCGACGAGTACGACCTGACCGGTTGCTGTTGTTATTTTGGCACCCACGGCGGCATGATTAACGCCGCCCGGGTAGTTTCGGGCAATGAGATCAGGAACTACTACGGCGACACCCGCGAACAGGGCGAGGTGAGCGTGCGCACCCTGGAAGAGGAGGTGCGTCGGGTTGCCCGGGGCAAGATTCTCAACCCGGTCTGGATCGAGGGAATGAAGGAGCACGGCTACAAGGGCGCCGGTGAAATCAGCAAACGGGTGGGACGCCTGTACGGCTGGCAGGCCACTGCCAAGGCGGTTGACGGCGCCGTGTTCGACGACGTCGCACGCACCTTCCTCATGAACGAGGAAAACCGGGAATTCTTCGAGGAGAACAACCCCTGGGCGCTGGAGGAGATGGGGAGGAGGCTCCTGGAGGCCGCGCAGCGGGGCCTGTGGCAGCCTGCGGAAGACGTGAAGGATGAGCTGATGAACCGTTACCTGGAGATCGAGGGGTGGATCGAAGAGCGGATGGGGGATATGCAGGGTGAGTTTCAGGGAGGGAGCATCGATATCATGACAACGGAGGATGTGGCGGGATGGAAGAAAAAAATGGCGGAGGCGCTGGGATGATCTTTCCCTTTACCGCAATCGTGGGGCAGGAGGAACTGAAGACCGCCCTGATACTCAATGTAATAGATCCAGGCATCGGCGGCCTGCTGGTGATGGGCGAGAAGGGGACCGCAAAGAGCACGGCGGTCAGGGCACTGACCGAGCTCCTGCCGGAGCTGGAGACGGTGCGGGAGTGCCGCTTCCAGTGCGACCCGGACGGAAACCTATGCACCGCCTGCAGGGAACGGCGGGAAGCCGGAACTCTCCCTCACGACCGGAAAAAGATGCGCGTGGTGGAGCTCCCGCTCGGCATCACCGAGGACCGGCTGGTGGGGACACTGGACATCGAGCACGCCCTCCGGCACGGGGAAAAGCGCTTCGAGGCCGGGCTGCTGGGCGACGCCAACCGCAACTTCCTTTACGTGGACGAAGTGAACCTGCTGGAGGACCACATCATCGACCTGCTGCTTGACTCGGCCGCCATGGGGGTCAACACAGTGGAGCGGGAAGGGATCTCCTTCAGCCACCCGGCGCGGTTCATCCTGGTGGGCACCATGAACCCTGAAGAGGGGGACCTGCGGCCCCAACTCCTGGACCGCTTCGGCTTGTGCGTTCAGGTGGCCGGGCTGCACGACCGGGAGCGGCGGATGGACATCCTGCGGCGCAAGGCCGCCTTCGACGACGACCCGGCCGGCTTCGGCGAAGAGTGGCGCCAGCAGCAGGAGGAACTCGCCGGGAGGATCGAACTGGCCCGGAAACGTCTCCCCGCGATCCCATTGGACGACGGAGTCCTGGAACGGATCGTCTCGGTAACCGCAGCCCTGCGCCTTGACGGGCACCGGGCCGATATCGTGATCATGAAAGCGGCCCGCGCCCTGGCGGCCTTCCGGGAACTGGAAGCCATCAGTAATACGGAAATTCGGGACGCAGCCCTGCTGGCCCTCCTCCACCGCCAGAAGCGCCTCCCCTTCGAGGAGATGGGGAGCGAACAGGGACGCCTGCGCGCCGTTCTGGAGGAAAATCTGCCATGCGCCTGAGCGATTTCGTGGGCCAGGAGGAGGCCAGGCTGGGCCTGTTGCTGAATGCGGTCGACCCGCGCTGCGGTGGCCTGCTGCTGGTGGGCGGCAGGGGGTGCGGCAAATCGACCCTGGCGCGCCTCTTCCGGGGCATGGTCCCGGCGGAAACCCCATTTGTAGAGCTTCCCCTGAACGCAACCGAAGATTCCCTGCTGGGAGGGATCGACCTGGAACGCACCCTGGCAGACGGCCGACGCTCTCTCCGCCCCGGCATCATCTCCCGCGCCCATGGCGGCACGGTGTTCGTGGACGACATCAACCTCCTCTCCCCGGAGTTGACGGCCCTGCTCATGGAGCCCCAGGGACGGGGAATCGAACTGATTGAGCGTGAAGGCATTTCGGAGCGGAGGAAGTGCCGTTTCACTGTAATCGCCACCATGAATCCGGAGGAGGGGGAGTTATCACCGCATCTTGCGGACCGTTTCGGTCTGTGCGCCATCATGGAGGATCTTTCCATGCAGGAAGAGCGCCTGGCGGTGCTGCGCTCCGTCCTGAAGAACGACGGTTTCAGCGACGAACCTGTCGATCCGGCCTGTCTGGATGTTGCAGCAGCCCGGCGACTCCTGACGTCGATCAGGTTCTCGCCGCAGGCGGTGAACCGCATTGCCGAGACTGCCGAGCAGGCCGCAGCGCAGGGACATCGGGCAGAACAGTTCCACTACTGCGCGGCTCGTGCCTGCGCAGCACTCGAAGGAAGCGCGCAGGTGGAAGTGACTCACGTGGAGCGGACCGCCGGACTCACATACGCCCATCGGCGCCTGATCCCCGGCGAAAAGGAGCCGCCTCCTGCCACCGGCGATCAGACGCGGAACGACGAGCATGACGAAGTCGGGGAAGAGCGCAAGGGTCGGGGGGAATC
>CAZFCG010000042.1:0-30353 GCA_964517595.1 uncultured Geobacter sp. | reverse complement strand
CGTTTCCGAATTGGAAACCAATAGTGCCACATCCGGAGTTTCCGGATGGCCACTAATCTAAGGAATCGCAAGATACTCGGGTAGTAGTTTGCCTTACCGGTCGTTCGCTGTCAAATGGATTGTTTTTCAGCTTCCTTTTCGGCGACGCCATCACGCCGGGCAGGGGAGGAAACAGTTTTACAAAGCAGGGCGGATATGTTACTTCCTTAGTCGTCAACCGATTTGTTTAATATTGGTTGACGATACGCTATTTCATCGGAGGCGCCCTATGGGTTCATTTGCCGGGGAGTTGGATAATCTGCGTGAAAGGGGGCTGTACCGGTGGATGCGCAGGGTGCGGGATGCGCGGAAAACCGTCGCGCATATTGATGGCAAGGATGTCTTGCTCCTCTGTTCCAACAATTATCTCGGTCTTGCGGATCATCCCCTGTTGAAGGAGGCGGCCATCCTGGCCATTAACAGGTTTGGCGTCGGAACGGGCGCTTCACGTCTCGTTTCCGGGACAACGGATCTTCACTGCCAGCTGGAGGAGCGAATCGCCCGTTTCAAGGGGACGCAGCGGGCCCTTGTTTTCAATTCGGGTTACGCCGCCAATACAGGCATCATCCCTGCCCTTGTTGGAAAAGGCGATATCGTGTTCTGTGACCGCCTGAATCATGCATCCATTGTGGACGGATGTCTCCTGTCACGCGCCCGCCTGGAGCGGTATCCCCATAATGATATGTCCGTATTACGGCGGCGCCTGGAGGAAGGGGGGAGAGGGCGATCGCTTATTGTATCGGACGGTGTCTTCAGCATGGACGGAGATCTTGCCCCTCTCCGGGAACTGGTTGCCCTGAAGCGGGAGTTTGTAGCCATGCTCATGATCGACGATGCCCACGGCGCCGGAGTGCTTGGCCGGACAGGGAGAGGGACGGCTGAGCATTTCGATGTCCAGGCGGACATTGATATCCATATGGGGACACTGGGAAAGGCCTTTGGGTCCTTTGGCGCATATGCCGCCGCTTCGGAAGAGATAATCGACTATCTTGTCAACCGGGCGCGGAGTTTCATTTTTTCCACCTCCCTGCCGCCTTCGCAGATGGCCGCATCCCTTGCCGCTCTGGACATAATAGAATCAGCGGAAGGGGAGGAACTGCGTCACCGCCTGGCGAGCCATTGGGAATTTTTCAGGGACGGGCTGCGAGCCGCCGGCTTCGATACGCTCAAAAGTGAAACCCAGATAGTTCCGGTTGTGACAGGGGACCCGGAAAAGACCATGCGATTTTCCGCGGAGCTCTTTGAGGCAGGGGTATATGTCCAGGGAATCCGCCCTCCCACTGTGCCGACGGGGGGGAGCCGTCTGAGGTGCGCTCTCATGGCCTGCCATGAACGTAAAGAGCTGCAAAAGGTTCTGGAGCTTATGGAGAACACGGGCAAGAGGCTGGGCATAATATGAAGGAACGGGTGAGGATGTTTTGCACACCTTCCAAGGGGGACCCGGTTATGCGTTTTTTCACGGCAAACGACTCCGTAAACATCCATTACGCTGATAAAGGCGCCGGAAGACCCCTGGTATTTATTCACGGTTGGTCGTTCTGCGGGGCCGTGTGGAAGCGGCAGGTCGACTGTTTTTCCGGCCGTTACCGGTGCGTTGTCCCGGATCTGCGGGGACACGGCGATTCCGATGCGCCTTCATCCCGCTATGATATCAGCGACCTGGCCGGGGACGTGTCGGTTCTCCTGTCCTTTCTGGAACTCCGTGAAGTTGTCCTGGTGGGCTGGTCGATGGGGGTTCTCGTAGCGCTTTCCGCCCATGCCGCTGTAAAAGAAAGGCTTGCCGGAATGGTCTTTATTTCCGGTACGCCCAGGTTTACCGCAACCGATGATTTTTCCTGCGCTCTTCCCCCCGAAGAGTGCAGGGGCCTTGCTCTCCGTTTCAGGAGAAACCGGGAGAAGACACTGGCCGATTTCAGGCGAAAGATGTTTTCGCCTCTAGAATCGCCCCAACGGTGTCTTGAGGCGATGGAACGGAATTGTTTGATCGGCAAGCCCCCGGATACCGGTGGGGCGATTCATTCTCTGGATTCCCTGGCGACAGCCGATCTCAGGTCCGTTCTTCCCGGAATCACAGTTCCGGTGCTGCTTGTTCATGGCGCCATGGATTGTATCTGTCTTCCGGGCGCTTCCCGGCACATGGCGGACGTTATTCCGTGCTCGTCCCTCTGTGTTCTTGATGACGCGGGCCACGCCCCTGTGATCTCCATGCACGAGGAACTGAACAGCGTAATCGATAGTTTTCTGGAAGGTGTGTATGGCTCTGATTGACAGGCACGTGGTTAGGCGGGCATTTGACAGCCAGGCGGTATTCTATGAGGAAACGGTTGTTGTCCAGAAGCGGGTAAGGGAAAAGATTCTCGGCCAGTTGATGGAAATGAAAGGCGGAGATGCGCCGCGACGAATTCTCGATGTGGGTGCGGGCACGGGGATGCTGCTTCGCGACTTGCGTGGTATCTGCCCTGACGCGTTCCTTGTGGGCATTGACCTGGCGCCGGGAATGGGAAGGACGGCAATGGCAACTGTCGGAGATGGCGACGGCAAGCTATTTGTCGAGGGCGATGCTGAGCGTCTTCCGTTTGCGGATTGCTCCTTCGACCTGGTTATTTCAACCTCGGCGTTTCAGTGGTTGAACTCTCTCAAACCGGCGTTTTGCGAAGCGATGCGTGTCCTGTCCTCCGGAGGATCGTTCCGTTTCGCCCTGTTTGGCTGCGATACGCTTCATGAGTTAAGGACGTCGTACAGGAGCGCCAGCAATATTTCGGCACATGACAGTGGAGACAGGACCCACAGGTTTTTCTCCCTTCAAGATGTGGATGCCGCGCTGAAATATGCGGGCTTCAGTCAATGCCGGGTCGAGAAAGATACCGAAAAAGAGTTTCATCCGGATGTCTCCTCCCTGCTGCGTTCCCTGCGGCGCATAGGGGCGGGTAACGCTTCGAGCATGGGAGATCGCGGGCTTGCGGGAAAAAGGGTCATGACGGAGATGATGGAGATATATCAGAGAGAATTCGGGTCCGATCAGGGGATCCCAGCCACCTATGACGTTGTGTATGCCGTGGGGATCAAGGCGTAGATACTCGGCAAGCGCCTGAAAAACGTAAGGCCGTACCAATGGTGATACGGCCTTACGTGGAGTGTCAGTTTTGATGAAACATGCCTATTTGGCTTCCGGAGCGGCGGTCTCCGCCGGAGCGGCTTCCGATTTAGCCTTGGCTTTTGCTTTGGCCTTCTTCGCTTTCTTCTTGATCACCTTTTTCTTTACCGCTTTTTCCACATCCTGCTTGTCGGTCGCGGCTTCCTGCTGTTCGGCGGCTTCCTTTTCTTTTGCCTTCTGAAGCTCTCTGTACTGCGTCGCGGTGTCCGCGCCTTTCGTGGTGTCGGTAACCACATCCTCTTTCACGACTTTACCGTCAGGGGTAGTAACGGTTGTCTTGACGGTAGCGCCCTGGGTGGGGAACTTCTCCTCGGCCACGACGGCGCCGGCGAATGCAACGACGGCGAGAGCAACGACGGCGGTGGATACTGTCTTCTTCATGGTGTCCTCCTCTTAATAAAATTAAAACCTTGCCGCAAGTACCTGCCAGGTCGGGAAACACTTTGGCATCAAATGTTGAGAATAATAGCACCAGAAAAAAAAATTGCAAGACGCTTTTGATATTAGCGAAAACTGGATGTGGTAGATTAATTGAGTCCGTTCAGGGCATGGCTTCCCATCAACCTGGATTCGCGGAAACGTTTTTGTGTCTGGATCAATAATGAATGATATTGCCGGAAACCGAACCCGGAATCTTTGGTTCTCAGCATCCAATCGCATCTTCACAAGCGAGACAAAACCTGTTGACTTTACCCGATCGTTCCGGATAATGGGCACATCGGGATGACAATTGAATATGAATTTGATATACGATACTACTAAACCATCCGCGAGGATGGGGCGGAAAGCCTCAAGGGTCTCAAGAAGACAGCCGGGTTGCCGAAATATCAGCCGATATTTTGCCCCGGTTTTTTATTTTCCAGGATATCAGGGGGAGAGAGATGTTTATAGAGGACGCTTCTCTGCAGTTCGTTGAAGCCGACGCGCAGGATGTGATCGCCATATACCGATCTGCTTCCGATGTAGCTATAAGCATGGGCGGCAAGCAGAACCAGTCTTGTGAAGCCTTTGTCTGTGTGGTTCAGGAAGGCGCAATGGCTACCGCATACGTGGCGTTATCCTTCCAGAAAGCCAAGAATTTTATGATCTTTACCCCTCGGAAAAGCCCGGGAGACAAGGGTGAATCCGATAACGTCGTTCGTGGAGCCCTGGATTTTGCCAAGGAACTCGGATTTGATATGCAGAGCGTAAACCTTAACTACAGCAAGGCGCTCAGGGAGGTGGTGCTGAATGACCTCCGGGTTGTCCGTTCGGCCGGCGCCGCGAAAAAGGCCGTACACAAGAAATCAGGGCTGGAAAAAGGCTCGAAACAGTCAGGTGTGACCGCGAAAAAGGATTCCGGCTCGGATACTCCCGTCAGTGAAAAGGCGGCAAGTTTCGATCCTTTGGCGGCAAAAGCGTCTGAAGCCGGGAAGAACACCGGCAAGGGCGCCTTGCAGGAAAAGGGGGCCTCTCGGGAAGACAGGCCCGTAAAAGGCTTGCCAGCCAAGCAGGAAATCGCGGACATGAGGGCGGCAAAGGAAAAATTGCATGCCGAAAAGGTAAAGACGGAAAAGGATGCATCAGAAGAACTGGCGGTTCTTCGGGCGGAGATAGAAGGGATTACAAAAGAAATTGATTCCATCAATGCCGCGAAGTCCGCCGGGACAGCTTCCGCCCGGGATGAGCTGGACCGTCTTGTTCAGGCCAGAAATGATCTGACGGTGGCCGCGGCCGATGAATCATCTTCTCTTTCCTCGGAGATCGAAGGATTGAAGAAGGAAATTAAGGCGGCGCGGGAAGCCTTCTCGCGGGAGAAGGTGTCTTTGAAAGGCGAGATTGAGAGACTCTCCTCAGAGAATGCTGAAAGTGAAAAGAGCGCCGCCGCGGAACTGGCCGTTTTGAAGTTGGAGCGGAATCGGCTTTCTGAAGAGAAAAGGGCGATCCGGGAGGGGAATGAAAGTGAAATAGCTCTGCTGAAAGCCGAGCTGGAAACCCTTTCATCTCCTGAACCTACCCCGGAGGAACTGCTAGGGCTGAAGGCGGAGGTTGAGAGGATTGCATCCGAGAAGTCGGATGCCCAGAAGAAACAGGCGGCGGAATTGTCCGATCTGCGGATGAGGATCGCCGCGCTTCAGGATGAGAAAAAGCGGGAAAAAGAAGATGGCGACAGGGAATTGACGCTTCTCAGGGGAGAGATAAAGCTTCTCCAGGGTGAGCGGGAGGCCCTTTCCACTGAGACGGCCAAAGAGCTGGAGTCCGCGAAAGCCGAGGTGGAAAAACTGCGCGAAGAAGTAAAGGTCGCCGGCCATGTTTCATCTTCCGAGCTTTCCTCTCTCCGGGCGGAAAAGGAACGTTTGCTGCGGGACATGTCCCGGATGGAAGATTCATCCTCAAACGATATCCAGCAACTCAGAGACGAAATAGCGCGTCTCTCCGCTGAAAAGGGGGCGGCCGAGGACTCCCTCTCAAGCGTTCTTTCAGAATTGCGCCGTGACGTGGAACGCCTTACCTCCGAACTTGATCTGGCCAGGAGGAAAGGGGAGAAGGAGCGTTCCGTGCTGGAGGACGATGTTCGCCGCCTTCGGGAAGAGCTTGCAGGTTACAGCGAATCCTCGGAGCGGCAAATCACCCAGCTGAGTTCGGAAAAGGAACGCCTGTCCGCTCAAGTCGTCGCGGATAGAGAAGCAGCGGAATCCCTCTTGTCCAAGCTCGCCAAAGAGGTTGACAGTCTCCGCCAGGAGGCTTTGACCTCCGCTGAACACGCCGAAGAGGAGGTGTCCTCCCTCAAATCTCAAATCCAGCGGATGTCAGCGGAGCAGAAGGCGGCAATGGAGAAGAATGCGCTGGAACTGGCTGCGCTGGAAGAGGAGAAACGCCGTTTGTCAAGGGAGAAGGTTGAGTCCGAGTCCCTGGCCGTGGAGCAACTGGAGGCCGCGCGGACCGTTGTGGTGAAACTATCGGAGGAGATAGCGGAACTGGAAGCGGATCACGCGGAAATGCTCTCGAGACTGAGGGCGGATTCAGAGCGGATGATTGAAGAAAAAGAGTCCCTTGAGCAAAAGGCGGCGCAAACCGTTTCCTCGGCCAGGGAAAAAATCGAGCAACTCGCCTCAGAGCTTCTCTACAGCGGGAATGCAATCATGGAGACAATTTCTTCGACCCATTCCGAGATTCTGGGGAGATGGGGCCTTTCGCCTGAAAGCGGATTGTCGGCGTTTTCTTCCGGACAGACGCATGAAGAGAAACCGGACATTTTCGTGCCCCCGGTGAAAATGGATGAACTGGATGTGGGGGAAGAGGATTTTTCCGATCTGAAGATAATGGACCTGTTGGAAGATGTGGGCAATGAGCCGCCGGAAAGGCCCGCGACCCAAGAAACGCAAGCCGGCTTCTCCTCTCTTACATCGCGGGCCCGGTCAGAAGACAATGATACTGGGAAAATGGATATGGATGTGTCCGCCGGGGATGAGCGGCACACCCGGGAAGACAAAGGTCAAGAGTCAGGAAAGGGCGGAGAAACCGATGGGATACCGATGGACGCCATTGAATCCCTTGATGCCGATACTTCCATTCTTGACGTATCCGCTACCGATGCCGGAGTCTGCGTCTTGCCGGCTGGACTGAATGCGGAACATGAACAGGAATCCTCTGACCCCTTTGCTTTTCTTGGCCTTGAGGATACAGGCGCTGAATCGGGATTCGGCCCGGCTGAAGGAACGGTGGGGGGGTCGGGGCCACCGGTCAAATTCACCATAAATAAAGCCCTTGAGACCATAGAATACCATGCGCCACAAGACATCCTGGAGATGCATAAATCACTCAACAGGACGCGTGTCGCCATGGAAGACCACACAACCGCAACCTGCGATGCGTATATGTGCGCAGTGCTCAAGGAGGGGAAGCATTCTGTATATATTGCATTCTTCCTCGTGGACGGGGGACGGGCCATGGTATTCACCCCTGATGTGGCGCCGGGTTCAACGGATTCTTATCAGAAGATTCTCAGGGATGGCATGGAGTTTGTGGAGATTGTCGGTTTTATGATGGACACGGTCGATTTAGGAAAGAGTGATGCGCAAAGGCGCAAGGTACTGGATAAGATACCCGTTCTACGCAGGGTTTCCTGATAAACCGTTTGTGGTGAAACCTGGATGGCGCCTCAGGAATCGGGAGAAGATTCCATCATCTCAACAATGCGGATGGCCAGCGGGTTGACTACGCTGTAGTGTACCTTGACGCCGTCACGCTTTCCTTCAATGATTCCTTTGTTCTTCAGCAGGGCAAGGTGCTGGGAGACCGTGGCCTGGGGAAGTCCGAGACATTCCCATATGTGTTTAACGTTGCACTCCCTGGAGCAAAGCCCGGCTACGATCTTCAATCTTATCGGATGGCCCAGAACCTTGCATATCTCGGCCTCGTTGTCATAATCCCTGCTCTTGTCAAATTTCATATTTTCAATCCTCCCTAAACTATTACCTAGAAACTGCATTTGATCACGCGAAGACGCAAAGACGCAAAGAAATTCAAATAGATGCGGAACAAGCTGGTATCACCGGTCAGGTGAACGGCCTCATTTGACAAGTTCTTGATTTTCCTTCGCGTTCTTTGCGGCTTTGCGTGAGACCGCCATTTTCAGGTTTTAACCTGTATTCGGCAGTTGGAGTTATCCTTCGTTCCTTCCGGATGCCCCTCTTCCTCTGTTCTCAACGGTTATTGCCAAGAGAGGCAACGAATCAGGCGAGATCGCTCTTCTCGGAGGACTCCAGGCGCCGCATTCGTTATTAATTCATATATATCTATATTTTAGGCAAGGCGATTTGTCAACCTGGAACTGATCTAAATGCGAGTGTAGCGAAAATATTTCTCGACCATCCATTCCGGTTTCAAAGGAACAAATCCTCGCTGAAGTGGCAGGCTGCGAAGTGACCTGGAGATTTTTCCTCCAGATGGGGGACGCGCCGGTCGCATTCACCTGGCCTGGCATGGGGACAGCGCGGGTGAAAGGGGCAGCCGGGAGGGGGGGAGAGAGGGCTGGGGATGTCTCCCTTCAGGACAATCCGTCTTTTGCCCGGGACTTTTTCGACATTGGGGACCGCGGAGAGAAGGGCTTCCGTGTAGGGATGCATGAAGCCATCGAAAACTTCCCGGGTCTTTCCCATTTCCACTATCGAGCCCAGATACATGATGGCGATTCGTTCGCATACATGTCGGAGCACTGAAAGATCGTGGGCGATTACGAGGAAGGATAGGGAAAATTCGTTCTTTAGTTCCTGGAGTAGATTGATGATCTGCGCCTGGATGGACAGATCGAGGGCGGAAACCGGCTCATCGGCGATAACAAGGCTTGGCGACACCGCCAGCGCCCTGGCAATCCCGATGCGTTGTCTCTGGCCTCCGGAAAATTCATGGGGATATCGGGGGAACATTTCCTCGGACAGTCCGACCCTTTCCATAAGGGCGACAACCCGTTCACGACGTCCTTGAGGGGTTGAGAGCCCGTGGATGCGCATCGGTTCTTCGATAATGTCACCGATTCGCATCCTTGGGTTCAGGGAGGAATAGGGATCCTGGAAGATCATCTGAACCGATCTGCGGAAGTCCGGAAGCTCTTTTGCGGAAAAACCGGAAAATTCCTTTCCCCGGAACAGTATTTCACCTTTGTCGGGATGCAGCAATCCCATAAGGAGTTTCCCCAGGGTTGATTTGCCGCTGCCTGATTCACCGGCCAGGCCAAGGGTTTCGCCATCGCGCAGGCTGAGTGATACGCCATTGACCGCCCTCAGGGCGGCCGGTCTGACAAAAGGGCCGGTTTTTACGAAAAAATCCTTCCTGAGATTCCTTGTTTCAATAAGGGGTGTATTCATGTGAATTTCCAGCAGCTTACGCTATGGCCTTCTTCCACTTCGCGCGAAGGTGGAGGATCTGTCGCGCATCTCGATTCCGCGTATGGACAGCGATCGCGGAAATCGCATCCCGAAATTGTCGAACCCGGTTTGGGAACGTTGCCGGGGATAACCGGCAATGGTCTTCCCGGTCGGGCATTCTGGGGGAGAGAGGCGAGCAGGCCCTTTGTGTAAGGATGGCAGGGATTTTTCAGGATATCGCGGGTGGCGCAGGTCTCTACGATCCTTCCCGCGTACATGATGGCGGTCCGGTTGGAACGCTCGGCTACGATCCCGAGATCGTGGGTGATAAGTAGCAGCCCCATGCCGAATTCCGCCTGAAGATCATCGATCAGTTCCAGGATTTGAGCCTGAATCGTCACATCAAGGGCGGTGGTGGGTTCGTCCGCTATAAGAAGCTTCGGTTTGCAGGAGAGGGCCATGGCGATCATTATGCGCTGGCGCATTCCGCCGCTCAACTGATGAGGGTAATCATCATATCGTGACGCCGGGGAGGGGATGCCGACGCAGCGCAGGATCTCGACGGTTTCATCCCGCGCCTCACGGGCGCTCAGGCCTCGGTGAAGCCGTAACCCCTCCGCTATCTGGTCTCCGATTCTGAAGACCGGATTGAGGGATGTCATGGGTTCCTGGAAGATCATGGAAATCCGGTTGCCGCGGATGCGGCGCATCTGTTCATCCGGCAGGTCAAGCAGATCCTGTCCCTCAAAGAGGATTTCGCCTGATGTTATCATTCCGGGAGGGGGGACCAGCCTCATTATGGAGAAGGCCGTCATGCTTTTGCCGCATCCCGATTCACCTACAAGGGAGAGGGTCTCCTTTTCGTTGATGTACAGATCCAGGGAATCAACGGCCCGAACCGTTCCATCCGGTGATGGAAATCGGGTAGAGAGTCCGGTTATCTTGAGCAACGTCGACAAAGTAATGTTCCCCATGGAAATACACTAACGGTACTGCCAATGTGTGGCGGCAGTGCTAGTCTATAGCACGATTTCCCTGTCGCGGCAAATCATTTGCCTGCTCTAAGTGCTTGACAAGGGGAGCGCCTCTCCCTATGATACCCGCTTCCTCCGCGAAGCCGCTAAGTATGGCGGGGAGCGTTTAACCGCACCCGACAAAATCATTGACTTAGAATATTTTTTTTGTTTTTATCAAAAAGTTTTGGAAGCCTGGATGTCTACGGTGAGATTATTTCCGGCATTGCTTCTTTTTGCCCTGCTTTTTGCGCCTTTGGCCGAAGCCGCGCCTGCTGGAACAGGATCCATACGGGTGGCCATCATAAAGGGCGCTGAAAAGATCAGGGTTGAGGGTTACGGCCTGGCCGTCACCGATGGAAGGGGTGTCCGGCTGGCTGTGTCTTTTCCGGCTGTTATCAGACGAGACAGGGGCGGGTTGTCTGTTGGCAGGCACCTGACCCACAGGCTTACGCTTTCATCGCCGGGCGTAATTCGCATAAATGGCAAGGGATATAGGGGGATAATCGAGGTTGCCTCATCTTCCAGGGGTCTGCTGGTCATCGACGAATTACCCGTTGAAGATTATCTCATCGGCCTCATAAACTGTGAAATCTCCTCTCAATGGCCAATGGAAGCGGTAAAGGCCCAGGCTGTCGTCTCCAGGACCTTTGCCCTCTACCAGAAGGAAACGAGAAAAAACTCCCTCTACCATCTGGAGTCCAGTGTGATCGACCAGGTGTATGACGGGAGTGATATTGAGGACAGCCGCGCAGTGCAGGCGGTTGAAGAGACGCGGGGAGAGGTGCTTACCTTCGCGGGCGCCATAATACAGTCCTTTTTTCATTCCAGCTGCGGGGGGCATACGGAGGATTCGGAATACGTCTGGTCCGTAAGCTATCCTTACCTGCGTGGTGTCGTATGCGCCAACTGTTCCGCGACCCCGTCAGTGCTCTGGGAACAGACCATCGGCCGGGGAAAGCTGGAGTCTCTTTTGAAGCGAAGGGGGTATGCCGTATCAGGCCTCCGGGTGATACGCCCTGTTTCCCGCAACCGGAGCGGAAGGATTGTTTCCCTGGAGCTGGTATCCGATTTTGGCGCCCTGACCATTCCTGCCGTGAAGTTTCGCGCAATTGTCGGATACGGCGTAATTCGAAGCACCGATTTCGAGGTAACCTCGGTTGACGATAATTTCGTATTTATCGGGGTCGGCTACGGCCATGGTGTCGGCATGTGCCAATGGGGCGCTAAACAAAGGGCCGAAGAAGGTTTAAGCTATCGGGATATCCTGTCCTATTATTATCCGGGAACCCGCCTTGAAAGATATCACACCGACTAGCCGATGCGTTTCAGCGAATTCAATTATTTCCTGCCTCCGGAGCTGATAGCACAGACACCTGCCGACAGAAGAGAAACATCGCGCCTGATGGTTCTCGACAGGCGGAAGAAGTCCCTTGATGAAACCGTGTTTTCCCGTATCGGGGAGCTGTTTCAGCCCGGAGATCTGCTTGTCCTGAATAACACCAGGGTCATTCCGGCCAGGCTGTTCGGGACCAAAGAGACCGGCGGGCGCATCGAGGTGTTTCTGGTCAGGAGGCTGCCGGGCGCCGGGCAGGTGTGGTCATGCCTCCTCAGGGTATCGAAGAAGCCGGCGCCCGGCGCCCTTATCCGCCTGCCCGCTGGAATGACCGCGCGGGTTATGGGGAGAGACGGCGAGGATACCTGGACGCTTTCCTTTTCTCCGGATGAAGGCTTTGACGGGTGGTTGGAGGAGCAGGGAAATCTTCCTCTTCCGCCCTATATCCGCAGAGAGGTTGAACCTTCCGACCGCGCGCGCTACCAGACGGTATTTGCCAGGGAGCCGGGGGCGGTAGCGGCGCCTACGGCCGGGCTTCATTTTACCCATGAGCTCCTTGCGGGACTTGAGGAGCGGGGAGTAGAGGTGGCGCCCCTTACCCTGCATGTTGGTCTCGGGACCTTTCTTCCGGTGCGGGTTGAAGATGTCGGCCAGCATCGAATGCACCGCGAGCGCTACTTCATCCCGGAGGAGACGGCCGCGGCCGTCGCGGAAAGAAAGAGGGGCAAGGGCCGCGTCGTCGCCCTTGGCACAACCACGACCAGGGCCCTTGAGCACTCCTCCCTCGGAGACGGGAGCGTTCGTCCTGGAGATGGCGAGGCTGACATCTTTATCTACCCGGGCTGCCGTTTCCGGATAGTGGACGCCCTCATCACCAATTTTCATCTCCCCTGCTCGACTCTTTTGCTTCTCGTATCGGCGTTCGCGGGCAAGGAGTTTCTTTTCGAGGCCTACAAGGAGGCCGTGCGCGGGAAATTTCGTTTTTTCAGTTATGGCGACGCCATGTTTATTTCATGAAGCCTTGGCGACTCAGGCCGGCGCGTGGGAAGTTTACTCTCATCAGGGGATGGTTGGCGGATTTTGACGGACTCGTTGCGGTTATTTGAATATCGTCTGGAAAAGAAGGATACGTCGTGTGCGGCGCGTCTCGGGTCTCTGGCCACATGCCATGGTGTGATACCAACTCCCATATTCATGCCGGTAGGCACCCAGGCCACGGTAAAGGCGATGACCCCGGATGAACTCTGGGAGGTCAAGGCCGGGATTATCCTCGCCAACACCTATCACCTCTACCTCAGGCCGGGTCATGAGCTAATCGGCCGCATGGGAGGCCTGCACGGATTCATGGGGTGGTCAGGCCCGATCCTCACGGACAGCGGCGGATTCCAGGTGTTCAGCCTCGGAGAGTTGTGCAGGATCAAGGAAGAAGGGGTCACTTTCCGCTCCCATCTTGACGGTTCCCCCCACTTCATCTCCCCCGAGGTCTCCCTTGATATCCAGGAGGCTCTGGGCGCTGACATTATCATGTGTTTTGATGAATGTCCTCCCGCAACGGCTGACTATGACTATGTGCGGAAATCCATGGAGATGACCTCACGCTGGGCGGTGCGCTGCAGGGAGGCCAGACGCCGGAAGGATCAGGCGCTTTTCGGTATTGTGCAGGGTGGGCGGTTTCCGGACCTTCGGGCGCAAAGCGCCCGGGACCTGCGGGAGATCGGTTTTGACGGGTATGCGCTGGGTGGGCTTTCCGTGGGCGAGGAGAAGGAGGTAATGTACGGGGTCATGGAGACCTGCGAACCCCTTCTTCCCGAAGACCGCCCCCGCTACATCATGGGGATCGGAACCCCCGAGGATCTGATAGAGGGGATTTACCGGGGCTACGACATGTTCGATTGCGTCATGCCCACGAGAAACGCCCGTAACGGGATGCTCTTCACCTCCAGCGGGAGTCTCAATATCAAGAACGCCCGGTACGCGGAGGATCGGGGGCCCATTGACCCGGAGTGCGGCTGCTATGTGTGCCGCAACTATTCCAGGGCGTACCTGCGGCACCTTTACCGGGCTGGCGAGATACTCTCTTCCAGGTTCAATACGTACCACAATCTTTACTATTATCTGAACCTGATGGAAAAGGCCCGCGATGCCATAGCGGAGGGGCGTTTCGCCCGGTTCCGTGAAGAGTTCTACGCAAAAAGAGCAGTATCAGTCTGATTCGCGACACTCGCTTCCAGATATCGCCGGCAGGCGTCCGGCGGTGAAAGAAACCCGCAATCAAGATCAAAATCTTCAGGAGGTTTTACATGATCGACGTAGCATACGCAATGGGCACTCCCCCGGGTGGCGGCGCCTCCGGCGTCGGAGCTTTTTCCAGTTTCATACCCCTTATTTTCATGTTCGCCATCTTCTATTTTCTGCTCATCCGGCCCCAGCAGAAAAAGGCGAAGGAACACAAGGCGCTTCTGGAATCTCTCCAGAAAGGTGATCAGATCGTCACGGCAGGGGGTATCCACGGCAAGGTTACCGCGATAGATGACGGTGTTGTAGTCATTGAAGTGGCGACCGGAGTGAATATCCGCATCAACAAGGGTTTTATCTCCACGGTAGCGAAAAAGAAAGACTGAAGAGACTCATGCAAAAGTGTCGAAAAATACTCCCTCTCCCTATCCCTCTCCCACCAGGGGAAAGGGGTCTTCTTTGAGATTTGCAAGATGCTCTGACGTGGCGTGCATTACCGTAAGTGATTATTCCTGAAAGGAGTTTTCTATATGCCCAAAGGACTTACCTGGCGCATAAGCCTGATCCTGATTTTTCTCATTCTCTCGGTGGTGTATCTCACACCCACGCTGATGCCAAAGCTCCCTTCCTGGTGGGAAGGAAGCTTCTTCCCCAAGGACAAGATAAATCTCGGCCTTGACCTGCAGGGGGGCATTCACCTGGTCCTGGAGGTAGAGACCCAGAAGGCGGTGGAGGGTCAACTGGATATCATAGCCACTGACCTGGAGGATACCCTTAACGGGAAAAACATCCGCTTCAAAAACATATCACGGCTGGGCGGCGACCGTATCTCCGTGACGCTTTATGACAAGGGAACGGTGGAAACGGTCCAGAAACTCCTCAAGGACAAGTACTCCCGGTTTGAGCTCCAGGCCCCCTTTGAAGAGGGGGGATACCAGAATCTCCAGCTGCGCATGGCCGGGTCGGAGATTAAGAGCGTCAAGGACAAGTCGGTTCAGCAGGCCCTGGAGACCATCCGCAACAGGATTGACCAGTTCGGCGTTTCAGAACCGGTAATCCAGCGGGAAGGGATCAGTAATATCGTCGTGCAACTGCCCGGCGTCAAGGACCCCCAGAGGGCCATAGAGCTGATTGGCAAGACCGCGCGTCTGGAGTTCAAGCTGGTTGACGAAGGCGTTGATCCGACGACGGCAACCCCCGGTAATCTGCCCGAGGGGGACGAACTCCAGATGGAGAAGAGGACGGACCCGGACACCGGCGCCGTGAGCGAGGTACCCTATGTCCTGAAAAAGAAGACCATGATCACCGGTGACCTTCTCACGGACGCCCAGGTGCGCATCGATTCCCAGTTCAACCAGCCATACGTGGCTATCGAGTTCAACTCGGTCGGCGCAAAGCTCTTTGACCAGGTTACGGCCGCCAACGTGGGCAAGCGTTTCGCCATCGTGCTGGACAATAACGTCTATTCCGCGCCGGTAATCCGGGAGAGGATCTCAGGGGGGAGCGCCCAGATCTCCGGTTCCTTCACAGAGAAGGAGGCCAGCGACCTGGCTATCGTGCTGCGGGCCGGCGCCCTTCCCGCGCCGGTGAAGATCATCCAGAACCTGACGGTTGGACCCTCCCTGGGACAGGACTCCATCCACAAGGGATTGATAGCGGGTCTGGTGGGCGTCTTGCTGGTGATCATCTTCATGGCCATCTATTACAAGCTCTCAGGAATGGTGGCCAACATGGGGATGGTGCTCAACCTCGTCTATCTCATGGGCGCCCTGGCGGCCCTCGGGGCCACCCTGACTCTGCCGGGAATCGCCGCCATCGTCCTTCTCGTCGGCATGTCCGTTGACGCCAACGTCCTCATCTTCGAGAGGATCCGCGAGGAGCTGCGCCTGGGGAAAACGCCGAAGGCGGCCCTGGACGCGGGATACGACAAGGCCTTCCTGACCATCATGGACTCGCACGTCACCACACTGATCACCGCGGCCGTGCTCTTCCAGTTCGGCACCGGACCGGTGAAGGGGTTTGCCGTTTCCCTGAGCCTCGGTGTCATCATCAACCTGTTCACCGCCCTCATCGGCACCAAGGTGGTGTTCGATTACTTCCTCGGCAGAGGCCGGGCGAAAAAAATAAGCATATAGGCTGACGGGGGATTTCATGGAAATTATCGGAAAAACGAAGATTGATTTTATCGGCAAGAGGAAGATATCCTTTATCATTTCGGCGATCATCGCCCTTCTGGGATTCGTCGCCATCGCCCAGATTGTCTCGGGGGCGGCCAACCTGGGCACGGACTTCACCGGCGGAACCGTTCTCCAGCTGAAATTCGAGAACAGGGTCGATATCCAGGCGGCCCGCCAAGCCTTGTCGAAGAACGGCATTCCGGCGGACCTGCAGGAGATCAGCGACGGCAACAAGCTCCTCATCAAGGTCGGCAAGACCAGCCTTGCCCTGGGAAAAGTGGCCGGCGCGGTGGAAGAGGTCTTCCGCAAGGAATTCACCGCCAACAAGTTTACCGTGGAGAGTTCATCCGAGATCGGTCCTTCCGTCGGGGACAAGCTGCGCAAGGACACCCTTATAGCCGTCCTCATCTCCATCGTCGGCATCATTATTTACATTGCCTGGCGGTTTGATTTCAAGTTCGGGGTGGCGGCCGCCATAGCGACTTTCCACGATGTGCTTGCCATATTCGCCATCTTTTTTCTCCTTAACAAGGAAGTGAACCTCCTTCTGATAACGGCCGCCCTCACAATCGCCGGCTATTCCCTTACCGACACGGTGGTTGTTTTCGACCGGATCCGGGAAAACCTGCATAAAAACATGAAGGACTCCCTGGCCACCATCTTCAATTTCAGTATCAACGAGGTCATCTCCCGGACCATCATTACCTCGCTCACCACTCTCCTGGCGGCGCTTTCCCTGTTCCTCTTAGGAGGCGAGGTGATCCACGATTTCGCCTTTGCCCTGGTAGTGGGCATTCTGGTGGGGACCTATTCGTCCATCTTCGTGGCCAGCCCGCTGGTGCTGGTATGGGAAAACAGGGGGAAACAGCGCGCCGCCTGAAGGAGCGCACCGGAAAAGAGATCATGCCCCCACTCGTAATGGGGGCTTTTTTTTAGGCTCTGAATGGTCGTGCAAGAGAGGTTCTTTCGAAATGAAGGTGGAGGGGCAATAGGGATGAAGCCGGTACGAGAGCGACGCTGGAACATGGCGATCCAGGAAGACGGGAGGGTGGCGAAACTGGCGCGGGAGTGCCGGGTGTCGCCACTGATCGCCCTGCTGCTTTTGAACAGAGGAATTGAAGATCCGGAAAATGCAGGAAGATTCATAGTCCCCGCGCTGGGCTCACTCCATGATCCGTTTATCATGAAGGATATGGACAAGGCGGTGGATCGCTTGCGGGATGCCGTGCTTGCTGATGAAGCCATCTGTGTCTATGGAGACTACGATGCCGACGGCGTTACTTCCGTTGCCGTATTGACCGGTTTTCTTCAGGAAATCGGCGCCAGATGCTTTTATTATATCCCCAACCGCCTGGAAGAGGGCTATGGACTGAGCCGGAGCGGGGTAATGAACGCGGCCCAAGAGGGGGCGCGCGTTATCGTTACCGCTGATTGCGGCATTACCGCCTTCGCGGAGGCGGAACTGTGCGCATCCATGGGAATAGACCTTCTGGTTTCCGACCATCATACCCCGGCTGAGACGTTGCCGCCGGCCCTCGCCGTGATCAACCCCATGCGCAAGGATTGTCCTTTTCCTTGCGCTTGCCTTGCCGGTGTAGGCGTGGCCTTCAATCTGCTGGTGGCCCTTCGCGGCAGTCTCAGGGAGTCCGGTTATTTCTCGGAGCGCACGGAGCCGGATCTGCGGGAATACCTGGACTTGGTGGCCCTGGGGACCATCGCGGATATCGTCCCCCTGGTGGACGAGAACCGGGTGCTTGTCTCCAACGGAATTCGTCGGCTCTCCGCCGCGAAAAGGGCGGGAATCACGGCCTTGAAGAAAGTGGCGGGCATAGCGGCCGACGTTGACAGTGTGGCTGTCGGCTTCCGTCTGGCGCCCCGCCTTAATGCGGCGGGCAGACTGGATGACGCATCGGTTGCCGTAGAGCTCCTTCTGACGCGGGATCCGGAAAAGGCCGCGGCGCTGGCAGCGGAGCTGAATGCCGGCAATGAGGAGCGCCAGGCCGTGGAGCAGGCGATACTGAACGATGTCTTGCGGAAGATTGAGACGGACACCTCTCTGAAGGGGCGGAAAAGCATCGTCCTGGCATCTGATTCCTGGCATTCCGGCGTCATAGGGATTGTCGCATCTCGCGTCGTGGAACTCTATCATCGCCCCACGATCCTCATTGCCCTCCAGGATGGAAACGGCAAGGGATCTGGGCGCGGCATACCAGGGTTTCATTTGCACGATGCGCTCCGGGCGTGTTCCGAGCATCTCCTGCGCTTCGGAGGTCATAAGTACGCCGCCGGGTTGACCATTGACGAGGAGACCCTGGCCGAGTTTGCCGCCAGGTTTGATGAGGTTGCGGCGGGCCTCCTGTCCGAAGAGGACCTTCTCCCCGAGATCAGGATTGACGCGGAGCTTTCCCCCGCGGAGATATCAATGGATACCGCCAAGGAAATTGCCACGCTGGAGCCATTCGGCAGCGGCAATCCCCGGCCGGTGTTTCTCCTGCGTGGCGCCAGGGTGGTGGATAAAACCGTGATGAAAGGACGTCACCTCCGTCTGAAAATACTTGCGGGGAAGACATGTCTTGACGCCATCGGTTTTTCCATGGCCGGGAGAATACCTGAAGCGGATCTACTTGATCTGGTCTTCTCCCTGGAGATAAATACCTGGAACGGCGCGCGGAGTGTTCGCCTCCGCCTGAAGGACGCCAGGCGGTCGGCGCCAATTCAGTAAAACATCGGCTGTCGTATGGAAATATATTGGGCCGGTGAGAGGCGCATTTCCGGTAAGCTGGTAGAATGATAATCTGAGCGGATTCGCGGAGGAGAGCGTGGTTAGAGAAGAAAGGTTTGCCGGAGCAGAGAGGGTAATCAGCATCGCTTTCTGGATAAACGCGGTCCTGATGATTATGAAGCTCTCCGCCGGATACTTCGGCGGCTCAGAGGCCGTGTTCGCGGATGGTGTGGAAAGCGCCTGTGATTTTGTCGCCCTGCTGTTCAGTCTGATAGCCATCCGCATCGGCCACCAGCCGAAGGATGGCAAGCACCCTTACGGGCATGGCAGGGCGGAGAGTATCGCGGCCATCGTGGTGGCCCTGATTATCATCCTGACCGGGGGGGTGATCCTGGCTGGGGCGGCCATAACAGTCTCGAAGGGAAGGCTTGTAAAGCCTGAACTGGTGGCCGTTGCGGCCGCGGCGATCACTATAGTCGTGAAGGAGTATCTCTATCGTTTTTCCGTACGGGTGGGCGCCAGGCTGGAAAGTCCGGCGGTCCTGGCCATCGCCGGAGACCACAGGAAGGATGCCCTCACCTCCATAGCTACCCTTGTCGGCGTGGCAGGGGCCTACTTCGGTGTCTTTATCCTTGACCCGCTCGCGGCCGGTTTTACCTCCCTGCTGATCTTTCGAATAGGTTACCAGACCTTTCGCGGCGCGGCTCACGATCTTATGGATGGGAAACCCCCGGAAGAGCTTATCTCGGGCATTCGTGGATTGGCGGAAGGTGAATCCGGGGTCGAGCATGTGCACGATATCCGCGCTCGCCGCTCGGGCCAGTATATGATTGTCGATCTCAAGCTGGACATGGATCCGGAGATGACGGTCAAAAGATCCCACGATATTTCTCTGAATGTAAAAAAGCGCATCTTCGCAAAGTTTCACAATGTGGGTGATGTAATGATCCATATCAATCCCCATGACGAGCGGCACCGGGATATGACGAGACTTTGAACGTCTCGATTATCAAATCAAAGGAGGAAGAGATTATGTCCCAGAAGACCATGGAAAATCTACAGGAAGCGTTTGCCGGGGAGTCCCAGGCAAACAGGAAGTATCTGGCCTTCGCAAAACAGGCGGACAACGAGGGTTTCGCGCAGGCGGCGAAACTGTTTCGCGCGGCGGCGGCCGCGGAAACGGTCCATGCCCATGCGCACCTGAAGGTGATGGGTGGTATCAGGAGCACAAAAGAGAATCTTCAGGAAGCCATCGAAGGCGAAACCCATGAATTCAAGAGCATGTATCCCGCGATGATCGCCGAAGCGGAAAAGGCCGGGGATGCGCCCGCGCTCCGTACCTTCAGCTTCGCCAATGAGGTTGAGAAGGTCCACGCCGGCCTGTATCAGAAGGCATTGGAGAATCTCGGCAAAGAAGGGGAGACCTTCGACTACTTCGTTTGTTCCATCTGCGGCCACACGGTGGAGAAGGCCGCGCCTGAGAAGTGCGCGGTATGCGGGGCGGGCAGCAAGGCCTTTTCCCAGATTTCCTAGCCATCCGTAAACTTGAGCAGATATCATCCGCCGTTGCCGGCGCCCGTCGGCGCGGCGGTTTTTTCCAGCCAAAGCGCTTTTCTATCGGATATCCCTGTGCTACTATGCCTTCCGCTTCTGCATTGGATGGGCATCAGCCTTTTCCAGCCAAATAATATTCCACAAGAGGAAACCGGCGCCGCGTGAAAAATCAGAGAAGGATTCCGAGGAACACCAGAAAGACAAAGGGCGGTTTCCGTCCCATTGCGTATCTCCTGCTGACGGCCCTTATTGCGGGGGTGGTTTTTTTCATTCTTGAGCGGACAGAGAAGACCCCGCGTGAGAAGCCGGTTGTCAAGCCACCGGTAACTGCGGAAAAAACCTCACCCCGGCCGGCCGAAAAGCCGGCTAGACCCGAACCGGTTGTGAAGCCGGTATCTCCGGAGAAACCGGCCGTTCCGGAAAAGTCCGCCGAACCGGGGCCTGGTAAAAAGGTTCCGCTACCACCGGTTCCTCCCGTGCACAAGCGATACTCAGCGCCGGCCGTCGCGGTTTCCCCGGTCAAGCCACCCAAGGTTCCTGCCGGAAAAGGGACCGTTGCCATCATTATCGATGACATGGGCGCCAGTGTAAGGGAGGCGCGTGTTCTGATGGATATCGGCGTCCCCCTGACCTTTTCCATTATCCCTGGACTGAAAAACGCAAAGGAAGTCGCTTCCGCCGCGAACCGCAACGGATACGAGGTGATGCTTCATATCCCCATGGAACCACGGGACTATCCCAACCGCCGTCTGGAAGGGAACGGCCTTCTGCTGTCCTACGATGATGACGAGATTCAAAAAAGGATTGGCGGATACCTGAAGATGGTGCCCCATGCCGTTGGCGCCAACAACCACATGGGATCCCGTTACACGGAAGACAGGGACAGGATGCGCAGTGTTCTGGGTATACTGAAGGAAAACGGCATGTTCTTTGTCGACAGCATGACAACGCCGAAATCAGCGGGAGTCCCCGTGGCGCGGGAGCTGGGACTCAGGAGCGCGGTCCGCTCTGCCCCGTTTCTCGACAATACCCAGGATGTGGCCGCCATCAAGGCTCAACTGGAGATGCTGGCGAGGATTGCCGTGAAAAGGGGAAGCGCCATTGGAATCTGCCATCCCCATCCGGCCACCATCAGGGCTCTTGCGGAGGCCTTGCCCGCGCTCAAAAGCCGCGGTATCCGGTTTGTCCATGCTTCCAGGCTCGTTACGTAAAGAGCTTTAGAACTTGTTCGTAAATAACGTTACGAGAGATCGCGCCCGGATTTATGACAGATTTGGCCGGGCTGGTTGAGCAAAACCGCAGGCGTAGCAGGGCTACGTCGAGGATTTTGTGATTGAGGCGCGGTCAAAGATGGCGTGAAGACGGGATGCGAGCCTGGAATGTTTATACGGTCTGCTCCTCGGCAATGCGTCTCATAAGTCTGCCCAGACGCTTGTAGCTTTCTTCCGCCAGGATCGACTCGGGTTTGACAGGGTTTGTGGGGTGGACCAGGAGAAACGCGTCGCGCATCACTCCCGGAGGTTCTCCAAGGCTTTCCATGAGGAAGGAGTAGAGGGCGTTCCTGGTCCGGGTGAAGGCGGTTTCGTCGTATTCGCGAAGGGGGAGAATCTTCTTCAACACCGGTTCCCCGTCCCTGGTGAGACGCCGGATATCGACGCAAGGTCCGTTTCCATTGACGAAGGGTCGGAATACGAACACCGATTCCCTTGCCGCCTCCCGGAACATGAGGAAAAGAGGGTCGTCCGCCGCCGGCGCCCCCCGCGTCGCGTAGAGGCAGGAGAGGAGAAGCCCGGCGCAGCATTTCTCTTCCAGGAAACCGCATGCGCCGCCGTCCGACGCCTCGTAGTAGAAAGAGCATGCGTCTCCCGCCGGTTCGGGAAACACTGGCCCGTCGCAGAGAATGCAGCTGGTTTTAAGCCGTGAGAGGCGGGTCTGGTAGGCCTCCTTTTTCCGTTCTTCTTCGGAGAGGAGCCACTGGTGAAAGAGGAGTGAACGGGGCTCCCGTGTCGCCCGGTAGTCTTCCAGCAACCCATTGGCCATACGGGCGTACTGATTGTATACGTCGGTTCCTCGAGCGTGGGTGAGGATCGGGTATATCTTGCCCTCAGGATTGGTGTTCAGGCTCTCCACCTTTGGACTTTTCGAGATGTGGCCGTCCAGGCAACGATAGCCCCGGTTGATGGCGAAGGCCCTGATAAGAGACTTGTGATCCTTGAAAGGGCCGTGGTACTTGATCCGGGCGTCGATGAGGCAGGGTATGATGGAGAGGCTCTTCTTGTCCAGGCCGCGTTTGTCGAACAGGTCGAATATGTTGCGGCAGTTTTCCAGGCTCGGCATGTCCTTTACCGGGATAATCACCCGATCCGCCGCATAAAGCGCGTTCTGGGTGAAGATATTCAGTTCGGGCCGGGTATCGATGATGAGGATTCCAGGTATTCCCGACAGAGCCAGGAGCCTGGGGAGCACCATGGTTCCGCGTATGGCGTCCCTCAGGTCATCCAGCGCCATGGATGAGGGTATGTAATTTACTCCGTACTGTCCCGTTGCCAGAAGGTCGCATCCCGGGGTTTCCAGGAGGAGGTCAGTCACGTCACCGTTGGTCTGCTGCCCCTTTATGGCGAACATCTTGTCGATGGTGAAGTGATTGTCCAGGGAAAAGATAGAGACAGGGAGGTCTTCGGACAGGGCTTTCAGATAAATGGCCAGGTTCGTTGCCAGGGTAGTCTTGCCGACTCCGCCCTTTTCCGATGAGATGGTGATAACGAAGGGATACCGTTCCATGGGTTGAGATGGTACTATAAAGCCCGAGTCCCGGTCAATTGATAGTTCTCCCGTCTTTCATGCGAGGGGAGTGGTATGCAGACCAACCGTACGTTGATGATGCTTGAAGCCTGATAGAGGGGTTGGAGTGGAGCTTTACAAGGAAAAGAGAATCCTGACGGTAACCGGTCTTACCCATCTGATCCGGGGCGTGCTGGAAGAGAATTTCGAACATGTCTGGGTCGAGGGGGAGGTGTCCAATCTGGCCATGCCTGCCTCCGGGCACCTCTATTTTACCCTGAAGGATTCCGGGGCGCAGATTAGATGCGTTCTCTTCCGCGCCTCCTCCCGCGCCCTGAGGTTCCGGATTGCCAACGGCATGGGCCTGGTCTTGCGGGGCAGGGTTTCCGTTTACGATCAGCGGGGAGAATACCAGTTTATCGCTGAATACTTGGAGCCCAAGGGTGTCGGAGCGCTCCAGCTGGCCTTTGCCCAGTTAAAGGAGAAACTGGCAAAGGAAGGACTCTTCGACGAAGACCGCAAAAGACCCATCCCGGCCCTTCCGCGCGTACTGGGGATTGTCACCTCCGTGAGCGGAGCGGCGGTACATGACATTCTGACTGTATTGCGGCGCCGACATGCCTGCGTCGATGTCCAGATCCTTCCCGTAAAGGTGCAGGGGGAGGGCGCAGGGGAGGAGATCGCGCAGGCCGTGAGGGATTTCAACCGCTTGCGTGAAGCCGATGTCCTCATCGTTGGCCGGGGAGGCGGATCAGTCGAGGATCTGTGGGCCTTCAACGAGGAGGTGGTCGCGCGCGCCATTCGTGCTTCAAGGATTCCTGTTATCTCCGCCGTGGGCCACGAGGTCGATTTTACCATCGCTGATTTTGTCGCTGATCTGAGGGCGCCCACGCCTTCCGCGGCCGCGGAGATGGTGGTGAAGAGCAGGGAAGAACTGGACCTGCGGATTTTTCATCTGGCAAGGCGTCTCGACCTTGCCGCGGAGCGCGGGATCTCCGGCGCCAGGGGCGCGGTTGAGGTGCTGGTCCGCGCGCTCAAGGACCCGACGCTTTTTATCGGCCATATGCGGCAACGTGTGGACGAACTTGCGGAACGTCTCGCCGCTGGAGTCCGTAGACATCACTCCCTTCGGAGAGAGAGGCTCATGTCAAGGTCTCACCGTCTGAGGATCATGACGCCGGAGGTTCAGGTGGAGCGCTTTCGCGAGCGTCTTCTGACCCTTTCAGCCACGATGGAGAACGCCGCGCGCCGCATTCTGGATTCATCCAGGGAGAGTGCGGCCGTGAGCGCGGCCAGACTTTCGGCCCTTTCCCCCCTGGCCACCCTGGACCGCGGCTACTGCATTGCAAGACTTTTGCCCTCCGGAGAAACAGTAAGGGACGGTGGCCTCCTTCAACATGGCGACCGGCTGGACCTTGCCTTCAGGCGTGGCGCGGCCCGGTGCGTGGTGGAGTCCAGTGAGGTTGAACCTTGAGACGGCATTTGGAGCACGGGAAGACGGAAAGAAATTGTAACAGGAGCGGAACATGCTGCTATTACTGCTCAGGTGAAGGGCCTTGTCCGGCAAGTTCCTGATTTTCCTTGGCGTCCTTCGAGGCTTTGCGTGAGATTGTTTTTTCCGGATTGAATCATGATATCCTTGCGGCAAGCCCGGGACCCCTCATTCTTGACTGGGGCGGGGGATTCCGTATAATGGCACAACCGAAAACCGGAGATTGGACAGGCATATGGCGACAGAGAAGTTCGAAACGGTCCTGAAAAAACTGGAAGAAGCGGTACGCAAGCTGGAAGGTGGAGAGCTTTCCCTTGATGAGTCGTTGAAGGTCTTTGAAGAAGGTGTCCGTTCAGCCAATTTCTGTTTGAAAAAGCTTGACGAGGCTGAACGAAAGGTTGAAGTTCTATTGAAACAAAAAGACGGAGCTTTTGTGAAGAGGGATTTTTCTCTGGACGAAGGCGCTTGAAACTGCCTGAAATGAGGGAGACTATGGACCTGAAGAAGTACCTGAATGATATGCGGCAACTGATTGATGACCATTTGGGAAGGTATCTTCCGCCCGAGGACGAGCTTCCTTCTTCCATTCACTCATCCATGCGCTATTCCGTATTCGCCGGAGGAAAAAGGATCCGCCCGATTCTCATGCTGGCCGCCTGTGAAGCCGTGGGCGGAGACAGACGCAGGGCTCTGCCCGCCGCCTGCGCCATGGAGATGATACACACATATTCCCTGATCCATGACGACCTTCCGGCCATGGACAATGATGACTTCAGGCGAGGCAATCCCACCAACCACAAGGTCTTCGGCGAGGCGACCGCAATTCTAGCCGGTGACGCGCTTCTCACTGAGGCGTTCATCCTCCTCAGCAGACCTGAGAACGTCGAAACCGCCGGGTCGGGCGTCCTCGCGAAGGTCATACACGAAATAGCCATCTGCGCCGGTTCCCGGGGGATGATTGGCGGCCAGGTCGTGGATATGGAGAGCGAAGGACGGAAAGAGATAGACCTGGCAACGGTCCAGTACATCCATACACACAAGACGGGCGCGCTGATCCGCGCTTCCGTGAAGACGGGCGCGCTGCTGGGAGGCGCCGGGGACGAAGATCTCGCCGCCATGGTCCGTTACGGAGAGTCCATCGGTCTTGCTTTCCAGATAGCCGACGATATCCTCGATATAGAAGGGACAACCGAACAGATTGGAAAAGACGCCGGAAGCGACCAGGCGCGGGGAAAGGCGACATATCCCGCTGTGATGGGTCTGGCTGAATCGAAGCGCAGGGCCGCGGAACTGGTGGAAACGGCTCTCGACGCCCTGTCTTCCTTTGGTGAAAAGGCGGCGCCTCTCAGGGCGATTGCCTCATACATCGTCCAACGGAAATCCTGATGCCTGAAATACTCGCATCCATAGATTCACCGGAAGACCTCAAATCTCTTTCAGTTCCTGATCTGGAGAAGCTCTCAGGTGAGGTCAGAGAGACGATTCTCCGGGTCTGCGCCGAAAACGGCGGTCACCTGGCCCCATCCCTCGGTGTCGTGGAGTTGACCATCGCCCTCCACCGCGTGTTCGATTCGCCGCGCGACAGGATAATCTGGGATGTGGGTCATCAGGCGTATGCGCACAAGATTCTTACCGGCAGACGTGACGGTTTTTCCACATTGCGCCGGCTGGGGGGGGTGAGTGGTTTTCCGAAACGCCGTGAATCTCCCCATGACGCGTTCGATGCGGGGCACTCCTCCACCTCCATTTCCGCCGCCCTTGGTTTTGCCGTGGCCCGTGATCTGAAGGAAGAACATAACAAGGTCATTGCGGTAATCGGTGACGGATCCATGACGGGCGGCCTCGCCTATGAGGGCCTGAACAACGCCGGCCACCTAAACAGGGATCTGATAGTCATACTTAATGACAATGAAATGTCCATTGCGGAAAACGTGGGCGCGTTATCCTCCTTTTTCAACCGGACCATGACCAGTGAATTCGTACACCGCATCAAGAAAGAGCTGGAAGGGTTTCTGAAAGGGGTGGACAGCGGTGTCGGTCGCGGGATACTGCACCTCGCCAAGAAGGCGGAGGAGTCCCTTAAAGGTTTGTTCACCCCTGGCATGCTCTTCCAGGCCTTCGGATTCGATTACATCGGTCCCATAGACGGTCATAACCTGGAACGCCTTATCGGCACGCTGGAAGGCGTAAAGAGATTCGATCATGCAGTCCTTGTCCATGTAATCACCAAGAAGGGAAAAGGGTACGGGCCTGCTGAGGAAAACCCCTCCCTGTTTCACGGTGTCGGGCCTTTTGACCGTGAGAGCGGAGCGGTCTGCTCGGCAAAGGGGGCGCCCCCTTCGTATACTGCCGTCTTCGGTGAAACCATCAGAAGCCTTGCCGCTGAAGATGAGAGGATTGTCGCCATTACCGCGGCAATGCCTGAAGGAACCGGCCTCACGAAGTTCGCCGGAGAATTTCCAGACCGGTTTTTTGATGTGGGGATATGCGAACAGCATGGAGTCACCTTTGCCGCCGGGTTGGCCGCTGAAGGCCTGAGGCCTGTATTCGCAGTCTATTCCACATTCCTGCAGAGGGCGTACGATCAGGTTTTTGACGTTTGCCTGCAGAACCTTCCTGTTGTTTTTGCCATTGATCGCGCGGGTGTCGTGGGGGCGGACGGCCCTACCCACCACGGGGCTTTTGATCTCTCCTATCTCCGAACCTATCCCAATATGACGATTATGGCGCCGGAGGACGAAAACGAACTCCGCCACATGCTGGCAACGGCATTGCGGATGAAAGGCCCCGTGGCCGTGAGATATCCAAGGGGGAGAGGTCGGGGTGTGCCGCTGGATGATGCCTTTGAATCTCTCCCAATCGGAAAGGCGAAGATGCTCCGGCAAGGTGCGGACGGGGCGTTGCTGGCGGTGGGCGCCATGGTCCTCCCGGCTTTCGAGGCCGCTGAATCTCTGGCGGACGAGGGAATCAGCCTTTCGGTGGTAAACGCGCGGTTCGTCAAACCCCTGGATCGGGAAACGATCCTGGATTTGGCCCGCCGCACCGGCGCGATAGTCACTCTCGAAGAAAACGCCCTGGATGGAGGCTTCGGTTCCGCGGTGCTCGAGCTTCTGGAAGAAGAGGGCATGGAAGGGGTCAGGGTCCGGCGCCTGGGTTATCCGGATCGCTACCTGGAACAGGGAGAGCAGCGCGAACTGCGGGCCATGTGCGGGCTCGATAAGGAAGGGATAATACGGTCCGTCAGGAATTTTATGGGAGTGGAAGGCTGAGTCGGGTATGAATGGGTTTCCTTGGTTCCAATTGTATGATATGAATAAACAAAATGCTTATTGAAGAGATATCGGAGACGTATGAAGGAACGGCCTTAATCAGGTTCTCCTGTCACCACTTATTTCTCAGGAAGGGCGGAAAAAATGGATAAATCTAAATATTCCGATATGGCGGTCGTGGCGGCCTTTGTCGCGGGCGCCGCGCTGGCTGCTGGTTTCACGCTTCTTATCAATCCGTGGACAGGCCGAAGGATCCGGGAAAACATTGGAGACGTAAAAGAAGGGGCTCTGGAAAAGCTGAAGGAATGCGCCCGGGAGGCAAGGTTCAAGCTCAGCCCGAAAACGAAGCAGGACGACTTTCGTTATGAGGGTGGCGACTGCTGGATATGATGCCGTAGGAGGCGTTTCCGGGTACTTTGAACCGCTTCTTGCTGTGTCCGCGCACATTTGAAACGTATTAATGAGGCAATAAAATGCAGAGAATCCCTTTTTCGTTAGCGGAACCCGGGATGGTGCTGGCCAAGGATGTGGTTCGTGGAGATAATCCCAACGGCCCTCCCATATGCGGCAAGGGTCTGGAACTTAACGAAACACTCATCGAGCGCCTGCGAAACCTGGGGATCCAGTCCATTACCGTCGAAGGTCATCCCGTGTCCATGGATGGGGACAAGACCCTGGATGATTTGCTGAAGGACCTGGACAGGCGCTTCCGGCGGGTTGCCGATGACCCATTGACCGGGGTCTTGAAGGATATTTACCGGAACCGCATCATTCGTTCCATGGGAGAGTAGCTTGGAAGAGCATCGAGACGAAATCAGAAGTTTCATAATGGATATCAGGACACTCCCAACGCTGCCCGGGATTGTCACCAAGCTCAACTCATTGGCTGATAACGAGAAATCTTCCATTCAGGAAATGGCGCGTCTGGTGTCGTCCGACCAGGTCCTTTCCGCCCGGATCCTTCGTCTCGCCAATTCTCCATCCTACGGTTTCTACCGGGTGGCGACCATATCCAACGCCATGATCCTTCTGGGAGTAGATGTCGTGAAGAGCCTTGTGCTCAGTTCTTCAATCTTCGAGATAATGGAAAAGAGCGTGCTCGGGCTATGGGAGCACTCTCTGGGCGCCGGTGTCGCCGCCAACATCATATCAAAACGGTTGCACTTGCCCGAGTGCGAAGAAATTTCCACTGCGGCGCTCCTCCATGATATAGGCAAGGTTATTATTCACCTGAAGCTGGAGGACAAATACGTCGATATCCTGAAGATGACGGAAGAAAGAGAGATTCCCATGCATGAGGCTGAAAGGGCCGTTACCGGTACCGACCATGCCGAAGTGGGAGGGTGGCTTGCGAAAAACTGGTTTCTGCCGGAAAAGCTCGCGATTCCCGTAACCTGCCATCATGACGTGGAATCCACCGTTGTTCATCAGGCAAAGACGGCCGTTGTTCACCTGGCGGATATACTCATCAAGGCGGCGGGGTTCGGCTTCAGCGGTGACGAGTGCGTCTCATGCATCCAGCCCGCGGCCTGGAAGAGTCTTGGAATGACGGAAGCCATCCTGGCTGAAATCGTGGAAGAGTTGGAGGATAAACTGATAGACGCGAAAAACTTCAGTCTGGAGATCCAATCGGCCGATGAGCAGTAGCTATAGGATTACGGTTTTTTCCCATGACGTCTCTCTCCGCGGCACCCTTGAAATACGTCTGCAGAGCAAGGGATACCAGGTTCTGACCCAGAAAAATACATCGACCTTTCTTGGTTTCGTCTATTCCGATCCCCCGGACCTGGTTGTCATCGACATGTCGGCGCCCAACACCGAAATCGGCAATCTCATTAGAAATCTGAAAACAGACAGCTACTTCAGCGTTGTTCCCCTCCTCGGTCTCATCAATGCCGCTGACGCGGATTCTTTTCCCTGGGACGAATTGCCACTGGATGATTTTGTTTTCCTTCCGATAAAATATGATGAACTATTCGCCAGGATTGACCTGTCCATACGCAGGATCCACCGGGTATTCGACAACAATCCCCTGACGAGGCTGCCTGGGAACACTTCCATCCAGCAGGCCATCAATGACGCCATCGGCAAGCCGAAAGCTGTCTGCTATATCGACATCAATCACTTCAAGCCATATAACGATGTGTTCGGGTTCTCCCGTGGTGACGAGGTCCTCCGCATGCTTGCCCGCATCATGTCCAACGCGGTGAAAGAGACCGGAGGGGGTTTCGCGGGTCATATCGGCGGCGATGACTTCGTTTTCATAGTGCCCATGGAGAGGGCTGAAAAGGTCTGCAGGATCATCATCGACAATTTCACCACGATCGCTCAGGACCTGTTCGATGAGCCGGAGAGGCGCAATGGCTACTACATCGGAACGAACCGCAAGGGACAGGAAGAGAGGTTTTCCCTCCTCTCCATAGCCATAGCCGTGGTGCCTACCGAGGTTGCCAAGATCAAGCACTGCGGAAAAGTGGCCGAAATGGCCGCCGAATTGAAAAAGTTGGCGAAGAAATCCGATAAGAGCTGTTTTGTGGTAGATCAGCGAAAAAAATGATCCGCCTGGCCCGTGTTTCACCGGAGCGACGGCGACCTTGCAGGTCTTACTCTGCTTCCGCACCCTCCGCGCCCGGGCGTGCTTCGTCCGGATATCCTTCCTTCGCGGACAGAATCAGTAATTTACCTGAAAATGGCAGTCTCACGCAAAGCCGCAAAGAACGCGAAGGAAAATCAAG
>CAZFCG010000041.1:0-30650 GCA_964517595.1 uncultured Geobacter sp. | reverse complement strand
TAGACCACATCAGATCATTACCGGCAAGATCGGCAAATGGAAAATCTGGGTTAAAAGTAATGCTCTCCCTTGAAAGATTCATCCGCGACGTGTGGGAGGGGAAACGCCAGGGGCCGCTCGCCGGGTTTCTCGTAATTTCTCTTGCCCCCTTTTCCCTTGTCTACTCTTTTGTCATGAAAGTCAGAGAGTTCCTCTACCGGAACGGGATACTAGCTTCACGCGTCTTGCCGAGGCCTGTCATCTCGGTGGGCAACATCTCCGTTGGCGGCACGGGCAAGACACCCATGACAATATTCCTTGCCCGCCTTATCATGGCGAAAGGGAAAAGGGTCGCGGTCCTGTCCCGGGGATATGGAGGGCGGGGGGGGGAAGACGTTCGCGTTGTAGCGGACGGCCGGGACATACTCCTTCCATCAACGGAAGCAGGTGACGAACCTTTTCTCATGGCCGCCTCGGTTCCGGGACTGATTGTGGTGACGTGCTCCGACCGTTATCGGGCGGGGATGGCAGCCTGTGAAAGATTCCGGCCGGATATCCTGCTGCTGGACGACGGTTTTCAGCATCTTCGACTCCATCGGGATCTGGATATTCTCCTCCTCGACTGCCGCAAACCCTTCGGAAACTGCTTCGCCCTTCCGGCGGGACTGCTGCGCGAAAACCGTGCCGCTGTCCGCCGGGCTGATATGGTTGTGTATACAAGATGCGGGGGCGCCATGCCCGCAGTTTCCCTGCCAGGCCTTCCCTCATGCCGTTCCGACCATTCTCTTCGGGGGGTCGTAGCCTTCGGGGGCGGGCCTCTGCTTCCTTTCAGCGACCTCAAAGGGATTCGCGGGGTGGCTTTCGCGGGTGTGGGCGATCCCGCCTCTTTTTTCGCCGCCCTTGAGGCGGAAGGCCTGGAACTTGCGGCGGCTGTTCCATTGCCCGATCATTGCCGCTATGAGGGGAGGGAAATTGAAATCCTCCTGGCTCTCTTGAGGGAAACCGGCGGCGATTATCTGATAACAACGGAAAAGGATGCTGTCAAGATAAGGGAACTGTTCCCGGATACTGAGGTCTACGCGGCCGTGCTGGAAATAGTTCTTGCGGACCCGGCTATCCTGGAACGTGAGGTGGAGAAACTGCTTTAATTTATGCCGGGATTTGTGACACTATAGCCGGCGTCGTTTGATGGTCGTCGAACAGCCTTGCCATTGCCGCCGCTTGCACGGCGCTTCGGGAGTCAACCCATGAAAATATGTGAAGAATTGCTGGAGATACTGGCATGTCCGATATGCAAGGGGCCTCTGCGGACCGATGAATCCAGCTTGGTGTGTGAAACATGCCGGTTGCGCTATCCCGTTCGGGACGGAATCCCGGTTCTTCTGGCGGAAGAAGCGGAGCGCATCGGGAAGATAAGGAATTGAAACGCTCCGGACCGGGACGTTGCGGGCCCGGTTTATGTGGTGGAGACATGACTGCTATGCTGGACAGGGGACAAATAAAAAGAATTCTCGTCAGGTCCACCAACTGGCTGGGCGACGCGGTCATGACCACCCCGGCCATCAGCGCGATACGTGAAAGCTTTCCCGGCGCTCACATCTCTATTCTCGCCACGCCCCTGGTGGCGGAGATGTTTTCGCGCCACGCGGATGTGGATGAGGTAATCGTCTATGACAGGAGAGGGAGGCACGGAGGATTACGGGGAAAATTCCGTATTGCCGCGGAACTGCGCGAAAGAAAATTCGACCTCGCCATCCTTTTTCAGAACGCCATAGACGCGGCAATCATCACCTTCCTGGCGGGCATCCCGAAACGCATGGGATATCGAACCGATGGGCGTGGCTTTCTGCTGACCCACGGCTGTCCGGTCACCCCCGAAACTGGAAGGCTGCACCATGTGGATTATTACCTGGCCATGCTTGGGATGTTCGGGATTACCACTTCCGCGAAACGTCAAAGGCTGACCGTCACACCTGAGGAGAGGGAATCCGTTGACGGACTGCTGTCGGTCAACGGGATATCAAAAAGCGATTTTGTGCTGGGCGTCAATCCCGGCGCGACCTATGGTTCGGGCAAGAGATGGTATCCGGATCGCTTTGCGGCGGTCGCTGACCGTCTGTCGGCTGAGTGGGGCGCCAGGGTTGTCATCACCGGCGGGCCCGGCGAGGCGGCCATAGCCGCTGATATCGAAAGGGAGATGACGCGTCCCTGTCTTAATATGGCCGGCAAGACCACGGTCAGGGAACTGATGGCATTGATTGAGCGATGTGACTTCTTCATATCCAACGATTCGGGGCCGATGCACATGGCCGCCGCTTTTGACGTTCCGGTAGTCGCGGTTTTCGGTCCCACGGATCATATGACTACCTCTCCATTCAGCTCAAAAATGGTTATAGTAAGGAAAGAAACCGCTTGCGCACCATGTATGCTGAGGGAATGCCCCACGGACCACAGGTGCATGACTGCCGTGACGGTGGAGGATGTGGTGGATGCCGCCATTTGTTTGCACGATGAATAACTAGTGGCCATCCGGAAACTCCGGATGTGGCACTATTGGTTTCCAATTCGGAAACGAGGAATTTTTCGTCCCGGCAAGGAAAGCGAGGGGTTGCGCGGAGGCGTACATCGGTACGCCGCACAAGCAAGCCCGAAGGTTGACACCGCCGGGGCGAAAAAGGACCGTTTCCGGATGGAAACTGACTAATAGGGTGTTTTACGGATGGATATTTCCGCGACAATAATAGTTCGCAATGAAGAGAAAAATATTGAAGACTGTTTGGCTAGCCTCTATTTTGCCAAAGAAATAATTGTGGTCGATTCCGGAAGCACGGACAATACCGAACCATTATGTCGTGCTAATCCGAAAGTGCGCTTCTTCCAAAAGGAATGGCCAGGGTTTGGCGCACAGAAGAACTTTGCGGCTGAGCTAGCTAAGTGCGATTGGATATTAAACATAGATGCAGACGAACGAGTATCCCCTAAACTGAAAGCATCAATCCTGGAAGCAGACTTTATTAGTTTTAATTCTTTCAGGGTTGCGCGAGAAAACTATTTTGGAGGAAGATGGATAAGATATTGTGGTTGGTATCCAGACTATAATCTTCGTCTTTACAATAAAAACAAATGCCGTTTTCGTGAACGACTGGTCCACGAGTCAGTGGAATGCCGTGGGCCTGTTGGAACATTGTCAGGGAATCTTATTCATTTTACCTACTCCGGTATTTCTGATTATCTTCTGCGCATGGAACGCTATTCAACCCTTGCAGCCGAGCAGATGGTGATTGAAGGAAAGAGGCCAAGCATCTTTGATGTAATATTGAGGCCAATTTTTACCTTCGTTAAGATGTTTGTCATCAAGAGAGGAATGCTGGAAGGATATCATGGGATCCTTCTGTCGGCTCTCTATTCCATCTATACCTTTATCAAATATGCTAAAGCTAAGGATATTTGCGGCAGGAACGATAAATGACCCTTGTAGAGGCCTCATTCTACCCGCTTATTTTTCGGGAGGGTTGGGACCGCTGGTGAAAAAGTGAAAAATGACAATCTAGTTGTTTCTGTTAACAATTTGAAATCTATGGATGTTGATATTGTAGTCCCTGTATTTAATAAACTTGATTTTACAAAAAAGTGTTTGGACTGTGTTCTTGAAACTATCAAGATTAACGGGAGGATTGTAGTCGTTGATAATGGTTCGACCGATGGAACCGCCGAGTATTTATCAACTCTGGCTGAAGTTACTGTAATTAGCAATACTCAAAATCTCGGAGTTGCCGCTGCATGGAATCAGGGAATATTGTCGGGGCAGGCGGAATGGGTGGTTTTGCTTAATAACGATGTCATTCTTCCCGCTGGATGGCTGGAAGCTCTTATTGGGTTTGCCGTGGATGAAGATATGGATATAGTTAGCCCCGCGATCCGTGAAGGTGATTACAACTATGACATAGCTGAATACAGTCGGCGGTTTACGCAGATTATGAGGCGTGTGGTACGACGGGGTGTTGCCGACGGTATCTGCTTCGCGGTACGTAGAAAAGTTTTTGAAAAAATCGGAATGTTCGATGAGAGTTTTCGCATCGGCCAGTTCGAGGACACCGATTTTTTCCGTCGCGCCAGGTTTGCCGGTTTCAGTCTCGGTATCACTGGGAGGTCGTTTATTCACCATTTTGGTTCCGTGACTCAGAAGGCTCATGGTCGCTCTTATGAAAAATCTTCATATGAAAAGGAAAACAGGGCTTATTTTTACAAAAAATGGAATTTGACCAGATGGAAGAGGTTTTGGCGACGTCGACACGCAAAAATACGGGATATTATCTGGCGGACTAATGAGAGGTTTCGATTCGGTCATTCGCTCAAGGAAAAATGGATGAACGGAAAACTGTATTATTATTAATTGGTTGACATTGTTTTAGATTGGCGGCAGGTGTGGGTTGGACAAAGACATTTTGTATTTTGGATTTGAGATGCATCCTAAAAGGATTCCTTGGAAGGATACAAGCTCTTTGCAACAGGAGAAAAACTGAAAGTGGGAGAAGGTCAAGTTTGTCAATCATTGGTTAACGCAACGGAAGGAAAACTGTTCATAATTGCGAAACGGATTGGCCGACTTGCAAACCGCTTGACCCTGTTTGCAAATTTTATTGCCTATGCGGAGGAATACGGACATTCCCTGGTTAATACAGCATTCTATGATGACGCCCACTTTTTCGACACAACCTGCAGGGATGTTTGCTGGCAGTATCCTGAAGGCCGTAATAGAAGAATCAATTGTATTACACCGGGTATCGCCGGCGTTATCCGCAGGTCGCAGATAATTTATCAAACGGCTAAGACGTTTGCCAGATTGAATGAAAGGTATCCCGTTTTTGGCAAACGTGTTGTGACATTGCGAGATATAGAGGAAACAATAACAATGCTGGAGGGCGCGGCGGTCAGGTCACGAATTGCTTCCGCCAGTGTTGTGTTGATACATGGGTGGAACTTCAGGGCACCGAAACCTTTGAAGTCTCATTCGGGAAAAATCCGGAGATTTTTCAGACCAAAGAATGAATATCTCGCCAAAGGAAGACTTATTGTTGACCATCTGCGGTTGAATTCCGACATTGTTGTCGGAGTCCACGTCCGGCATGGCGACTATGCGCTTTTTCGTGATGGAAAATATTTCTTTTCAACGTCGCGTTATGCTTCGTGGATGCATGAGTTGAGGGAGCAGTTTCCCGGGAAAAAAGTATCTTTTCTGGTTTGTAGCGATGAACAGAGGCATGAAAGCGAGTTTCCCATGCTGCCAGTTTGTTTCGGACCAGGGACTCCAATGGGCGACCTTTACGCGTTGGCGGAATGTGATTACATAATGGGACCGCTGAGCACTTTTTCGCAGTGGTCTTCATATTATGGAGCTAAACCGTTGCTTCTTCTTCAAGGCGAAAACGAACATCCTGATTTGGAAAATTTCCGGATATCTTGGCTTGACGATGTTCCGTGATGAATTGGAAATGCTTTATGTTGATTATCCAGACATAAATAATTATTAAACAAATCGATAGAATTTCTGTCATGGTTTTTCTGTTTGGGGAATATGGAATGGTTTATGATTGTTTTACATTTTTTAACGAGTTTGAACTTCTCGAATTGCGCTTGCATGAGTTGGAAAAGGTTGTTGACAGATTTGTCCTCGTAGAATCGAACAAAACGCATTCGAATCTTCCCAAACCTCTCTATTTTGCAGAGAATAAATCGCAATACAGTAGATTCTTGGACAGAATTATCCATATTGTTGTTGATGATATGCCTTTGGGCGATAAACCAAGAGACCACTGGAAGCGGGAACGTTTCCAGCGAAAAGCCATTTCAAGAGGTCTTAAAGGTTGCCGTCCACAGGACATAATAATGGTATCGGATATAGATGAAATTCCTAACGCGCACACCGTTAAGCGGTTTTGTGAAAGCTTTACCATACGTGACAGTACTTTTTCTGCTTTGCCGCACATTATTCTCAATGCGAATGTCACACGTTTCTTGTTGAAACCGTTCAGGCGCAAGTTGAGAAAACGACACCCGTATATATGGAAACTGGAACAATACCTTTGCGCATTGTATTTGAATCGAAGGATTAGAAGTGAGGAATGGTGGTATGGAACAAGAATAATGCACTTCCGAGACTTTTCTTGTCCAGAAGAGATGCGTCATAGCGGTTATAAAATAATCAGGAACGGTGGTTGGCATTTTTCATACATGGGGGATGCAAGTCGAATCAAAACCAAGATAACAGCTACACCGCACCAGGAAATCAACAATCCGATGAGCATTGAATCAATTCTTAATCATGCTGAGATGAGTCGGGTATTAGATGATGTTGAAAATGGGGTAATTGAGATCTTGCCAAAATCTGAATTACCCAAATTTGTACAAGATCATCCTGAAAAGTTTTCAACCTGGATTATAGACACCTCTCATATCGCTTCTGACAAAATCTAAACCGTTGGCCGATATTTTGGGCCCAGCATTTCGGGAATAAATAATGAAGCTGAAAAATATCTGGTTTCAGAGTTGGATTTGGAAAAAACTGGTTTTGTACAAGCAGAATGAATTTCTTAACGATTTACACAAACAGATCGCATCTTCCGTAATCATTTTTTTAATACCAAGTGAAGATAAGGTAAATGGCGGTGTTTTGTCCATTGTCTCGCTTGCCGAAGAAACCGTGAAGCTTAAACATATTCATTCATCGGATGTATTTGTGTGTTCTTTGCCTGGAGAACCGTTTCTGTTCAGGTTTACAAAATTTGAAAACTCGGTGCGCATAATAGAATTAAATAATATTTTGTCTCGCCTTAAAGAAGGTTCTTCGGTTTTAATACATATTCCGGAAATATTTGTGGACAAATACTCCGCTTATATAGAATCCGTTACATCTGATTATTCTTCTTTCAAGTGGAGCTTCAATATTCTGTTGCAAAACATCGATCTTTTACCCCAAAAAAAGTCTGTTGATATATTGTCTGATATTGGCAATGTCACATGTACAACAGCGCACCTTGCGTATTCAGGCAATTCTACTGAAAGCCGGCTGGGTTGCCCGGTTTACCATTTTTCAGTTTGGTGCAGTCCGGAAGGTTATTATTACAAGCCATTTGAGGAAAAGGAAAATCTCATCATTGTATCACCTGACAAGCACCCGCGCAGAGAAGAAGTTATCAATTACTTGAAAGAAAATATGCCAGATTATGATTTTAAAGTGATAAGAAAACTGACATATGAAGAGTATAAAAAACTGATTTCTTGCGCCAAATATTCGATCACTTTCGGAGAGGGATTAGATGGGTACTTCATTGAGAATATTTTCTCCGGAGGTATCGGATCTTCTGTGTATAACGATAGATTTTTTACAGATGAATTTGTGGATTTGCCTTTTGTTTATTCATCATGGAATGATTTTATGGAGAGATTTCCCAAAGATGCAGAGTCCTCAAATTGTTCAGAGCAATATCAAAAAATTCATCAGCAACAGTATAATATTCTTTCTTCGATGTACTCGCATGAAAAATATGTACAAAATCTTACAAAATACTACTACATATATAAGGATAGCCTACTGTAATAATGTTTTATGATAAACATGCACAACAGAAACATTCTATTGTTGACTACCGGCTACTCTGAAGTGATTTAACTCCATGGAGTACACGTAATGGTTAAGAAGCTGGTTATTTGGGGGGCATCCGGGCATGCGCTGGTTGTCGCGGACGCGGTTAGGTCTGTGGGAGATTTTGAAATTGTTGGTTTCATCGATAATTTATCCCCATTGCGTCGCGGAGAAAGCTTCTGTGGGGCGTCAATATTGGGCGGGATAGAATTATTGGATGAATTGATTCAAACTGGTGTGGATGCAATATTTTTTGCTTTTGGCGATGGCGCGGCTCGAATCAGATTAGCCCAACAGGTTGTCGAAATGGGTTTTAGTCTGCCCGTGATAGTTCATCCTCGAGCTGTGGTCGCTGCTGATGTCAGTTTGGGTCAAGGTACTTTTGTGGCTGCCGGTGCGGTGATAAATGCCCAGGCCAGGATTGGATCTAATGTTATCGTGAATACCTCCGCAAGTGTGGATCATGAGTCCGTTATAGAAGACGGCGCTCACATCTGCCCAGGCGCACACCTGGCGGGCAAGGTTTTCGTTGGCCGTGCTGCATGGGTTGGTATTGGATCAACGGTTACAGAGAAGATATCGATTGGGGCAGGTTCGACTATCGGTGCTGGCGCTGTTGTGGTAAATGACATTCCTGCTGGTGTCTTGGCATATGGTGTGCCTGCTGTTGTAAAGAGGAGCTTGGTATAGTGGATTATAAAGAAAAATTGAATGATTTGGCTATTTTCTCCGGGACACCTGCATTCCGTGACAAGTTGCATGTCGGACGTCCGAATATCGGGGACCGTACGCAATTCCTTGGTCGGGTCGAGGATATTCTTGATCGTCGCTGGCTCACTAATAATGGTAACTATGTACAGGAATTTGAAGCGAAACTTGCCAATTTCCTGGGTGTACGCCATTGCATTGCCATGTGCAACGCCACTGTTGCCTTGGAAATCACAATCCGGGCACTTGGCATGCACGGCGAGGTAATCGTTCCTTCTTTCACATTTGTCGCCACTGCCCATTCTCTTCAGTGGCAGCAGATTACGCCGGTTTTCTGCGATATTGACCCGAGAACCCACGCGCTCGATCCGGAAAGGATTGAGGATCTTATCACGCCACGTACAACTGGAATAATTGGCGTTCATTTATGGGGAGAACCATGCTCAGTGCGCAGTATGGAAGATATAGCAAGGCGGCGCGGGCTAAAACTCCTTTTTGACGCAGCCCATGCATTTGGATGCTCAAATGGAACTCGCAAGATCGGAAACTTTGGTGACGCGGAAGTTTTCAGTTTTCATGCAACCAAGTTTTTCAATACCTTTGAGGGTGGGGCTGTTGCCACCAATAATGATGAACTGGCGGCGCGGATCCGATTGATGAAGAATTTCGGCTTTGCCGGATACGACAATGTCGTCTATATTGGGACCAACGGGAAAATGAGCGAAATCAGCGCCGCTATGGGATTGACTTCATTTGACTGCCTCGCTGATTTCATATCAGCCAACCGAAGTAACTACTTTGCCTATGCCGAGCAATTGAAGGACATTCCCGGCGTTCGACTCTACCCTGTTAATGGGGAGGAGGAACGTAATTATCAATACGTAGTGCTGGAAATTGATGAATCGGTGAGCGGTATCAGACGAGACGCCCTGTTGCAGGTGCTGCATGCAGAAAATATTATGGCCCGGCGATACTTTTATCCCGGTTGTCATCATATGGAGCCCTACCGTTCATATTTTCCACATGCGGGCTTGCTGTTACCTGAAACGGAGAAGCTGGTTCAGCGGGTCATGGTATTACCAACCGGAACTACAATATCAGAAGGTGAAATCGAAATGATTTGCTCCGTTATCAAGCTGGCCATTAACAACAGTAGTGACGTGATGGCAAAGCTCGCCGCTGATACCACAAAACCCGTATCCTGATTTTTTCATTTAGAAATCGATGGATCACGATAACAATTTCTTCCTGATTAAAGTCAACCTGGCTAACTTGAATTCAGTAATGCTTACAATCCACACGTTTTGAACTTACTTGCCAGGGTTTAAAGCCTGGCGCCGGGTGTAAAGATTGGCTCCTTTTCGAAAAACGCAAAATACAAAGTCAAACTTATGAATATTTCATTTCAACGCTCAGTCGACCGCTGGATCGGCATACCCATATGCGCTCTGTTGTCACTGCTGGATCGTTTGCGCGGCGCGCGTACTCCGGCGGCCGAGCCTCGACGGATCCTGGTGATCCTTCTCTCCGAGATGGGGAGCCTGGTTCTGGCCCAGCCCATGTTCAAGCGCCTGAAGGAACTTTATCCATCGGCCTCGCTGCATGTGATGCTTTTTGCCAAGAACCGTCAGGTACTTGACCTGCTGGAGGTGGTCCCCCCGGCAAATGTCATTACCGTCAGCGACAAGTCCCTGGGAAAGATGGCGGGCGATTGTCTGAAAGCCCTGCGCGACTTCCGGGCCGCGCCTTTTGATGTGGTGATAGACTGCGAGCTGTTCGCCAGGGTCAGCAGCATTTTCGCCTACCTTTCCGGCGCGAAGGTCAGGGTGGGGTTCCATCCCCACACCCAGGAAGGCCTCTATCGAGGTTCTTTCATTAACCGTCGGGTGCTGTATAATCCCTACCGGCATCTGACCGGGCAATTTCTGACCATGGCCGCCGCCATAGATTCCTCAACGGTTCCCAAGGCCAAGGATAGCGGAAAGATCCAGTTCGCGCCGCCGCCACCAGTGCGATTCGCGGAACATGAACTCGACGATGTCCGCAAACAGTTACTGGACGATTTTCCCGTGCTGAGGGACAAGAGGCTGGTGCTGGTGAATCCCAGCGGCGGCATTCTGCCCATCAGGGCCTGGCCCCTGCCTTCCTATTTCCGGCTATGTGACGAACTGATCCGGGAAGGGTATGCCGTCGGCGTCATCGGTCTGCCCCAGGACAAGGAATACGGCAGGGCGGTAACCGAGCACTGTCGAAGCGGGTATTGTGTCGACCTCACGGGTTATACGAAATCGGTGCGGCATCTGCTGGCAATTTTTCACTGTGCTGATCTGCTCATTAGCAACGACGGCGGCCCGGGCCAGTTCGCGGCCCTGACCTCCCTGCCGACGATTGTCTTTTTCGGTCCGGAGACGCCAAAGCTCTACGGGACTCTCAACCCGAATTCCTACAGCTTCTATTCTGGTTGGCCCTGTTCCCCCTGCCTTACCGCGTATAATCACCGCAACTCGCCTTGCGACGGCGACAACCAGTGTCTGAAGAGCATAACTACCGAAGAGGTCCTGGACAAGGCGAGGGAAATGCTCGGCCGCTCCGCTGCGGGGGAGGGCGGCCATCCATGATTTCCACCGTCCAGCAGATAACCATGCCGATAATAAATCGAATCTATAAACGCCGTTTCCTGAGATTCTGCACCATCGGCGCCTCCGGTGTCCTGGTCAATATGGCCGTGCTGTATGCGGGAAGGGAATATCTTTTCAGGTCCATACCCTGGCCCCATCTCAGCCTGAACCTTTCACTGGCCTTCGCCATCCTCTGCGCCACCATCAGCAACTTTACCGGAAACCGCCACTGGACCTGGCGGGATCGCAGGCAGCACCATATGGACAAGGCGATTCCGGTTCAGTTCGGCCAGTATGCCCTGGCATGCTGGATCGGCATTGCTCTCCAATTCATCTTCACCAACATCCTGGCGGTCTTCTTCTATTACCTGGTCGCCAACCTCCTATCGATTGTCCTCGCCAGCGTCTTCAACTATCTGGTGAACGACCGGTGGACATTCGGCAGGAAAGCGCGGGAACAGGCGTAATGAAATCGGAAAATATTGCCGGAGGGATTTCCGTGTCCCGGCTGTCATGGTGCGCGGCCGCTCTTCTTTTCGCGGTCTTTGTCTATTTCCATGCCCTGGACAGCCAGTACATACCGAAGAACGGCGACGAGTATCCCTATACCCACATCACCAGGATGACGGCTGAGAGCGGGCATGTGCTGCCCCTCCGGTCCGGGCTCAATCAGATGCGCAACACCAAGCCGCCGCTTCTCTTCTGGCAGGGGATTGCATGCACTGACTGGGGGAGTGACTGGACCCTCTGGAACCTGCGTTTTCCAAGCGTCGTCTATACGCTTCTCACCGCCATGCTTGCCATGCTGCTGGCCTGGAAGCTTTCCGGCCGTGTGGAGACCGGGGTTGTGGCGGCCCTTGCCTTTCTGGGGTTTTTCAGCACCTATCGCTACGGCCGGCCTTTTCTCACGGATCCCGCCCTGGTCTTCTGGCTCTTCCTGCCGTTTTTCATTATTCTCCAGAGGCGTCCGGAATCCTTCAATTCACGTCTGGCCGTGCCCCTTGCCGCCGGATTGTCGGTGGGGATCAGTCTCCTTTACAAGTCTTTTGTCCTGGTAGTTCCGGTCTGTATCGCCCTTGCCTGGTGGTATCTGCGGGAGCGGAACTACCGCGTGCGCCGATTCCTGCTCGGGGATGGCTACAAGGTATTTCTGACAGGAGCGCTGGCCCTGGGTGTCTTCAGTCTCTGGTTTCTCCTGGATCCTGATCCGGCGGCCATCTGGAAGGAATTTATCGTTGGCGAGAATATGGGAAAACTGGATCCCCATTCAGCCAGTTACCTGAAAAAGCTTTTATGGGGCTCGTCTAGCATCTGGAGCCTTGCCCTGGATTTTCTCGGCAATTCCGGACTTCTCATCTTTCCGGTGGCGGCCCTGTTTTTCCTTGCCTTCAGGGACGGAAAAGCAATGCCCGGCGAAAAGAAGCTGCTCTGGATATGGATTGTTACGCTCTTCATCGTCTTCGCCATTCCCAGCCAGAGGTCCGGCCGCTACCTGCTGCCTGCCATGCCCGCGGTTGCCGTACTGCTGGCCCTGGAATGGGAGAGAATCGGCCGGCGGATGTTCATTGCCCCCCTGGTCTGCGGCGGAGCGCTTCTGGCCGTCGTCACCGTACTCTCCATAAGGCTTTACTCTCACATCGGCGGCAGCGCGTCTTATCCCTTTCATTACTGGCTGCTGCTGGCCGCCTGCGCCGTGTTTATCACGGCCGGTATTTTCATTCCCAGGTGTACCCGCCCTCTGGCCGTGACGGTCCCGCTTCTGCTCTATCTGGTGTTCGCCTCCTTCGTCCGCCCTCTGGACATCCGTATGGGAGTGTTTCCCCTGGAGGTCCGGGAAAAAATGCGCGGCCGGCAGGTATGGGTCCCGTGCAACTTCCGGGCAAAGGACGAGAGGATCCGTTTTCTGCTTCCAGGCGCGGACATCCACAGCTATCAAACGGGCCTGAATCTCGACATCAGACAGTTGTCCGGTCGTTATCCGCTGTTTGCGGTCCAGGTACCGATTCTGGAGGGTACGCGCCGCTCGGTGCTGGACCGATGCCCCGGCTGCGTCATCGTGGGCGAACGCATGGACATGCGGACCAGGCACAAGGGGAAGGAATTGCGGGCGATGTTTCTGGAGGGGAAGCTGTTCGAACTTCTGTTCGTGCGGGAATTCCTGGTGGAGTCCCCCCTGGCGCCCCGTGACGCGGCTGAACGTTGGGCATCCGATGAGTGCCGGTAATCAATCCATGAAAAAAGACAAAAGGAAAAAAATACCGTTTCTGCTTTTGACAGTCGTTCTTCTGTCGGCCGCATACCGGGTCCATTACGGGAGCGTTCCGGCCCTGGCGAACCGCCAGGTGGCGTACCAGGCAACCGCTGCCGGCGCCCCAGTTGTCCACACGGACAATCTCTCATTTCTTCCGGCCGTCGCCCCATCCGTGCATGCGGCTACCCTTGCGTTGCTCAGGGACGGTACGGTCGCCTGCGCCTGGTTCGCGGGTTCGCGCGAGGGCGCCAGGGATGTGGCGATCTATTATTCCCTGCTGAGAGACGGCCGATGGTCCTGGCCGTTGATAATCGCCGATCCCGCCCAGACCAGCCGCGATACCGCCAGGTACATCCGCAAGGTCGGCAACCCGGTCCTGGCATGCGACGCTGCCGGCCGTCTCCACCTCTGGTATGTCAGCACCTCCGTGGGGGGGTGGAGCACCTCCGCCCTGAATCACCGGGTCTCCGCTGACGGCGGCGCAAGCTGGTCCAAGTCCGAAAGGCTGGTGACGGCGCCCTTCTTCAACCTGAGCACACTTGCCCGCACTCAGCCTGTTCCGCTCCTGGATGGCGGGTTTGCCCTTCCATCCTACCACGAGCTCTTCACCAAGCATGGTGAGATGCTGCGCCTGGATGCGCAGGGCAGGGTTCTGGACAAGGAGAGGATGCCCGGCGGCGGGCCGCTGCTGCAACCGGCTGTTGCACCGATCCCGGAAAAGGGGGAGTTTCTGGCCCTGCTGCGAAACGCCGGCCCCAAACCAAGGCGGATTGCCGTAGCGGCCCTTCGTGACGGCGAGGACCGCTGGTTCGCCCGTCCGCACCTGACGCTTGCCAATCCCGACTCCTCCGTGGCCCTACTGCGACTGAGTGACGGCAGGCTGCTGCTGGCATGCAATCCCCTGACGGACGGCCGTCAGAAACTGAGCCTTTTTCTCTCTCCTGACTTCGGCCGCAACTGGCTGGAGGCCTTTTCCGTGGAAGACAGCCTCGAGGAGGGTGGCGAGTTCTCCTATCCGTCACTCCTGCAGGACAGGGAGGGAATGATCCATCTTGCCTACACCTGGAACCGCCGGAAAATCGCCCACAGGATGATTTCTCTCCCGGTCCTGAACGGCCCTGAAGTGAGGAAAAAATGATGGATCCACGCGATTTGTGGGGATTACTCGGGGCGGCGCTTGTCCTCGCATCGGGAATGATTGCCATTATCCCCTTGAAAAAAACCGGACCGCGGCTGCTGCTCGCCGCTGCGCTGACGGGAATGGCCTTCCTGCCGATATGGAAAGGCCTGTCCGTGGCCGCTTACCTGCGGGGAGTCATCGGCGATGTCAGCGCTGCTACGATCATGCTTGCCACGATATATCTCTTGGGCGAGGAAGGCGCAAAAAGTAACGCCCGCGACTGGTTCCTTGGGATGATCCTCCTTTCCGGCCTGACGCTCTATCCCCTTTCCCTGGGACCGTTCCCCATTGATCCCTACCAGTGGGGTTATCAGCCCTGGGGGCTTCTGGCGGCTATTGCCTTTGCCGGGCTCGTCGTCCTGCGCGGTCATCCGGCCGCGGCATACTATCTGGCTTTTCCCGTAGCCGCCTTTGCCCTTGAACTTTCGTGGTCCCGCAACCTGTGGGACTATCTGCTCGACCCCCTGCTCTTCGGGTATGCGCTGATACATCTTTTGCTTCTTGTATTCAGGCGCTCCGCGCCTTCCCAAAGACGTTTGTTCCGCAATTAATCTTGCCATCAGGTGGCAAACCGGATAAATTCATGCGGGTAGTTCCCCGGAAAGCGGGAGAGTTCCCGTTTATTGTTGATGCTCTCGCACATTGTCATTCCCGAGACGATTTTGATCGGGAATCCAGACTGTAACCTATCGGAATCATGGATTCCCGATAAAGTCATTCGGGCATGACAAATAGAATTTGCGAGATCATCATTGTTATCAAAGATAAAGAACAGTTGACAGGAGAAGAGAATGCCTTGTGACGCAAAGATTACCATTTCCAATGGGGTCCTTTCCGTTCCGGACCGGCCCGTTATCCCGTTCATCGAGGGGGACGGCACCGGCCCCGATATCTGGCGCGCCGCGTCGAGGGTGCTGGACGCAGCGGTGGAGAAGGCCTATGGCGGCGCCAGGGAGATTGTCTGGAAAGAGGTCTATGCCGGGGAAAAGTCCTTCAACATGGGACTCGGCTGGCTTCCCGAAGAGACACTGGCCGCCTTCAGAGAATACCTGGTTGGGATCAAGGGGCCTCTCACCACGCCCATCGGCGGTGGTATCAGCTCTCTTAACGTGGCGCTCCGCCAGGGTCTCGACCTCTATGTCTGCCTCCGGCCGGTTCGCTACATCAAAGGGGTTCCATCGCCGGTGAAGCGGCCCGAACTGGTGGACATGGTGATCTTCAGGGAAAATACCGAGGATATCTACACCGGCATCGAGTGGGCCGAAGGTACTCCGGAAGCGAAGAAGGTAATCGACTTCCTCCGGAATGAAATGGGTGTAAAGAAGATTCGCTTCCCCGAAACCTCCGGCCTAGGAGTCAAACCGGTTTCGCGGGAGGGGTCGGAGCGGCTCATGGAGGCGGCAATCGAATATGCCCTGAAGAACGGCAGGAAGTCGGTGACCATCGTCCACAAGGGCAATATCATGAAGTTCACCGAAGGGGCCTTCAAGAACTGGGGCTACGAGCTGGCCGCCACCCGCTACCGGGACCGGACCGTTTCCCAACGCGAGTCCTGGATACTTGGCAACGTGGAAAAGGACCCGGGGATGTCGCCGGAGGATAACGCCCGTTCCATCGCACCCGGTTTCGACAACATGACACCGGCCCAGCGGGGAAGTGTGATCGCCGAGGTGGAGGCGACCCTCGCCCTCCGGTTGACCCACGGGGACGGGAAATGGCGGAAGATGCTCCTGATAAAGGACGCCATCGCCGACATCACCCTCCAGCAGACCATTACCAGGGCGGATGAATTTGATGTTCTGGCCACCACCAACCTGAACGGTGATTACCTTTCCGACGCCCTGGCGGCTCAGGTCGGAGGCATCGGCATCGCGCCCGGCGGCAACATCAACTACCGCACCGGCCACGCCATCTTCGAGGCCACCCATGGTACTGCGCCCAAATACGCTAATATGGACAAGGTGAATCCCGGCTCCGTTATCCTGTCGGGTGTGATGATGCTCCAATACCTGGGGTGGACCGAGGCGGCAGACCTCATCAACTCGTCTCTGGACAGGACCATCGGGACCCGCAAGGTGACCTACGACTTTGCCCGTCTCATGAAGGCGGAGGGGCTGGACGGCGTGGAAGAGGTGAAGTGTTCAGGATTCGCCGACGAATTGATCCGGAACATTCGTTCATGAATCTAACGAGGCGGCATGCATTGAGTAGAGCGGCTTCCCTGTGGGGGATTTCCTCGAAGTGTCAAACCCTGCTCGAATATCATTACGAAACGTCTGGACTGTGGAGTGATCGGAGGAGACAATGGCACGCAAAAAAATAGCGCTTATCGGCGGCGGACAGATTGGCGGGACACTGGCGCACCTGATGGCCCAGCGGGAACTGGGGGATATCATTCTCTTCGATATCGTTGAGGACCTTCCGCGGGGCAAGATGCTGGACATCATAGAGGCATCGCCAATCGAGGGATTTGACGCCCGGCTCCTTGGGACCAGTTGTCCGGAAGACATTCGTGACGCGGATCTGGTGGTGGTCACGGCCGGGCTTCCCAGAAAACCGGGCATGAGCCGTGATGACCTGGTAATCGTGAATGCGAAGATTGTCAAGTCCGTGGCCGAAATGGTCCGGGACCTGGCACCCAACGCCCATGTCATCCTTCTAACCAATCCGCTGGATGCCATGGTGACACTTTTTCGCAAGGTCACCGGCTTTCCGAGGAGCAGGATCATGGGAATGGCCGGAGTGCTTGATTCAGCCAGATTCTCCTCCTTTATCGCCCTGGAACTGGGGGTGGCGGTACAGGATGTCCATGCCTTGGTCCTGGGGGGACACGGGGACGATATGGTGCCCCTGGTCCGTTTCGCCAATGTCGGTGGCATACCGGTTTCTTTCCTTCTGGAGCGGAAATACGGACCTGCCAGGGCGGCGGAAGTCATGGAATCTCTGGTTTCCAGGACCCGCAGGGCAGGCGGAGAGATCGTGGGCCTCATGAAGGGGTCTGCCTTTGTTTCTCCGGCGAGTGCGGCCCTGACCATGGCTGATGCAATCCTGCATGACCGGAAGCGCGTTATTCCTGTTTGCGCCCTTCTGGAAGGTGAGTACGGGGTGAACGGCTACTTCGTTGGCGTCCCTTGCGTTATCGGGGCAGGCGGCGTGGAGAAGATTCTTGAGCTGGAGCTTACCCCCGATGAGCAGGCCATGTTCGACGAGTCCGTTTCCCATGTGAAATCACTGGTGGATGGCCTGGAACTGTAGATTCATCTTTGCGAAAGGGAAAGTCTGAATGGAAAAGAAACAGCCGAGGGTTGAGATAAATGTGAAATACTGCAAGGGATGCCGCATCTGCGTGGAGTTCTGCCCGGCCAAGGTCTTCGAGATGAGGGGATTTGTCGCCACGGTGAAAAACCCCGAGGCATGCATTGCCTGCATGCAGTGCGAACAGAGGTGTCCGGATTTCGCGGTCACCGTTACCCTGTAACGTCCAGAGGGAGGTATCGTGTCACAGAAGGTTGCATTCTTACAAGGGAACGAGGCCTGCGCCCACGGCGCCATCTACGCGGGGTGCCGTTTTTTCGCGGGCTATCCCATCACACCGTCCACCGAGGTGGCCGAGGTGTTGTCCAGCGAGCTCCCCAAGGTTGGTGGCGCTTTTATCCAGATGGAGGACGAGATCGCGGCCATGGCCGCTGTGATCGGCGCCTCGCTTACCGGAACGAAGGCCCTGACCGCCACCTCGGGTCCCGGTTTTTCCCTGAAGCAGGAGAACATCGGTTACGCCTGTATTACTGAGACGCCTTGCGTCATCATTAATGTCATGCGCGGTGGCCCTTCCACGGGCATGCCCACCGGCCCGAGCCAGTCGGATGTGATGCAGGCGAAATGGGGGACCCATGGCGACCATCCGGCCATCTGCCTCGTTCCCGCGTCGGTGCAGGAGCTGTTCACGGAGACCGTGCGCGCTTTCAATCTGGCCGAGAAATACCGGACCCCTGTCACGGTCATGCCCGACGAGATCCTGGGGCACATGCGGGAGAGAATAGTCTTCCCGGAACCGGGCGAACTGGAGGTGATCAACCGTACCCCCCCTTCGGTGGCGCCGGGTGAATACAAGCCCTACGATACCCGTTTCGGCGATGTCCCTCCACTGGCGGCCTTCGGCTCCGGTTACCGTTTCCACGTCACGGGACTCAACAAGGCGGAAGACGGTTTCCCGACGACCCGGGCCGATCTGGTGCAGGCCGAGGAGGAGCGCCAGGTCCGCAAGGTGGAGAATGCCATTGAGGACATTGTGACCTTTGAGGAATACATGCTGGAGGACGCGGAGATAGCGGTGGTGGCGTTCGGATCCATCTCACGCTCGGCCCGCTACGCGGTGAACCAGGCGAGGAAGCGGGGGATCAGGGCCGGTTTGTTCCGCATCATTACCTACTGGCCGTTTCCGGAAGGCCGGATTCGCGCCCTGGGGAAACGGGTGAAGGCGATTATAACCCCGGAGATGAACCTGGGGATGACCATACACGAGGTAAGGAGATGCGTGGAGGGGAGCGCGCCGGTAAGCGGGATCTTCCGCGTGGACGGCGAGCCCGTCAATCCCGGACAGATCCTTGCCGCCATACAGGAGGTGCGCTGATCCATGGGTTTCGACTACCAAAAATACATACGTCCGGGCAAGCTTCCCCATATCTGGTGTCCGGGATGCGGTCACGGAATAGTGATGAAGGGACTAATACGCGCCATTGACGCCCTTTCCCTGGACAAAGACATGACCGCCATCGTCTCCGGTATCGGGTGCGCGTCCAGACTCCCGGGCTACCTGGATTTCTGCACCCTGCATACGACCCACGGGAGGGGTGTCGCGTTCGCCACCGGCATAAAGATGGCGAAGCCGGGAATGAATGTCATCTGTGTCGGAGGGGACGGCGACGGTGTCGCCATCGGCGGCAATCACTTCATCCATGCCTGCCGCCGGAACATCGACATCACCTATCTCATAATGAACAACAACATATATGGCATGACCGGAGGGCAGTTTTCACCCACAACCCCTTACGGGGCCAAGGCGTCCACAACGCCTTACGGGAATCCTGATCCCCCGTTCGATATCGCCAGGCTCGCCATCGGGGCGGGCGCCACGTTCGTCGCCCGCGGGACCGCGTTCCATGCCTCACAGATAGAAAAGCTGCTTTCGGAGGCCATCAGCCACAAGGGGTTTTCAGTGGTGGAGATAATGGACAGCTGCCCTACCACATACGGCCGCAAGAACAAGTTCAAGTCGGTAATAGAGATGATGAATCACCTGAAAGAGATAGCCGTTCCGGTAGCGGCGGCGGATAAGATGCCGCCGGAAAAGCTCCAGGGCAAGGTTCTGACCGGGGTTCTCCACAGGGAAGACAAGCCCGAATATGTGGAGGAGTATGGCCGCCTCGTGGAGCGGGTCCGGGAGTCGATGGAGCAATAGGACGGAAAAGAAGGTATAGAGCTTTTTAATGCTGCATTCTAGGTGACACTTTTCCCCTCTCCCCCGCCCCTCTCCCACAAGGGGCGAGGGGAGAAAAACCCTCTCCCACCTTGAGGAGAAAGGCGTCCGGAGGCCGGGTGAGGGGGGAGTACCAGTGTCATGTCGAAGGCAGTGCCGAATTAGAACATAGGAGACAAAAATGTTCGCCAACAGATATGAGATACGGTTTTCCGGGGCCGGGGGGCAGGGGCTTATCCTGGCCGGGATCATCATGGGAGAGGCGGCCGCCATCTTTGACGGCAAGGAGGCGGTGCAATCACAGAGTTACGGTCCGGAGGCCCGCGGCGGAGCTTCCAAGTCTGAGGTTGTCATTTCCGATGCGCCCATTGATTTTCCCAAGGCGACAGCCGTTGACGCCCTCCTTGCCTTGACCCAGGAGGCTTGCGACAAATATTCCCGCGACCTGAAAGAGGGGGGCGTCCTGCTTGTGGATTCCGACATGGTGCAGAGGATGCCCCAAGGGAACTTCTCCGTGGTGGGGTTTCCCATCATCAACACGGCTAAAAACGACATCGGCAGGGCCATTGTGGCCAATATTGTCGCCCTGGGGGCCATGGTCGCCCTTACGGGCGCCGTAACCAGGGAAAGCGCGGAAAAGGCGGTGCTGTCACGGGTGCCCGAGGCCTTCGTCGACCTGAACCGTCGCGCCTTCCTTGCCGGCTATGAAAAGGCCCTGGCGGCAAAGGGGCAGGGGGGCTTTCCGGCATGACGTCGGACAACAACGTCCCGACCTATCCGTCCGCGGAGCCACGTCGGATTCTGGACAGGGTCCATATCGTGCTCGTTGAACCGCAGAATTCCGGAAACGTGGGCATGGTCTGCCGCGCCATGAAAAATATGGGCTTAAAGAGTCTGCGTCTGGTGAAGGGATGCCGAACGGATCAATCGGATGCCCGGCGCTTCGCTGTTTCCGCCCGGGATGTCCTGGACTCGGCGGTGCGTTTCGAGTCACTGGAAGAGGCCCTTGCCGATACCGCGATATCGGTGGCCACGACACGGAGGTTCGGCAAATACCGGCAGGAGATCATGGACCCGGTGGAAACCGCTGCAAAACTCCGTTCACGCATGGGCGAAGGTGATGTTGCCCTTGTTTTCGGGCGGGAGGACAGCGGCCTGACAACCGATGAGCTTTCCCTGTGCAGGTGGCAGGCCACCATACCCACCTCTGATGAATACGGCTCCATGAATCTGGCACAGGCGGTTCTTGTCTTCTGCTATGAACTGTCACGGGGTCTGGCCACTGGAGTCCCCCCGGTCTCGCGGGAACTGGCGGAGACGGGCGAGATGGAAGCCATGTACCGCCATATGGAAGAAACCCTGCTGGGCATCGGTTTTCTCGATCCCCTGAATCCCGCGCACCTCATGCGCACCTTGCGGCGCATCTTTTCCCGCGCGGAACTGGACTCCAGGGAGGTTGCGGTACTGCGGGGCATGATGTCCCAGGTGGATTGGGCGGCCTCGTCTGTTGCTGCTTCGAAACAGTCCGAAGGGGTTTGAAATTTTTTTACGCTCGACCCTCGACGGATATCGTGACGCTGATTATACTGAATACCTCAGGCGTTCGTTATTCGACGCTCGACGGATTTAATAACGGTGTAAAACCGCTTCAACAACTTCTGAATAAAAAGTCAAATGGAGGTACCATGAAAAGACTGACACTTTGGTTTCTTGGCGTTTTTCTGCTGGCGGCGCTTTCCGGATGTGGCTACAACACGATACAGGCCAACGAGGAAGCGGTATTCGCCGCATGGGGTGACGTGGAGGCTACCTATCAGCGGCGCGCCGACCTGATACCAAACCTGGTGGAGACGGTAAAAGGTTATGCGAAGCATGAGGCGGATACCTTCAAGGCGGTCACCGAGGCGCGCTCCAAGGTCGGGTCGATGCAGGTGTCCAAAGAGATGCTGGACGATCCTGCCATGCTCGCTAAATTCCAGAAGGCCCAGGGAGAACTCTCCAGCGCCCTTTCCAGGCTTATGGTGGTGGCGGAGCGCTACCCTGACCTGAAGGCGAACCAGAACTTCCTTTCCCTCCAGGACCAGCTGGAAGGAACGGAAAACCGGATCAATGTCGCCCGCGTCCGCTACAACAAGTCGGTTGAGACATTCAACGTGAGTATCAGGACCTTCCCCAACTCCCTGACCAATTCCCTCCTTCTCAAGCTGAAGCGGAAGGAGCCGTTCAAGGCGGAAGAAGGGGCGAAGACCGCGCCGAAGATCAAGTTTTGATGGAAAAAAGACCCGATCAGTCTGAAGGTGGAAATCCATGAAGACCTTTCTCGCAGTCCTGCTGATTTTATTGATTCCCTCCCTTGGCGCCGCCCTTGATGTGCCGCCGCTGCGCGCCCATGTGAACGACACCGGGGGGATGCTCTCCTCATCCACTGTGAGCAAGATGGAACAGGAACTGGCCGCATTCGAGAAGAGCGATTCCACGCAGATCGTGGTCCTGACTATCCCAAGCCTGGAAGGGGAGAGCCTGGAAGAGTATTCAATAAAGGTGGCCGAGTCCTGGAAGATTGGTCAGAAGGGAAAGGACAACGGGGCCATCCTGCTGATTGCGAAACAGGAAAGAAAGATCAGGATTGAGGTGGGGAGGGGACTGGAGGGTAAGCTCACAGACCTCCTTTCCGGAAGGATTATCCGCGGAGAGATTGCGCCCCGGTTCAAAGCAGGTGATTTTGACGGAGGGGTCCATGCCGGAGTCTCTGCGATGATGGCCGCCGTAAAAGGTGAGTACACCGCCTCTTCGAATGCGGAAGGCAAAAACGCCCCAAACTTCCTCACTTTGTTTCTGTTTCTTTTTATCGGTTGTATTGTCCTGGGCTCTATCTCCAAGATTCTGGGAGGACTCGCCGGGGCGGTGGGCCTTCCGGTAGTGGCCTCGATTCTATCTTCAGGACTTGGCCCCTTTGTTCTCCTTATCCTTGCCGGCGTCGGCTTTCTGGGTGGACTTTTTGTGAGCCTCCTTTTCAGCGGCGCTGGACGCCGGGGCGGCGGTTCGGGCGGCGGTCCTTTTTTTGGCGGGGGATATGGCGGTGGTGGTTTCTCCGGGGGCGGCGATGTGTTTTCCGGCGGAGGCGGCGATTTCGGCGGAGGCGGCGCTTCGGGAGACTGGTAGCTTTTACATGAGACGGGTGGAGTTTATGAACGGAAAAAGGTCCAAGGTCTTTTTCAGCGAAGATGAAAACACCAGGATAAGGTCCGCAATCAAGGCCGCGGAAGAGGGGACCTCCGGAGAAATCGTCGCCATGGTTGTGGATCGGAGCGACAGTTACCGGGAGGCCGAGACCCTTGGCGCGGTTCTGATGTCAGCGCTGGCGGCTTTTATCCTGGAGCTTGCTTTCCGTATCTGTACCTTGTGGGGCACAGCATCCGAGTGGGGGCATGAAGGAGGTCCGGGAACGGAGATGGTCCTGCTGGGAGCGTCCATCTGGACCTATATCCCTCTGGTTTTTCTCCTCTTTTTTCCTGCTAGATGTCTGTTCCGTCGATTCGAGCAGCTGAAACTCCACTTTGTCGGCCGGAAGAGAGTTGATGAGGCGGTGCGGGAAAGGGCTGTGCGGGCCTTTTTCGAGAAGGGCCTGTACCGCACCAGGGATGAGACTGGCATCCTCATCTTTCTTTCGCTCCTGGAGCACAAGGTGTGGATACTGGGAGACCGCGGCATTGACAACAGGATATCCCGTGAAATATGGCAATCATTGGCCGGGGAGCTTTCCCTCGGCATGCGGGAGAAACGCGCCTGCGATGCCTTGTGCAAGGTAATTTCCGCATGTGGCGGTGAACTGGCCCGTCATTTTCCCCAAAAGCCCGATGACACCAACGAACTTGCGGACGATGTCATCCTGTAGTGCGCCGACGCATGCTATAAACCGGGAGGTTTTCTGGATATCACGGTCCTTGCGACTACCTTTGGCATAATCTTTCTCGCGGAGTTGGGGGACAAGACGCAGTTGACGGCCATGGCCCTCGCTGCCCGCTATCCATGGAAAAAGGTTTTCATTGGCATCGCCCTTGCCTTTACGGTTCTGAACATAGCGGCCGTACTTCTCGGCAAGGCGCTGTTCGCCATCTTTCCCCTTTTCTGGACAAAGCTGGCGTCTGCCGGTCTTTTCTTCTATTTCGGGATTTCCACTCTGCTGCATTCGGCTGAACCGGACGGAGAAGAGAGAGGTTTTGCCGCTTCGGACGCCATCAGAACAGCCTTTTTCATGATCCTCCTGGCGGAACTTGGAGACAAGACCCAGATTGTAACCCTCAGCCTGGCGGCCCAGTACGACGCGCCACTGACGGTTTTCTGCGCATCAACCCTTGCTCTCTGGCTGGTTTCTCTCCTGGGAATATTCCTGGGAAGACAGCTTCTCCGTTTTATGCCCCTTCACTATATCCACCGCGCCGCGGGAGTCATGTTCCTCCTGTTTGGCGCTGTATTGCTGTACAAGACGCTTGCATAGTCCCTCGTTGCATTTATTCGGGTATTTTCCTAAAATAACCGGAAGCTTTCATCCTGAAAACGGCAGTTGGAGTCGTCCGAAGAGAACGAAGGATGTCTCCATCCTCCGAATATAGGTTCATTCAACCCACCGAAGAGATAAATGTCAGATAAGTACATCGAAAAAGCCTTTCTCTATTTCCTGACGCTATCACTGATAGCGCACCTGGCGATTTTCGCCGTGTTCTACATGTTTCCGGAGAGTAAGCGCGAGGTAAAACAGGAAGCATATATGGTTGAATTGTCGGATATTCCCGAATTGAAGCAGGCGCCTCCTTCAAAGGCGCCTGCCAGGAGGTTTGCGGAGCGAAAGCGGCGGGTCGTGAGGGAACGCGCGCCCCGTGGACAAAGGGAGCGTGACAGGATTGTCTCCGCTCCGCGCAGGGAATCCCGGCCCGAACCGGTTCGTCCGGCGCCTAAAGAGCAAGAGCGGGAGAGAACCATCTCGGATGAACCCGTATCCAGGGCCGAAACCGGCGTGGTATCGAAAGAGGGCGCGGAAAAAAAGAGGGCGGGGGAAGTAAGGAGGAAGGGAAAGGACCTGCCGGACCTGGCGAAACTCTACCCCAGCGCGGGCAGGATGGCCCGGCTGGAGGAGTCTTACCGCAAAAAATACGACACGGAGATTGATGAGGGCGACACCAAGTTTCTGAACACGGACGATATCCAGTTCGGTTCTTTTCTCCGTCGTTTCGAAAGCGCGGTCTATGGGGTGTGGCGCTATCCGGATGCAGCTGCGCGGTCGGGTATACAGGGGGTGACCCCGGTAAAGATTACCTTCAACCGCAGGGGAGAAATCCAGAATATACAGTTGCTCCAGTCATCGGGAAGCAAGATTCTTGACTCCGAGGTTTTCCGCGCTCTCAGGTCAATCGGACCCCTGGGAGGTTTTCCCAAGGCCTACCCCAAAGAGCAATTTAACCTTATAGCTTTTTTCCAGTATGGAATCAGCCAGGGGGGAATCCACGGCCGCATCCGTTAGACGGATGGAAACGTCCCTCATAATATTCCGGCGTTCCGGACGAATCCATCCGTATGGTCGGGTTTTCAGCACAGGCGTTTCTTCAGGTGCTCCTCCAGTTCCTTGCCCAATTCGTCCCTCTTCAACGCCATATCCAGTGTTGCCTTCAGGAAACCCAGCTTGTCTCCACAGTCGTAACGGGTTCCTTCGAATCTGCAACCATAGACGGGCTCATTACGAGAGAGTCTCAGAATGGCGTCGGTAAGCTGGATTTCTCCGCCTTTCCCAGGCGTCTGCCGCTCAAGGATTGGAAAGATTTCCGGAGTAAGGATATAGCGGCCGATGATGGCAAGGTCGGAAGGCGCGTCTTCCATTTTCGGTTTTTCCACCAGATTGTTCACTTTGTAAATCCCACTCGAAATCTCTTCCGCGTCGACGCATCCGTAAGCGGAGATGTTTTCCATGGGCACCTGCTCAAGTCCCAGCACGGAGCCCTGGTGTCTTTCATGAACAGCCAGCAGCTGGCTGAGGCACGGACTGTCCGAATCTATGATGTCGTCGCCAAGGAGCACGGCAAACGGCTCGTTGCCCACGAATTCCCTGGCGCAGAGAATCGCATGGCCCAGACCCAGCGCCTGTTTCTGACGGACGTAGTAAATGCTTACCATCTCCGCGATGTCGCGGACCTCCTTGAACTCATCCTCTTTTCCCTTCTCTCGCAGGACGGACTCCAGCTCAAAGGCAATGTCAAAATGGTCTTCAATGGCCCGTTTGTTGCGGCCGGTCACGAAAAGGATCTGCTCAATGCCGGCCGCTACCGCCTCTTCCACCACATACTGGACAAGAGGCTTGTCGATGAGAGGGAGCATTTCCTTGGGAGAGGCCTTGGTGGCTGGGAGAAAGCGGGTACCGAGACCGGCGACGGGGAATATCGCCTTTTTTATTTTCATAAGTCCTCCATTGTTGTGGAATGACGATAGCCGTTTACTGCTTGTTTTGCGTGGTTTCCAGAGTCATTTTCGCGGACTGAAGGGTATTCTTGAGGAGCATGGTGATGGTCATTGGTCCGACGCCGCCCGGGACAGGCGTTATGTGGGAGGCGCGCCGGGAAGCCTGCTGGAACTCCACGTCGCCCACGAGCCTGTTGTCGGGAAGGCGGTTCACGCCCACATCGATGACCACGGCGCCCTCCTTTATCCATTCTCCCCGGATCATCTCCGCTTTGCCGGCCGCGGCGATCAGGATATCTGCTGCCCCTATCTTTGCCGGGAGGTCGACGGTCCTCGTGTGGCAGATGGTCACGGTGGCGTGCTGGTGCATGCACATGAAAGCCACGGGCTTGCCCACTATGTTGGAGCGGCCCACCACGACAACTTCCTTGCCCTTCAGATCGATGCCGGTCTCCCGTAGAAGCTCCATGATCCCATAGGGTGTGCAGGGCTGGAAAACCGGTCTGCCGATGATGAGTCTTCCCATGTTGAAAGGATGAAATCCGTCTACGTCCTTTTCCGGCGAAATGGCTTCCAGAATCCCGAGGTCATCCATGTGTTTCGGAAGCGGCAGTTGCACGAGGATTCCGTGTATCCTTTCATCATTGTTAAGTTTTCCTATGAGAGAGAGAAGCTCCGCCTCCGGGGTATCCGCGGGAAGGGTGTATTCGGCGGAAAATATACCCACTTCACCGCAGGCCTTTTCCTTCATGCTCACGTAAACTCTGCTGGCCGGGTTTTCTCCCACCAGAACCACGGCGAGTCCGGGGCGGACTCCCTGAGATGTGAGCTTTTTGACTTCCGATGCAATGTCGCCCCTGATTTTTTTGGCGATGGCCTTTCCGTCAATAATTTTAGCCATGTAAGTAAGCTCCTCCGGAGATTTTCGTAACGCGCCACCGTTTCGGAGGCGCTCCATGATAGATTACCCGGCATGTGAATGGTCAGAAACCCGGGACAAAAAAAATCCCCCGTTCGGGGGATTCTGACGAGGCGTTTCAGGCCGCCGCCGAGGGGCATGAGGCGCAAGCGCCATCTTTCGGGCAGATACTCGGGGTACTTGGTCGGGAGTCCTTCGAGTAACCCTCACTGTACCAGCCGCTCCCCTTCAGGGAAAAACTTGTTCTGGAAATCATCTTTTCAATGGCGCCGCCGCAGGCGGGGCAAACGGTGGCGGGAGCGTCGGAAAATTTCTGGCGCAGTTCGAATTCCTTGCCGCAATCTGAACAGTGATATTCATATAATGGCATTTTTACTACCTCCTGGGACATTATCAGGGTAACTATAAGAACTGTCACCCGTGTTTGTCAACCCCTTTGGCCGGGCAAGGCTCACGGTCTGGTTATTGATGTTCCGAAAGTTTGATTCGTCGTGCCCGGTTGATTCTATCGGTAGTCATTAATTTTCGGAGTTTTCCGGGTGTTTTTCCTACCAGAACCGCTTCGGGGATGAATTCATGCAACGGTGTTATTTATTTAAAGAGGCTGTTGGTCATGGCGAACAGGAGGGGGGTCCGATAGATGATGCCCACCACCTTTTTGTCCCTTACTACAGGAATTCTCTGAAAACGGTATTTTACGAAAAGTGAAGCGATATCGATGAGCAGAGCGTCTTCGGTTACTGAAATGGGTTCTCTCTCCATTACGTCCTCAACCAGCTTGTCTTTGATTTTATCGCATAAATGTTCAAAGCTGCCCATGTTTTCCTTTGTGCATGGATCAGCGGAGGTGGTATCCTCGAGGAGCGTCTGCATAATGGTCAAGGGCATCAACACACCGGACAGCTCGCCCCATTCATTGACGACAACCAGACCGGGCGCTGCGTTAAGGAAGCTCTTGTCCCCATAGTTTTTTTTGAGTTTCAGTACTGCGTCCTTGAGAGATGTCTTCCTGGAAATGGTAGGCACATCCGTTATCATTATGTCTCTGGCTTTCATTTGTTACTCCGTGCTGACATTGCGAGTTTATGGACTGCTTCCCCGGTTATGCCTTCAATTCTGATGGTTTTGTGCCTTGATTTTTCGCCAGCGATTATTTGAACGTCCGATTTGGCGACACGAAGCAGTTTGGCCAGGAATTGACGGCAGAGTTTATTGGCGGCGCCCTCAACCGGCGGGGAGGTAAGGCGGATTTTCAATTCACTTCCACTTGGTCCGATAATCTCATTGCGGCTGGCGCCTGGTTGGACATGGATGGAAAAAGTTACGCCACTCTCTGTTTCGGTTACACTGAGTCCATCGGTTGTGGAGTTACTCATCGGTAACGGCCAGCATTCTGGAATAAGAGTCGAGCAGGGCGCGGAACGCGGATTCAAACTGGGCCTTTTGTCGGCGCAGTTCCTGGATCTCGTTTTTCAATTGAACGGCCCTGTTTTGGGCGTCGGCGACAATCTTTTCCGCCTGGACTTCAGCTTCCGCGATGACCAGATCGGCCTCTTTCCTGGCGTTGTTTTTCATTTCATCGGTTATCTTCTGGGCGGAAAGAAGCATCTCGCGCAACTCTTTTTCCCTTTGAACGAGTATCTCCGATTCTGACTGGCATTTCTGAATCTCTTCGCGCAGATTCGTGTTTTCTCTGTTCAGGTTTTCCATTTCCCTGGAAACGGCCTGGAGAAATGAATCGACGTCATCAGGGTTCAGTCCGCCGAAAAGTTTTCCCTTGAACTGCTGTTGCTGTATGTCCAGTGGCGTGATTTTCACTGAATCCCTCCTATGCCGAGTTTAAGCCGGTATCCGAGATCGATGATTGATGTTACTACGAATTTCTTCAGAAAATATATGGCAAGGAGCGCGATGAGGGGAGAAAGGTCCAGACCGCCCAATGCGGGAAGCCTTTTGCGCAGACGGTAAAGAAGGGGTTCAGTGGCGCGGCGGAGAAAGCTGACAATGGGGTTGTACGGGTCAGGATTGACCCATGATATCAGCGCGCTGGCGATAATGATATACATGTATATTGTCAGTACAAAATCCAGTATCTGCCCGATGGCGACAAAAAAATTGGCTGCGATAAACACAATCTTCTCCCTGCTGTTCCTTTGTCCTGAACAGTGTCCAAGTTATACAGAAAAGGGTATTTCCTGTCAAGGTCGCCACTTTCCGCCTGTTGCCGCCGTTATATCCCGGCGCCCTGATGCAATTCCGGCAGGGAAGAAGTGTGAATTGAAAGAGTTCCGCCGAGATTTTTTGTTGTATCGACGTTGATTATCGTTATACTGAACCCTCCTGAATGAAAGGAGATGATTTGAATGCCTTTATCAAAGACGTGGTATACGGTGGAAGAGGCCGAGTCCAAGTTTGGAGTTTCCAGGACACTCATATTGAAATGGGTTGATGAGGGTTTGGTCCGGAGCGAGCAGGATGACCGCCGGGTTCATGCGGTTAACGGCGACGACCTGGAACTAAAGGTTGAGGAGCTTATCAAGGGGAAATGAATGGTTTCCGCCCCTCATAAATGGTAACGATGCCGAAGCTGAGATCAGTATGCCGGGTGTGCGAGAAACCCGCCTCGGTCATGAGCGCCTCGAATGCGCGCCGTTCCGGAAAGGCCTCGACGGATTCCGGCAGATATCTATAGGCGCTGGAATCCGACAGGAGCCCTCCTACGGTGGGCAGCAACCGTCTGAGGTAGAAGCGGTAAAGAGGCCTGAAAAAAGGTGATGGAGGTTCGGAAAACTCCAGTATCACCAGAATGCCTCCCGGCGCCAGTACGCGAAGCATCTCGCGAAGGCCCTGTTTTCTGTCCCGGACGTTTCGGATGCCGAAGGCTATTGTTGCGGCGTCAAAAACACCTTCACGGAAGGGAAGCGCCTCGCACGATGCGACCGCCAGTTTTATCCTGTCCCGATACTTCGACGCGCCGATTTTCGTTTCAGCGATTTTCACCATTTCACTGCAGAAATCAACGCCCACAATCCGGGTGGCGCCGTCAATGTGTGCAGCCGCCAGGGCCATGTCTCCGGTACCAGATGCTGCATCCAGGATGACGCCGCCTTTCGGACATGAGAGCCTCGCCACGGCCGACCGGCGCCATGAGTTGTCTATCCCGAAACTAAGGAGCCTGTTCAACAGGTCGTACCTGGGTGCGATTGCCGCGAACATATCGCGTATGCCGGTTCCTTTCGGAGAGGTGTTTTTCATGTAATCAGGATCCTTACGAGGCGATCCGCCGCCTGGGAATTAATGTCCGGTTTTCCTGGCCGGTCCTTGGCCGAGAATAACAACATTGTGCATTGCCGGGAAAGTCAAATCTTCTTTTCCGTGGATAAATATACATATTCGAGCATCATGCAAATCTCAAAGAAGTCCCCTCTCC
>CAZFCG010000040.1:27620-30847 GCA_964517595.1 uncultured Geobacter sp. | reverse complement strand
GACCACCAGCTCTATCAGCATAAACAACCAAAACTGCTAATGGAAAATCTGGGTTGAATTTGCGGGGTCGCCACATTTAGGGTATTTTGCGCCATGGGAAAAGGTGAAATCACTTGCGCATGCGCCGGGACATGACGGAACCTGCGGCGCGAACCACATAAACGGAGAGAGTATCCATGAACAGAGAGGAAGCCATTAAGCTCTTGGCCGGCGAACGACACGCCATCCCGGATGGGCAGGAATACTCCGCCGGTTATTTCGAGCCTTCGGACGGTGCGGGAGTGGCCCGGCTTTTCTATGCGGTTTACGGCGATGGATATCCCATCGATACCTATTACATACCGGAAAGACTGGCAGAGGAAAACCGCCGGAGAAACATTCACAGCGTGGTCGCCAGAGCCGCCTCCGGCGACGTGGTTTCCCATGTCGCCCTCTACCGCGGCGCCGCGCCCAACCCCAACCTCTATGAGTACGGAGTGGGACTTACCCTGCCCGGGTACCGTTCCACCCTGGCATTCTTCAGGGCCAATGAATTGCTGCTGAAACTGGCGGGACGGGAAGGCATCGACGGCTTTTTCGGCGAGGCGGTCTGCAACCATGTCACCACCCAGAAGCTCTCCAGACATGCAAGGGCGCTTGAAACCGCGGTGGAACCCGCCCTGATGCCCGCGGAGGCATACGAAACGGAACAAAGCGCGGCGGGAAGGGTCGGCTGCCTGGTCTTTTTCCGGGTGGACCGCGATGGCCACAGGCCCCTTTACCTCCCCGATCCATATGTCAATGAGGTGAAATGGATCCTGGACGGCCTGAACCTGGACCGGGAACTACTAGTACCCCATGCCGGCCTCCCCGATACCGGCGCGGAGATGGAGGTGAAGCGCTTTGACTATGCCGGCGTCGCCAGATGCTCGATAATGGCGCCGGGAAAAGATCTGGCCGACCGCCTGGACGCGCTGGAAAGGGAACTGCGGGAGGACGGCTACGCCCTTTGCCAGTTTTTCATCAACCTGGGCAAGCCATGGTCGGGAGGCGCCGTCGAACTGCTGCGCAAACACGGCTGCACCCTGGGAGGCCTCCTCCCCATCTGGTTCGGGGACGACGGCCTGCTGATGCAAAAGCACTTCGTTGACCCGGACTTCGACGGCATGAAGATCCATTCAGCCCGCGGACGCGACCTGGTGGAAATGATACGGAAGGACTGGGAACAAAGAGCGCTGTAAAGACTGTCCCGGAGAAGGAAGAGAGATCGTCCATGAAAAAAGGAAATCTCCACAGACTGTTCAGGATATTTGTTTTCACCCTGTATACGCTTTGTTGCGCCTCAATAATCCAGGCAAACGAGGCGACAATTATGAAATCCCCGGACGGCGCGTTCTCCGCCATCATCAGAACCGTTATGCAATCCGCCGGCCTTCCCCCGGAATTCATCCTTGAGATGAGAAGCGTGAAAAGGGAGGATGCGGTGAAGTGGGATTATACATCCAGAAGCGGCGAACACGGCCTGACCTTTCAACATGGCGCATGGACCCCCGATTCCCGGTTCTTCATCTTTACCACCCAGAGCTCCGGCGGCCACATGGCATGGCAATATCCGGGTTTTTTCTTTGATGGCGAAGACGGCAAAATCCATGATTTCAAAGATTATCTGCCCCCCATCGCAAAGGGGGCCTTTTCGCTTAAACCTCCCGACATCATCACCATAACCATATGGACTCCGCTCACAACGGAAAAAACCCTGGACGGCAGCATAGCCCTCCCCATATCATTCCGGATGAGCGACCTGAAAAAACACTAACCCGCGACACGAAAAAGGCAGCCAAATGACACAGCATATACCTACCCGGAAAGACGCCCTGCTTCGCATCCCCTTCACCGCTCCGTTCCTCCCCCTTGCCATGGAGTTCGCGGACAAGGGGGCCAGGGGCTTCGGTCTCGGCGACCGGGAGAGCGGCGCGTTGACCCTGGCTGTGGAAGAGCTGTTCTCATTCTATATGTCAAGGGCCGCACGGGAATCATCGCTGGAGATTGCCCTTGGGGACGAAGGGTACCGTCTCTCCCTCTCCCTTTCCTTCCATGCGGCCAATCCGGACATGCGCGCCTTCAACCTGACCTGGCGCGTCAGCCATGACAGCGAGGACTCCCTGGAGATGCTGGGCCCGATGATTGCTGCCCGTTCAGTCTCCAGCCTCCGACTGGACTTCGGCGACAACGATCGGGTGGTGATCCGCCTGACCATGGACAGGGACTATGAACCGGCCCGCAACGTCCCCCTGCCCCCCTCCGGCGGCCCAGGCCCAAGGCTTTCGGAGCCTTCCCGCGACGATGTGCGGCACTTCGCGGCCATGGTGAATGCCTCGGGCGCTCCGTTCATCCCCCACTTCCTCGCCCGCCCCTCCATGGCCGCTGACATGCTGACCGCCGGGCGGCTGCACGCTCTCCTGGCCGTGGCGGGCGACTGGATTACAGGGGGCGTGCTCTGGGCGCATCTGACGGAAACGTGTATCGAGATGTACGGACCATACCTCTTCCGTGACGACCCGGACGACAATACCCTGACCATGCTCCTGGACGAGGCGGTCGGCCGCGTCTCCCGCACCAAGGCCCGGGGGCTGCTGCGCCGGCAGGGTCCGCTGGTGGGATACGAGCGTTTCTTTGATTTCCTGGGAGAGCTGCAAATGGCGGGCGTGGACGGCCAGGCCTCCCGCTCCGTCTACTATTTCCGCCAACTGAGGGAGGAGAGCGGCGGGATAGTCTATTGCTCCCCCGTCCTCGCGGCCTTTCTCCACCAGCAGTACGAAAGGCTCTGCCTGCCGCGGCAGGTGCGGGAAAGCGCCGGGGACCGCGGCCTGGCGCGTGATGCTTCGGTGCTGGCGGTGGAACTGGACTATTCCCGTTCCCTGGCGATTATCCGCCCGCTGTGCGCCGGGAGGGACATGGCCGCCAATCTTGAGGGCCATCTGGACCTGCTGGAGAGCGAAGGAATAGCCAATTTTCTCGTGGAGATCAACACCGGACGCAGCGAAGACACGGCCTTCGCCGACGCCCTGGCGCAGTGCGGATTCGCTCCGCGGCTGCTCATTCCCGACGCCGGACAGGGAGACCTGGTCATCTATGACCATTCCCGGGGGAACGTCCGGCCATGAATCTGGACGCCATCGTTCCCGAATATGTGCGTTGCTTTGACGCCTATGTCCCCAGCAAGCCGGATCATCTGCTGATGCGCGAGT